>NZ_JBEYWE010000048.1:0-28852 GCF_040644295.1 Streptomyces sp. NPDC047000
GTGATCGCCTTCCTCCGCGAACACGGGGACGACCTCGTCCTGTGCGTCAACAACTTCTCCCGGTTCGCACAGCCCACCGAACTGGACCTGCGGGCGTTCGAGGGGCGGCACCCGGTGGAGCTGTTCGGCGGGGTGCGGTTCCCGGCGATCGGAGAGCTGCCGTACCTGCTGACCCTGGCAGGACACGGCTTCTACTGGTTCCGGCTCCGCAAGGACGCGGCGTAGCGCGAACGCGTCACCGGGCGAACGCGGCACCACGCGAACGTCCCACGGCGCGAACGCGGCGTCCGCGGCATACAGGCGCATAGACAGGGTCTGTCCCGGTAACCCGGTCACCAGCGGGCCGGTCCGTTCACGGAACGGACGATCCCGTTCACGGAACGCACAGAACGGGACAGAACCGCGGGGCGGGGCGGTTTCCCCCGCCCCGCCAGGGGCACGCATCACTCGACCCCGATCACCGGGGAAAGGACGCCACGCCATGTCGGAAGCAGCCACCCACGCCGTCACCACCAGCGGGCCGGGCCTCCTCGCATCCCTGGACCCCTTGCTGCGGGAGTGGCTGCCACGGCAGCGCTGGTTCGCCGGAAAGGGACGGCCGGTGAGCGGATTCTCCCTGGTCGCGGCCACCGAACTGCTGCCCTCCGGCAACAGGACAAGCCTGCACCACCTGCTGGTGCGCGCCCATCAGCCCAGCACACTGGGCGCCCCGCCCCACGCCGGGGACTGCTATCAGCTGCTCATAGGCGAGCGCGAGGCGCTGCCGCCCCGGCTGGCGCCCGCGCTCATCGGACACGTCCCGGACGGGCCGCTCGCCGGCCACACCGTGTACGACGCCCTGCACGACACCCGGCCCGCCGACGTGCTCCTGGAAGCCCTGCGCACCCAGGCCCGCATCGGCGGGCTGCACTTCGAGCGGGACCTGCGGCAGGACATCCCGGGCGGCCTCGTCCCCCGGCTGCTGACCGGTGAGCAGTCCAACTCGTCCGTGGTCTACGGCGACCGGTTCATCCTGAAACTGCTGCGCAAGATCGTCCCCGGCGTCAACCCCGATCTGGAGCTCCCGCTGGCACTGGCCCGCGAGGGCTGCCCCCGGGTGCCCCCGCCGACGGCGTGGCTGACGACCGACGTCGCCGGCGAGTCGTACGTCCTCGGCGTGCTCCAGCCCTACGTCCGGGGCTCGGAGGACGGCTGGGACCTCGCGCTGCGCGAGGCGGCCGGGGGCAAGGGCTTCGTCACCGAGGCGCGGGCCCTGGGCCGGGCCACGGCCGAGGTCCACACCGCGCTGGCCCGCGCCCTGCCGACGGTCACCCTGGGGCACGCGCAGATGCGGTTCCTGGTGGACGGCATGGCCGAGCGCCTCGAACACGCGGCGCAGGCCGTCCCGGCGCTCGGTCCCTACGTGCCCGGGCTGCACTCGGCGTTCGAGGCGCTGGCCGACCTCTCGGCCGAGGGCGGAACCTGGACCGCCCAGCGCATCCACGGCGACCTGCATCTCGGGCAGTGCCTGCACACGCCGTCCGGGGAGTGGTCGCTGATCGACTTCGAGGGCGAGCCCGCCAAGCCGCTCGCCGAACGCCGGATGCCGCAGCCCGTGGCCCGGGACGTGGCGGGCATGCTCCGCTCCTTCGACTACGCCGCCCATTCGGCGGGCGCCCCCGAGGAGTGGGCGACCGCCTGCCGGGCGGCGTACTGCACCGGGTACGCGGAGGCCGGCGGCCGCGACCCGCGCACCGATCCGGTACTGCTGCGGGCCTACGAGACGGACAAGGCGGTCTACGAGGTCCTCTACGAGGCCCGGCACCGCCCCGACTGGCTGCCCGTACCGCTCTCCGCGGTGCGCCGCCTCGCCACGACCGACGTGATCTGAGCACAGTCACGCGACGTCCACCCGTCCGCCGTACGCACCGACCCGACTCCTTGACCGCACTCTCTTAGCACCCTCGCCGAGGAGGCACCGCACGTGACCCCCCGTTCCCCTTCCCCCGGTCCGGACCCGAAGACGACGCCCGCCCCATCGGCGGAGCCCGCGCCGGACGCCTCACCGGCGAAAGCCCTGCCGGTGAAGAAGACGGCGGCGAAGAAGACCGCCTCCGGCACGGGCGCCACCGCCAGGAAGGCCACGGCCAAGAAGGCACCCGGCAAGAAGGCGGCGGCTGCGAAGGCCACCGCCGGCAAGGCGGCGCCGGACGAAGTCCTGACGGGGAAGGACGCCGCCGGGACGGCGGGGGTGAAGAAGGCGGCGGCCAAGAAGGCTCCCGCCGGGAAGACCGCGGTGGCCGAGAAGGCGGTCGCCCGGACGGCCGAGGCGGTGAAGAAGGCCGCCGGGACGGTGACAGCGGCCGGCACCACCGCCACGGAAGCGGCTCCCGCCAGGAAGGCGACGGCCCGGAAGGCACCGGCGAAGACAGCCACGGCCACGGCCAGGAAGACCGCCGCGACGAGGACGGCACCCGAAGAGGCAGCCGTGGCGGACTCCGTCGCCACCGAGACGGCAGCGACGGCACCCGCCACGGACACCGCGGCGCCCGCACCCGGGTCCGCCCCGGCCCGGAAGACCCCGGCGAAGAAGGCCCCGGCGAGGAAATCGGCAGCCGAGAAGACCGCCGCCCCGACCGCCCCGGCGAAGAAGACCGCCGCCAGGAAGACTGCGGTTCAGAAGACGGCGGCCAAGAAGGCCGTGACCCGGAAGACGGCGACCAGGACCACGACGGCCGGTACCACCACGGCCACGAAGAAGACATCCGCCACGAAGGCCACCGCGGACGGAACACCCACCGTGGATCCCACCGCCGTCTCCCCCGCGGCGGCGGCGGCCGCCGCTGTCAGCCCGGACGACCGGGCCCGGCTGCTGGACGGCACCCACCACGACCCGCACTCCGTGCTCGGTGCCCACCCCGTGCCCGTCGGGGGTGTCGCCTTCCGGGCGTTCCGGCCGCACGCGCTCGGGGTGACCGTCGTCGCCGGGGAGCTGCGGGCCGAGCTGCACGACGACGGCAACGGGTTCTTCTCCACGGTGCTGCACCTGCCGGACGTGCCGCCGTACCGGCTGCACGTGGCGTACAAGGGGGCGGTGCACGACGTCGTGGACGCGTACGCCCTGCTGCCCACGCTCGGCGAGCTGGATCTGCACCTGATCGGCGAGGGACGCCACGAGCAGCTGTGGCAGGTGCTCGGGGCGCACCCGATGACCCACCAGGGCGTGCGGGGCACCCGGTTCTCGGTGTGGGCGCCGAACGCCCGGGGCGTGCGGGTGGCCGGCACCTTCAACTTCTGGGACGCCGCCGGGCACGCGATGCGCTCGCTGGGCTCCTCGGGGGTGTGGGAGCTGTTCGTGCCGGACATCGGTGAGGGCGAGCTGTACAAGTTCGAGATCACCCGGCCCGACGGCTCGAAGACGCTGCGCGCCGATCCGCTGGCCCGCCGCACGGAGACCCCGCCGGCCACCTCGTCGGTGGTGACGTCCTCGCACCACGAGTGGCAGGACGCGGAGTGGCTGGCACGGCGCGCCGAACGGCCCGCGCACGAGGCGCCGTTCTCGGTGTACGAGGTGCATCTGCCGTCCTGGCGGCCGGGACTGACGTACCGCCGGCTGGCGGAGCAGCTGCCCGCGTACGTGAAGGACCTGGGGTTCACGCATGTGGAGCTGATGCCGGTCGCCGAGCACCCGTTCGGCGGTTCATGGGGTTACCAGGTCACCGGTTTCTACGCACCGACCGCGCGCCTGGGCACCCCGGACGATTTCCGGTATCTGGTGGACGCCCTGCACCAGGCCGGTGTCGGCGTGCTGATGGACTGGGTGCCGGCCCATTTCCCACGCGACGCCTGGGCGTTGGCGGAGTTCGACGGGCGGCCCCTGTACGAGCACGAGGATCCGCTGCGGGCCGCGCATCCCGACTGGGGCACCCTGGAGTTCGACTTCGGCCGCCGTGAGGTGCGCAACTTCCTGGTGGCCAACGCCGTGTACTGGTGCGAGGAGTTCCACATCGACGGGCTGCGGGTCGACGCCGTCGCCTCGATGCTCTACCTGGACTATTCGCGCGAGCCGGGCCAGTGGACCCCGAACGAGCACGGGGGCCGGGAGAACCTGGACGCGGTGGCGTTCCTTCAGGAGATGAACGCGACCGTGTACCGCAGGGCGCCCGGCGTGGTCACCGTCGCCGAGGAGTCCACCGCCTGGGACGGCGTCACCCGCGCCACGCACCACAAGGGGCCGAGCGGTTTCGGCGGTCTGGGTTTCGGGCTGAAGTGGAACATGGGCTGGATGCACGACTCGCTGGCGTACATGAGCCACGAGCCGGTGCACCGCAAGCACCACCACCACGAGATGACGTTCTCGATGGTGTACGCGTACAGCGAGAACTACGTCCTGCCCGTCTCCCACGACGAAGTGGTGCACGGCAAGGGGTCCCTGGTGTCGAAGATGCCGGGCGACTGGTGGCAGCAGCGGGCCAACGTCCGTGCCTACCTGGGCTTCATGTGGGCCCACCCGGGCAAGCAGCTCCTCTTCATGGGCCAGGAGTTCGCGCAGGGCTCCGAGTGGTCCGAGGCGCACGGCCCGGACTGGTGGCTGCTCGACCCGGCCTACGGCGCCGCGGACGACCACCGCGGGGTGCGCGACCTGGTCCGCGACCTCAACACCGTCTACCGGGCCGACCCCGCGCTGTGGGAGCAGGACACCGACCCGGCCGGCTTCCAGTGGATCACCAGCGACGCCGCCGACGACAACGTACTGGCGTTCCTGCGCTACGACGCCGCCGGGAACCCGCTGCTCGCGGTGTCCCACTTCTCCCCGGTGGTCCGCCACGACTACCGGCTGGGCGTCCCGGCCGACGTACCGGCCTGGCGTGAGGTCGTGAACACCGACAGCGCACGTTACGGCGGTGGCGACGTCGTCAACCCGGATCCGGTGAAGCCGGACCCGCGGGGGTGGCACGGCAGGCCGGCGAGCATCGGGCTCACTCTGCCACCGCTGGCGACGGTGTGGCTGCGGCCCGCGTAGCACCACCGCCGGTTGTGGCGGCGAGGGCCGCTGCCAGCGGCTCCGGCAGCGGTGCCGTGTGCACGATGCCGAGCCGCTGGGTGGCCCGGGTGAGCGCGACGTAGAGGTCGCTGGTGCCGAACCGGCCGGGCTCGACCACCAGGACGGAGTCGAACTCGAGGCCCTTCGCCTGGCGGGGGTCGAGGAGGACGACGGTCCGCGTCAGGTCGGGCTCGGCCCCGGCCGTCACGCCGTCGAGCCGGGCGGCGAGCGCGCGGTGCAGTGCGCGCGGCGCGATCACCGCCAGGCGGCCTTCGTCCGGGGTGAGTTCGCCGACGGCCTCGGCGACGGCGCCGGGCAGGTCGTCGGCGGCGCGCGCCCAGGGCCGTACGCCCGTCGAACGGACCGAGCGCGGCGGCCGGAAGCCGGGGTCCGCGGCGCGCACCACGGCCGCCGCGAGGTCCATGATCTCGGCGGGGGTGCGGTAGTTGACGCCGAGGCGGGTGTGTTCCCAGCGGTCCTCGACGTACGGGGCGAGGATGTCCGCCCAGGCGCCGACGCCGGCCGCCTCCGAGGTCTGGGCGGGGTCGCCGACCAGGGTCATCGAGCGGGTGGGGCTGCGCCGCATCAGCAACCGCCAGGCCATCGGGGACAGTTCCTGCGCCTCGTCGACGATGATGTGCCCGAACGCCCAGGTCCGGTCGGCGGCGGCGCGTGCGGCGGCGCTGCGGAAGTCCTCTTCCTCCTGGCGTTCGGCGAACCGTTCGGCGTCGATGATGTCGTGGGCGGACAGCACCTCGCTGTCGTCGTCGGCGCGGTCGTCGAACTCGTAGGTGCGGGAGGCGTAGGAGACGTCGAGCACGCCCTGGGCGTAGGCGACCTGGGTCTGCCGCTCGCGTTCGGCGCGGGCGCGGGTCAGCCGGTCGTCCTCGCCGAGGAGTTCGGCGGCCTCGTCGAGCAGCGGCACGTCCTCGACGGTCCAGCGCCGCGTCACCGGGCGGCGTACGGCGTCGGCGTCCTCGGGGGTGAGGTGACCGTCGGGTGCGGCGAGGAGGTCGGCGACCAGCCGGCGCGGCGTGATCCGGGGCCACAACCGGTCGATGGCCGACCAGACTTCGGGGTTCTCGGCGAGCTCGTCGCGGATCTGGGTGATGTCGCTCGGGTCGAGGAGGTTGCCGCCGTCGTAGGGGTCGGTGCCGATGCGTTCGGCGACCATGTCGGTGAGGGTGTTGAGGATGTGGCCCTCGAAGTGCTCGCGTGCCGCGTTGTGCGGGAGCTTGGCGGCCCGGGTGCGCTCCCGGGCGACGCTCACCAACCCGTCGTCGAGCAGCAGGAGTTCGCGGTCGTGCTCGATGGCGATGACCGGGTCGGGCAGGGCCTGCCGGTCCCGTACGGCCCGGGCGAGCACCTCGGCCATGGCGGCGCGGCCCTTCACGGCGGCGGCCTCGGGGGTTTCGGCGGCGGTGGCCCGCACGCCGGGGTACAGCTCGCCGACGGTGGCGAGCAGGACGCCGGTCTCGCCGAGCGCGGGCAGCACCTCGCCGATGTAGCCGAGGAAGGCGGGGTTGGGGCCGACGATCAGGACGGCGCGGCGGGCGAGCAGTTCGCGGTGCTCGTAGAGGAGGTAGGCGGCCCGGTGCAGGGCGACGGCCGTCTTGCCGGTGCCGGGGCCGCCCTCGACGACCAGCACCCCGCGGTGCGGGGCCCGGATGATCTCGTCCTGTTCGGCCTGGATGGTCCGCACGATGTCGCCCATCCGGCCGGTGCGCGCGGAGTCGAGGGCGGCGAGCAGCACGGCGTCGCCGGTGGGGTCCTCGTGGCCGGTGCGGGTGGCGTCGCCGAGGTCGAGGATCTCGTCGTGCAGCGAGGTCACGCTGCGGCCGCCGGTGGTGATGTGCCGGCGGCGGCGCAGCCCCATGGGGGTGTGGCCGGTGGCCAGGTAGAAGGGGCGGGCGACGTCCGCGCGCCAGTCGATCAGCACCGGGGTGCGCTCGGTGTCGTCGGCGCGCAGGCCGATCCGGCCGATGTGGTGGTGGGTGCCGGAGGTGAGGTCGATCCGGCCGAAGCAGAGCGAGCCGTCGACGGCGTCGAGCGCGGCGAGCAGCCCGGAGCGCTCGGCGACGAGGATGTCGCGTTCGAGACGGGCCTGCATGGAGGTGTTGCCCTGCGCGAGCGCGTCGGTGACGCCGGCCTCGGTGTCGCCGCGCAGCGCGTCGACGCGCGCGTACAGCCCGTCGATGAATTCCTGCTCCCGGCGCAATTCATCGTCGGGATAATCGGTGTTTGACAATTCCGCTCCCGCAGCCCTATACTGTGCTCACTGGACTTTTATGCGACCTCCTCGAAGGAAGTCGTGAATCAGCGAATATACGCGAGAAAATCCCCCGGACGCAATTGCCCGGGGGATTTTTCGTGAGCCGTGCCCGACGCCGGTCACAGCACGTCGGAGAGCTCCTCCAGCAGTCGCCGCTTGGGCCGTGAGCCGACCATGGACCTCACCGGCTCGCCGTCGCGGAACACCATGAAGGTCGGCATCGACAGCACTTTGTACGCGTTCGTCGTCAGGGGATTGGTGTCCACGTCCAACTGGACGACCTTCAGCCGGTCGCCCTCCTCCGCGGCCAGCGCGCTGAGCACCGGCCCCATCTGCCGGCACGGCGGGCACCAGTCGGCGGTGAACTCCACCAGCACCGGCAGCCCGGAGCCGATCACCTCCGCCGCGAAGTCCGCGTCCGTCACCTCGGCGACACCCTTGGCCCTGATCATTCCGTACGCCCTCCCGGTTCGTCCCCTGTCGGGCTCTCGCCCAGTTCGCACCCGGGTTCCGTGCCCCCGGGCACCTGCGCGTCGGCCGCCAGCCGGTCCCTGGCCAGCTCGGCCCTGGCCAGTTGCCCGCCGACCACGGCCCGTACGGCCGTCAGCTCGCCGATCAGCGCGTCGAGCTCGGCCAGTTTGCGGCGGTAGACCATGAGCGAGGCGGGGCACGAGTCGCCGTCGGGGTGTCCGGCACGCAGACACTCCACGAAGGGCCGGGTCTCCTCCAGGTCGAACCCGACGTCCTGGAGCGTCCGGATCTGGGTGAGCAGCCGCAGATCACGCTCGTCGTACGCCCGGTACCCGTTGCCGTCCCGGCGCGCGGGAAGCAGGCCCCGTGACTCGTAGTACCGCAGGGTCCGTGTGGTGGTACCGGCCCGTGCGGCCAGCTCGCCGATGCGCATGCGTACGAACGTAAGCCTTGACCCCGGCGTCAAGGCAACGGCGCCGGACAGGGATGCCGGGTCAGACGAGTACCCCGGCCGACGTCTCGACCTCCAGCAGCGAGGCGCTGCGCCGCTCCTCCTCGAACTTGCGGCGTCCGCCGCGCAGTCCGAAGAGCCGTTTGGCGAGGGCGATGTAGAGGACGGCGAGGATGTTGAGCACCAGTGTGGTGATCTTCAGCCAGCTGATGTGCTCGGTGAGTTCGTAGATCTCCAGCGGGAGGAAGGCCGCGGTGGCGACGACCGTCAGGTACTCCGCCCAGCGCTTGGCGTACCAGAGGCCGACCGCCTCGACGAGTTCGATCAGCGCGTACGCCAGCAGCAGGGCGGCCACCGCCACCAGGGTGGAGTGCTTGTAGCCGAAGGTGTGCTGGATGGTGCCGACGACGGGTGAGTGGTCGAGGTCGTAGTGGAAGTGCTTGAAGACCGGGCGGAAGACGTCGAGGTACTCGTCGAACAGCCGGCGCACCGCGTCCTGGCTGTTGCTGAACCGCCACACCGCGATCGCGACCAGCACGATGAACACCCCGCGCACGGCCCGTTCGAGGGCCAGGAACCGCAGGATGAACAGGTCCCGCAGCACCTTGCCGCGCGGCACCAGCGGCGCTTGGGCGGCCGGTCCGGAGGCGTGCGCCTCGCCGAGCACGAAGTCGCCGCAGCGCAGGCAGCGCCAGACCTCGCCGAGCGCGGTGTCGGCGTGCAGCCGGATCCGCAGCCGGGGGTCGTCCGGCGCGTAGGTCACATGCCCCTTGCGTGCACATGTGCGCCGGTCCCAGTCGATCGCCATCCCCCGCGCCTTCCCTGAACTGTGGAGATTACACATGGTCACGCACGGCCGTGCCGTGCCGGTGGTCCGGCACGGCACAGTAGTGCGTCGCGGTGAGAGACGCGGGCGGGGGGTGTTCAGTTCACCGGCGTGCCCGCCGGTTCCCGGGTCCGCGGGCCGGCCGGGGCCACGGGCTCCTCGGGCAGGTCCCACTTGCGGGGCAGCAGCAGGGCCACGGCGAGGGTGCCGATGCCGAGGACCACCGCGCCGACCAGGCTGGTGCGGGCGACGGCGTCGGAGAAGGAGGACCCGACGGCGTCCGCCATCCGGCCTGCTCCGGCGGCGAGTTGCCGGGCCTGCGCCTTCAGGGCGGCGGCCTGCTGCGGGTCGCCGGCCTGGGCGGCCCGCGCGGCCTGTGCCGCGAGCTGTCGCGCCTTGTCGCCGATGCCCTGGGCGACGAGGTAGCCGGCACCGGCCGAGTCCTGGGCGGTCGCCAGGGCGGCGGCCGGGAGGCGGCTGCCGGCGGTGGCGTCGGCGAGGTGGTCGGAGTACGAGGTGGAGAGCAGCGAGCCGAGGATCGCGATGCCGAGCGAGCCGCCCAGCTCCAGCGAGGTGTCGTTCACGGCGCCGCCGACGCCGAGTTCGGCCTCGGGGAAGACGCCCATGATCGCGTCCGTGCAGGGCGAGAGGGCGAGGCCGATCGCGACCCCCAGGATGATCAGGGGTGCCACCAGGTCGCCGTAGGACGAGGCGGCGTCGATCCGGGTGAGCAGGGCGAGGGCGGTGGTGCCGCCGACCATGCCCGCGGTGACCGTCACCTTCATGCCGAGGCGCGGGGTGAGATACGCGGTGAGGGCCGAGCCGACGAACACGGCGCCCGCCAGCGGCAGCATCCGCAGCCCGGTGCCGAGGGCGCTCTCGCCCTGGACGAACTGGAGGTACTGGGTGAGGTAGTAGAAGGCGCCGAAGACGGCCAGGAAGAACATCACGACGGCCAGGTTGGCCCCGGCGAACCGGCGGTGCGCGAAGCGCCGTACGTCCAGCACCGGGCGCGGGTGCCGCAGCTCCCACCCGATGAACAGCACCAGCCCGACGCCCGCGACGACGGCGGCGGTGACGGCCCGGGTGCCCCAGCCGAAGTGCGGGCCCTCGATGATCATGTAGACGAGGGCGCCGATCCAGGCCACCGACAGCAGTCCGCCGACGTAGTCGATGCGGTCGTGGTGCCGGGCGCGGGACGGCGGGACGAGGACGAAGGCGCCGAGCAGGGCGACGGCGGCGATCGGCACGTTGATCAGGAACGTGGACTGCCAGCCGTGGTGCTCCAGCAGCGCGCCCGCGACCAGCGGGCCCCCGGCGATGGCGACTCCGGCGGTGGCGGTCCACAGGGTGATCGCCTTGGCGCGCTCATGACGCGGGAAGGTCGCGGCGAGCAGGGAGAGGGTGGCGGGCATGATCAGCGCGGCGCCGAGACCCATCACGGCCCGGGCGGCGATGACGGTCGTGGCGCTGCCGGCGAGGTAGCCGAAGACCGAGCCGCCGGCGAAGACGACGAGCCCGAGGGCGAGCGCGCCGCGCCGGCTGTACTTGTCGCCGACCGCGCCGAGCAGCAGCATCAGCGCGGCGTAGGGGACGGTGTAGCCGTCGATCACCCACTGGAGGTCCGCGCCGGACAGGCCGAGATCCTGGCTCATGGCGGGAGCGGCGACGGTGAGGGCGGTGTTCGCCATCACGATGATCAGCAGGCTCAGGCAGAGCACCAGGAGCGCCCACCAGCGCCGGGCATAGGGCCGCTCCTGGGTCCTTTCGACCGGTCGGGTCATGACGAGTGGCATGGCAGGGCCGCCTCCCTCAACTTTTCACGCTCCGGGACGCACACCGACTTGCACAACGGTGTGCACTTGCACAACGATGTGCAATGTACGTCTACTGCACAGCGTTGTGCAAACAGAGGAGGTGAAGCCCTCGCGGAGCCGGTGCGTGCGACCGCGCGCCGCTCCGCCGGGCAGGCACAATGACGACCATGACCACGGGCCCCACCAGTCGCGCCGACGCGAACCGGCGCCGCATACTCGACGTCGCCCTCGCCGAGCTGCTGCGCGATCCCGACGCCTCCATGGACCAGATCGCCCGCGCCGCCGGCGTCGTACGGCGCACCGTCTACGGCCACTTCCCCACCCGGGAGGTGCTGGTCAGCACGCTGCTGGACGGCGCGGTGGAGGCGGTGGCGGCGGCCATGGACACGGGACACGAGGGGGTGGCCGACGCGGCCGAGGCGGTGGCCCGCTCGACGCTCGCGGTGTGGGAGATCGCCGACCGCTACCGCATCCTCGTCGCCCTGGCCCAGCACAGCGTGACGGTCCAGGGCATCCGCGACCGCCTCGCCCCGGTGCGCGCGACCTGCGCGGAGATCCTCCGGACCGGCCTGGCCGACGGCACCTTCACCTCCCCCCTCCCGCCCCTGGCACTGGCCTACGTCCACGAGCAGATGCTGTTCGCCCTGATGGCAGCGGTGAACGACGGCCTCCTCGCCCCACCCGAAGCGGGCCCCTCAGCAGCCATCACCCTCCTGACAGCAGCAGGAGTCCCGGCGACACGGGCGGCAGAACTGGTGGCAAAGGTGACCACGGGCGCGTGAGCGCGGGCACGTGAGCGCAGAGGCGTGAGCTGGGGCACGCAGGCGCTGGGGCGCGGGGGCGCGGGGCACGGGTCGCCCTTGTGACTCCGGTCGGCACCGGCTCCCTGAGGGGCGCGGGGAACTGCGCGACCGGCCCCCACCGGCCCGCGGCCGAAACACCACACCCGCCGTGCGGCCGGACTCCGAGGAGTCACCGGCCGCACGGCGAGTGCAGAAACCGAGAACGGCCACCCCGGCGGCCGGCCGCCCCGCGGCCGGCCGTCACGCCGAGGCGAGTTCCTTCCGCTCGTCACCACGCCGATCCGCAGGATGATCCTCCGGACCCACGTGAGCGGCCACCGCCGTCTCGTCGAACGGCAACTCCCCCGCGAGCACCGACCGCACCCGCTCCTTGTCGATCTCCTGCGTCCACGTCCCGATCAGCACCGTCGCGACCGCGTTGCCCGCGAAGTTCGTCAGGGCGCGCGCCTCGCTCATGAACCGGTCGATCCCGACGATCAGCCCGACCCCGTCGACCAGCGCCGGCTTGTGCGACTGGAGACCCCCCGCCAGCGTCGCGAGCCCCGCCCCGCTGACGCCCGCCGCACCCTTGGACGCCAGCAGCAGGAACAGCAGCAGCGGGATCTGCTCGCCGACCGACATCGGCGTGCCCAGGGCGTCGGCGATGTAGAGGGACGCCATGGTCATGTAGATCATGGTGCCGTCGAGGTTGAAGGAGTAGCCGGTCGGCACGGTGATGCCGACGACGGCCCGGCTGACGCCCAGGTGCTCCATCTTCGCGATGAGCCGCGGCAGCGCGGACTCCGAGGACGAGGTCGAGAGGATCAGCAGGAACTCCCGGCCCAGGTACTTGAACAGCGAGAAGATGTTCAGCCCGGAGACCGCCCGCAGCAGCGCCGCCAGCACCACGAACACGAACAGCACGCAGGTCGCGTAGAAGCCGAGCATCAGCACGGCGAGGCTCTTGAGCGCGTCGACCCCGGCGGAGCCGACGACCGCGGCGATGGCACCGAAGGCGCCGATCGGCGCGGCCCACATCACCATGGCGAGGATGCGGAACACCAGCCGCTGGATGTGCTCGATGCCGCGCAGCACCGGCCGGCCCGCGTCGCCCATGGCCTGGAGGGCGAACCCGGCGAGCAGCGCGATGAGCAGGGTCTGGAGGACCTGCCCCTCGGTGAAGGCGGACACGAAGGTCACCGGGATGATCGACAGCACGAAGTCGACGGGCGGCAGGGCGTCGCTGGAGACCTGGTCGTGCCCGGTCGCCCGCAGGGCGTTGGTGAGGTGGAGGCCGTCACCGGGGTGCAGCACGTTGCCGACGACCAGGCCGATGGCGAGCGCGACCAGCGACATCACCAGGAAGTAGCCGAGCGCGATACCGCCGACGGCGCCGACCTTGGCCGCCTTGCGCACCGAGCCGATGCCCAGCACGATCGTGCAGAAGATGATCGGGGAGATCATCATCTTGATCAGGTTGACGAACCCGGTGCCGAGCGGCTTCAGCTCGATCGCGGCGTCGGGCCAGATCAGGCCCACGGCGATCCCGAGGGCCACGGCGGCGATCACCGCGAGATAGAGATAGTGGGTCCGGTCCCGCTTGGCGGCGGGGGCGGGCGCGGCAGGTGCCGTGGCAGGGGAATGGGACACGGCTGCCCTCCTTGACGTCTTCGTCGGCATGACCGGCGTGCGGCTCACGACCGGGTTGGGTGGGTCGCCGTGAACTATGGCCCGCGGTGTGAGGGCGGTCACCCTTCCGTTCATTGAGTTCACGCGCACCCCGCCGGTAGTTCACGGCGGGGCCGCCGGGCACACTGGCGGCATGCGAGTCGTCCTGCCCCGACCCCGCAGCCTGGCCGGTCAGCTGTTCGCCGTGCAGGCTGTGCTCCTCGCGGTCGTCGTCGCCGGCTACGCGCTGTTCACGTACGTCAGCGACCGCAGCCAGGCCGAGGGCGCGGCGGGCCGCCAGGCGATGGCGGTGGCCCGGTCGGTGGCGGACGCGCCGTCGGTGCGCGCGGCGATCCGCACCGCCGACCCCTCGGCGCGGCTGGAGCCGTACGCGCTGCGGGTGACCGCCGACACGGGCGTGGACTTCGTCACGATCATGGACCCGGCTGGCATCCGCTGGACCCACCCGGACCGCACCCAGATCGGCAAGCGGTTCCTCGGGCACATCGCGCCCGCGCTGCGCGGCGAGTCGTTCACCGAGACCTACACCGGCACGCTCGGCGCGTCCGTGCGCGCGGTGACGCCGGTGCGGGACGGCGGGCGGACGGTCGGGCTGGTCAGCGCCGGCATCCGGGTCGAGGCGATCAGCCGGCGGGTGGAGGGCCAGGTCACCGCGCTGGTGGGGGTGGCGGCGGGGGCGCTGGCGCTGGGCGCGATCGGGACGTACGTCGTCAACGCCCGGCTGCGGCGGCACACCCACGGCATGAACGCCGCCGAGTTGAGCCGGATGCACGACTACCACGAGGCCGCGCTGCACGCGGTGCGCGAGGGACTGCTGATGCTGGACGGGCGGTACCGGGTCGCGCTGATCAACGACGGCGGGCGCGAGCTGCTGGGCGTCGCCGGAGACGTGGTGGGCCGCTCGGTGGCGGACCTCGGGCTGCCCGTGCCGCTGACGGGGGCGCTGCTGGCGTCGGAGCCTCGGGTGGACGAGGTGCACCTGACGGCGGAGCGGGTGCTGGTGGTCAACACCTCGCCGGTGTCGGGCGGCGAGCGGCGCGGCACGGTCGTGACCCTCCGGGACGTGACCGAGCTCCAGTCCCTGATGGGCGAGCTGGACTCCGAGCGGGGCTTCGTGCAGGCGCTGCGCTCCCAGGCGCACGAGGCGGCGAACCGGCTGCACACCGTGGTCTCGCTGATCGAGCTGGACCGCGCGGAGGAGGCCGTGGGCTTCGCGACCGCCGAGCTGGAACTCGCCCAGGAGCTCACCGACCAGGTGGTCGCCGCGGTGAGCGAACCGGTGCTCGCGGCCCTGCTGCTGGGCAAGACGGCCCAGGCCAACGAGCGGGGCGTGGAGCTGGTGGTGTCGCCCGACAGCCGCCTCGACGACGGTCTCCTCCCCCGCGCCCTCCCCACCCGCGACCTCGTCACCATCCTCGGCAACCTGATCGACAACGCGGTGGACGCGGCCCAGGGCGGCACCCCGGCCCGGGTGACGGTGACCGCGTACACGTCGGACACCGACCTGGTGCTGCGGGTCGCGGACACGGGGGCCGGTGTGGAGCCCGCCCACGCGGAACTGGTGTTCCAGCGGGGGTTCACGACGAAGCCGTCCGGTCCGGGCGGCCGGGGCCTGGGTCTGGCCCTGGCCCGCCAGGCGGTGACCCGCCACGGGGGCACCCTGACGGTGACCGTGGCGGAGAACGGAGAACACGGAGCGGTGTTCGAGACACACCTGCCCCTCGGCACGGCCGACGCCACGGCGTCCGGTGTGCCGCCGGTCACGGCCGCAGCCTCACCCGCGGCGGCCGCGGGGGCGGCCGGCCCGGCCCGTCCGGCGCCGGGAGGCGAGGCATGACCGGCGACGGCCCCCGGCAGCCGATCCGGGTGCTCGTCGTCGAGGACGATCCGGTCGCCGCGGACGCCCATGTGATGTACGTCGGACGGGTCCCTGGGTTCGTCGCGGTCGGGAAGGTGCACACGGGCACCGAGGCGCGGCTGATGCTCGACCGCAGGGCCGTGGACCTGCTGCTCCTCGATCTGCACCTGCCCGATGTGCACGGGCTACAGCTGGCCAGATCGCTCAGGGCGGCCGGATACCGGGTGGACGTGATAGCGGTGACCTCGGCGCGGGACCTCGCGGTGGTACGGGAAGGGGTGTCCCTCGGGGTCGTGCAGTACGTGCTGAAACCGTTCACCTTCGCGACGCTGCGCGACCGTCTCGTGCGCTACGCGGAGTTCCGCGGCGCCGCGGGCGAGGCCAGCGGGCAGGACGAGGTGGACCGGGCGCTGGCCGCACTCCGCGCCCCGGGACCGGCGGCGCTGCCGAAGGGGCTGAGCGGGCCGACGCTGGAGCGGGTCACCGGGACGCTCCGGGAGGGCGGGGAGGGGCTCACGGCGGCCGGGGTCGCCGAGGCGGTCGGCATCTCGCGCATCACGGCGCGGCGCTATCTGGAGCACCTGGTGGAGTCGGGCCGGGCCGCGCGCACGCCGCTCTACGGTCAGGTGGGGCGCCCGGAACTGGTGTACCGCTGGACGACGGGACGCGGCCACTAGACCGGACCACGGTTCTCGCCCCCCGGGGGCGCAGCCCCCAGGGACGGGACGGGAAGGGGCGGCGGGGGCGAACCCCTCCCCGCCCCCCCGCCGGCAGGCCAGGGTGTGGATCTCGCCGTTGGTGTCACGTTTCCGCAGTCGGGGACAGAGGGCCACACATACCGCACACAGGTTCACCTGTCGCACCGCTGCGCGAATCCGGGGCCCGGCCCACCCACCCGGCCGGCTCCCGCATATGCCCACCCACCTTGCCGTTCGCCCATCCCCCCCGGCAGCCCGCACCACCCGGCACCCCCGCCCCACCACCCGCCGCACCCGGCCGAAACCGTATGTTCATACGATCCGTGTTCCTGGCCGAACAGTCCGTAGTCACCGCACGCCGGCGGCCCTACGTTGAGCTTCGTGCGCCGACCACCACCCCCCGCCCCGCCGAACGTGACCGCTCCGGCACCCCCGCCCTTCGACGCCACCGCCGCCCACCGGCTGCGGACGGCGCTGGGAATGAGACCCGAACATGTCGCCTACGGCATGCGCGCCTCGTACGGGCTGCCGCATGTCTCACCCGATCTCGTCCTCGCCTGGGAGCGCTCTGCCGCCTCGCCCGACAAGGCCGAACTGTCCGCACTCGCCGCCGTGCTGTGGTGCTCGCCCGGTGAACTCACCGGCAGGCCCCGCACCCTGCGCGAGCACCGCCTCGCCCGGGGGCTCGCCCCGGAGGACGTGGCCCGGGCCACCGGGCTCGACCTGCCCCTGTATCTCGGGATGGAGGAGAGCGAGGAGTGGCGCGGCACCCAGCGGCAGTCCGCCGCCCTCGCCGATCTCCTGGAACTGACCCTGCCCGACTTCGTCACCGTCACCGGACGCGACCCGAAGCTCGCCGCCCTGCTGCGCGATGCCGTGACCGCGCGCTGGCAGGCGTACGTCCGGCCGGTCGGCAAGGTGGTGCCGCTGGAGCGGCGACTGCTGGAGGACGCGCTCCTCGGACTCCACGAGGACTACCGGGCGCGACTGGTCGCGGTGCCCGGCTGGGGCGTCCCGGGCGACGGCCCCGCCGTCCGGGGCCAGGGCCCCGGACGCGGTCGCACCCCCGGCGGTGACTTCCTCGACCGGATCGTCGAGCACTTCTGGGAGACCGTGGGCAGGGCGGCCGCCTGAGCGCGCCGCCCACACGGCTCCGGCCGGTGCGCCGTGGGGCGCACCGGCCGGAAGGCTCGTGCCTGTGGTGACCGGGACCCCGTACGCGTCCCGGGGTCCGGAGTCCGTCCTAGAAGACCGACTCCGCCTCGTCCATCCGGTCCTTCGGGACCGTCTTCAGCTCGGAGACGGCCTCCGTCAGCGGCACCATCTGGATCTCGTTGCCGCGCAGCGCGGTCATCATGCCGAACTCACCGCGGTGCGCCGCCTCGACGGCGTGCCAGCCGAACCGGGTGGCGAGGACACGGTCGTACGCGGTCGGTACACCACCGCGCTGGACGTGGCCGAGGATGACCGGCTTGGACTCCTTGCCGAGCCGACGCTCGAGCTCGAACGCCAGGGCGGTGCCGATGCCCTGGAAACGCTCGTGACCGAACTGGTCGATCTTGCCCTTGCCGTAGTCCATGCTGCCCTCGACGGGGCGGGCGCCCTCGGCGACGCAGACGACCGCGAACTTCTTGCCGCGGGCGAAGCGCGCCTCGACCATCTTGACCAGGTCGGCCGGGTCGAAGGGGCGCTCGGGCAGGCAGATGCCGTGGGCACCGGCGGCCATGCCGGACTCCAGGGCGATCCAGCCCGCGTGCCGTCCCATGACCTCGACGACCATCACCCGCTGGTGGGACTCGGCGGTGGTCTTCAGGCGGTCCATCGCCTCGGTGGCGACACCGACGGCGGTGTCGAAGCCGAAGGTGCGGTCGGTGGCGGAGATGTCGTTGTCGATCGTCTTCGGGACGCCGACGACCGGCAGACCCGCGTCGTAGAGCATCTTCGCCGCCGTCAGCGTGCCTTCGCCGCCGATCGGGATCAGCGCGTCGATACCGAAGTCGCGGACGAAGTCGTGGGCGTTCTCGCACGCCTCACGGAGCCGGCCGCGCTCGAGGCGCGACGAGCCGAGGATCGTGCCGCCGCGCGCCAGGATGCCGCTGACCGCGTTGAGGTCGAGGGGGTGGAAGACGCCGTCGAGGAGACCGGCGAAGCCGTCCTCGAAACCGATGACGTCGTCTTCATAGTTGTCGATCGCGCGGTGCACGACCGACCGGATCACTGCGTTGAGGCCGGGGCAGTCGCCACCTGCGGTGAGAACTCCGATACGCATCGTGCCGCTTCTCTCCTGCTCGCTGTTTGATTACCGGTGAGCCGGGACCGATTGTTTCATGCCCCGAACGGAGCCGCGCCCGCCCTTGTTACCGGTCGCATGGGCCGTTGGTCCCTGCTGTGGGGGTCGAATGCTGGCGGGCGTCTTACCCACCCCCAAGGGTATTGTCAAGGGGGTTCGGGTCACTCCTGTGGGCGAACCCGGTACCGCGCACCGCGGGCGTGACCTGCGGAAACGCCCACGATCAGAACCGCACCGTCTGATCGATCAAAACGATCGGGCGACCGAAGAGACGAAACGGAGTGCTCGCGTGACGCGCAGCGTGTACGTGACCGGAATCGACCGCGGTGACGGCCGACAGGTGGTCGAGCTGGGGGTCATGGAGATCCTCACCAGGCAGATCGACCGGGTGGGCGTGTTCAGGCCACTGGTGCATGAGGGTCCCGACCGATTGTTCGAGTTGCTGAAGGCGCGCTACCGGCTCACCCAGGACCCGGCGACCGTCTACGGCATGTCCTACCACGAGGCGTCCGCCCTCCAGGCCGAGAAGGGCACCGACGAGCTGGTCTCCACGCTCGTCGACCGCTTCCACCGGGTGGAGCGGGAGTACGGGGTGGTCCTCGTCCTCGGCACCGACTTCGCCGACACCCAGCTCCCCGACGAGCTCGCCCTCAACGCCCGCCTCGCCAACGAGTGCGGCGCGGCCGTGATCCCGGTGGTGGGCGGTGGCACCGACGAGGCCGCCGAGTCGGTGCGCTCCGAGACCCGCAACGCCTACCGCGCCTACCACAGCCTGGGCTGCGACGTGCTCGCCATGGTGGTCAACCGCGTCAACCGCGAGGACCGCGACGTGATCGCCGAGCGCCTCGAGTCCCGGCTGCCGGTGCCCTGCTACGTCCTGCCCGACGAGCCCGCGCTGTCCGCGCCGACGGTCGCGCAGGTCGCCCAGGCGCTGGACGCCAAGGTGCTGCTCGGCGACGAGGCGGGCCTGGCCAGGGACGCCCTCGACTTCGTGTTCGGCGGCGCCATGCTGCCGCACTTCCTCAACTACCTGACCCCCAGCTGCATGGTGGTCACCCCGGGCGACCGCGCCGATCTGGTGGTGGGCGCGATGGCCGCGCACAGCGCCGGCACCCCGCCGATCGCCGGTGTGCTGCTGACCCTCGGCCAGACCCCGAGCGAGGGCATCCTCAAGCTCGCCACCCGCCTCGCCCCGGGCACCCCGGTGATCTCGGTGCCCGGCAACACCTTCCCGACGGCGGAGCAGCTGTTCTCCCTGGAGGGCCGGATCAACGCGGGCACCCCGCGCAAGGCGGAGATGGCGCTCGGCCTGTTCGAGCGGTACGTCAACTCCGCCGACCTGCTGAACCGGGTCTCCGCGCCCAGCAGCGACCGTGTGACGCCGATGATGTTCGAGCACAAGCTGCTGGAGCAGGCCCGCTCCGACCGGCGCCGGATCGTGATGCCGGAGGGCACCGAGGACCGGGTGCTGCACGCGGCCGAGGTGCTGCTGCGCCGCAGCGTGTGCGACCTCACCCTGCTCGGCAACGTCGACCAGATCCGCAAGAAGGCCGCCGACATCGGCATCGACCTCGGCGACTGCCAGCTGATCGACCCGGCCACCAGCGATCTGCGGGAGTCCTTCGCCCTGAAGTACGCGCAACTGCGCGCGCACAAGGGGGTGACCGTGGAGCTGGCGTACGACATCGTGAACGACGTGAACTACTTCGGCACGATGATGGTCGAGGAGGGTCTCGCCGACGGCATGGTGTCCGGCTCGGTGCACTCCACCGCGGCCACCATCCGCCCGGCGTTCGAGATCATCAAGACCCGGCCGGACTCGAAGATCGTCAGCTCGGTGTTCTTCATGTGCCTGGCCGACAAGGTCCTCGTCTACGGCGACTGCGCGGTCAACCCCGACCCGAACGCCCAGCAGCTCGCCGACATCGCCGTGCAGTCGGCGGAGACGGCCGAGCAGTTCGGCGTGGACCCGCGGATCGCGATGCTGTCGTACTCCACGGGCACCTCCGGCCGCGGCGCCGACGTCGACAAGGTGCGCGAGGCGACCGAGCTGGTGCGCGAACGGCGCTCCGACCTCAAGATAGAGGGGCCCATCCAGTACGACGCCGCCGTCGAGCCGTCCGTCGCGGCGACCAAGCTGCCGGAGTCGGAGGTCGCCGGTCAGGCGAGCGTGCTGATCTTCCCCGACCTCAACACCGGCAACAACACCTACAAGGCCGTGCAGCGGTCGGCCGGCGCGATCGCCGTCGGCCCGGTCCTCCAGGGACTGCGCAAGCCGGTCAACGACCTGTCCCGGGGCGCCCTCGTCCAGGACATCGTCAACACCGTCGCCATCACGGCGATCCAGGCCCAGACCTCCGTCAAGTGACGCAGCACAGAGAGCACTCCCACACCGTGACCGCGACCCGCGTCCTCGTTCTGAACTCCGGCTCCTCGTCGGTGAAGTACCAGCTGCTGGACATGCGTGACCACAGCCGGCTCGCCGTCGGGCTGGTGGAGCGCATCGGCGAGGACTCCTCCCGCCGCAAGCACACCCATGTCGTCAGCGGCGAGACCCGGGAGGCCGAGGAGCGGATCGCCGACCACGAGGCCGCCCTGAAGGCCATGTCCGAGGAGCTGGCCCGCGACGGGCTCGGCCTGGACTCCCCCCAGCTGGCCGCCATCGGCCACCGGGTGGTGCAGGGCGCGGGCTCCTTCACCGAGCCGACGCTGATCGACGACGGCGTGGTCGCGGAGATCGAGCGCCTCGTGCCGCTGGCCCCGCTGCACAACCCGGCCCACCTCGCCGGGATGCGTACGGCCCTCGCACTGCGCCCCGACCTGCCGCAGGTCGCCGTCTTCGACACCGCGTTCCACTCGACGATGCCGGAGTCGGCCGCCCGCTACGCGCTCGACCCGGCGGTGGCCGACAAGTACAGCATCCGCCGCTACGGCTTCCACGGCACCTCGCACGCCTACGTCTCGCGGGTCGCCGCGGGTCTGGTGGGCAAGGCGCCCGAGGACGCCAACGTGATCGTGCTGCACCTCGGCAACGGCGCGTCGGCCTCGGCGGTGCGGGGCGGGGTGTGCGTGGACACCTCCATGGGGCTCACCCCGCTGGAGGGGCTGGTGATGGGTACCCGTTCAGGAGACCTGGACCCGGCCGTCATCTTCCATTTGATGCGTGTCGGTGGAATGTCGGTGGACGAGGTCGACACTCTGCTCAACAAGAAGAGCGGCCTGCTCGGACTGTGCGGTGACAACGACATGCGCGAAATCCGGCGCCGGGTCGACGAGGGCGACGACCGGGCGAAGCTGGCTTTCGACATCTATATTCACCGTCTGAAGAAGTACATCGGCGCCTATTACGCGGTACTCGGCCGGGTGGACGCGGTGGTCTTCACGGCGGGAGTCGGCGAGAACGCGAGTCCCGTACGCGAGGCGGCCGTGGCGGGCCTGGAGGAACTGGGCCTCGCGGTCGACGCCGAACTGAACGCCGTACGCGGCGACCAGCCGCGGCTGATCTCGCCCGAGGGCGCGCGAGTGGCCGTCGCGGTGGTACCCACCGACGAGGAACTGGAGATCGCGACCCAGACCTACGCGCTGGCCACGGAGAACTCCTGAAAAACCGACGCGGCGGTAACACGGCTGAGCGCATGTCCGCCCATTTGCATCTTCCACCCTGTGGAATATTCCGCAGCGAAACAAACCGATAGGATCGCCCCCATGCGCCGTTCCAAAATCGTCTGTACTCTCGGCCCAGCGGTCGACTCCCACGAACAGCTGGTCGCCCTGATCAAGGCCGGCATGAACGTGGCCCGTTTCAACTTCAGCCACGGCAGCCACTCCGAGCACCAGGGCCGCTACGACCGGGTCCGCGCCGCCTCCAAGGAGACCGGCCGCCCCATCGGCGTCCTCGCCGACCTTCAGGGCCCCAAGATCCGCCTGGAGACCTTCGCCGAGGGCCCCGTCGAGCTGGAGCGCGGTGACGAGTTCGTCATCACCGTCGAGGACGTGCCCGGCGACAAGCAGATCTGCGGCACCACGTACAAGGGCCTGCCCGGCGACGTGACGCGCGGCGACCAGATCCTGATCAACGACGGCAACGTCGAGCTCAAGGTGCTGGACGTCGACGGCCCCCGGGTCCGCACGATCGTCATCGAGGGCGGTGTGGTCTCCGACCACAAGGGCATCAACCTGCCCGGCGCGGCCGTGAACGTGCCCGCGCTGTCCGAGAAGGACATCGAGGACCTGCGCTTCGCGCTGCGGATGGGCTGCGACCTGGTCGCCCTGTCCTTCGTCCGGGACGCCAAGGACGTCGACGACGTCCACCGCGTCATGGACGAGGAGGGCCGCCGCGTCCCCGTCATCGCCAAGGTGGAGAAGCCGCAGGCGGTGGAGAACATGGAGGACGTCGTGATGGCGTTCGACGGTGTGATGGTCGCCCGCGGCGACCTCGCCGTCGAGTACCCGCTCGAGAAGGTCCCCATGGTGCAGAAGCGCCTGATCGACCTGTGCCGGCGCAACGCGAAGCCGGTGATCGTCGCGACCCAGATGATGGAGTCGATGATCACCAACTCGCGCCCGACGCGCGCCGAGGCGTCCGACGTCGCCAACGCGATCCTGGACGGTGCCGACGCGGTGATGCTGAGCGCCGAGTCCTCGGTGGGCGCGTACCCGATCGAGACGGTCAAGACCATGTCGAAGATCGTCAAGGCGGCGGAGGAGGAGCTGCTCTCCAAGGGCCTGCAGCCCCTGGTCCCCGGCAAGAAGCCCCGCACGCAGGGCGGTTCGGTGGCCCGCGCGGCCTGCGAGATCGCCGACTTCCTCGGCGGCAAGGGCCTGGTCGCGTTCACCAAGTCCGGTGACACCGCCCGCCGGCTGTGCCGCTACCGCGCCTCCCAGCCGGTGATCGCCTTCACCACCGACGAGAACACCCGCAACCAGCTGACCCTCAGCTGGGGCGTCGAGTCCCACATCGTGCCGCACGTGAACAGCACCGACGAGATGGTCGACCTGGTGGACCAGGAGATCGTCAAGCTCAAGCGGTTCAACGCGGGCGACACCCTGCTGATCACCGCCGGTTCGCCTCCCGGGGTCCCCGGCACCACCAACATGGTGCGGGTCCACCACCTGGGCGGCGGCGCGCGGGACTGATCCCGCTCCGTTCCCGGCAGACCGCACACAGCTGAGGGCGCCCCCCGCCATGATGGCAGGGGGCGCCCTCAGCTGTGTGCGGCTCCCGGAGTGGTCCGGGGGGCCCGGCTAGGAATCCGTCGTGTAGACGTGCATGCCGGGGACGTGCAGCGATCCGCCGAACTGGGCGGCCTGGACCACCTTCACGTCGGTGAAGTAGATCAGCGGGATGTTCAGCGGCGGCGGGCTGTCGGGGCTGAACGTCACCGGGACCAGCCCGAACAGGTTGCCGGAGATGCTCTCGGTGTACATCACCGTGTCGCCGTCGCGGATCGTGGACGTCGATCCGGACGCGGCCTGGACATGGTAGGTCTTGCCCGACTGCGTGTCCTTCACCGTCTGGTGCAGGTCACCGATGTCGGTGCCGCCGGATATGACGTACTTGAGCACCTTCTTCGTGCTGCCGTCCGCCGCCCGCACCTCCACGACGCCCTGGTAGTCGGCGCCCTTGAGCAGCAGCGAACTGGCGTTCAGGTACCAGGGGTCGTCGGCCACCGGGACCTTGTTGTCGACACCGCTGACGTCGTCGGTGGCCGCCTTGCAGTTCGAGGTGTCCGCGGAGGAGCTCGCGGACGGGCTCGGCGAGGCGGTGGCCGACGGGGTGGCCGACCCGGCCGCCGCACCGGCCACCGTTGTGGCGGCGTCCTGCACGGTGCCGGTGACCTTGGACGAACCCGAACCCGAACCCGACCCGGAGCCGGAGCCGGACGATCCCTTGCCGATGCCGCTTCCCGAGGTGGCGGACGCCGAAGGGGCGGACGCCGAGGGGGACGCGGACGGCGTGGGGCTCGCGCTCGGCGTGGCCCCGGAGTCCGAACCGCTGCCGCTGCCGCCGGTGAGGATGCCGGTGATCGTGTCGCCGATGGTCTCCAGCAGGTTGCCGCCGCCCGAGGACGCCGAGGGACTGGCCGTGGCGGTGCTCGCACCGGACCCCGGGGCGGCCGAGGGCGTGGACGTCGCCTTGCCGCCGGAACCCGAACCGGAACCGGACGACGAGGACGACGTACCCGAATCCGACTTCGCGTCGGACGACTTCGACCCGGCGGACTTCGACCCGGCGGACGAGGTGTCCGAGGCGGACGGCGAAGGGGTCGCCGTGTCGCTCGCGGTGTCGCTCGGCGAGGCGGACGCCGACGGCGCGGCCGAGCCGCCGTCCAGCGCGGCGACACAGTTCTTGTAGTCCTCGGCGCTCTGGCTGTTGGACGCGGCCGGTGTCGAACCGCCCCCCGCGGCGAGCGCGAGCGTCGATGTGAACCCCATGCCCATGAGGACCGCCGTGGGCATCGCCGCCATGGCGATCGCCTTGCCCGCCGGCATGTGGAACCTGGTGAACAGCGGCTTCTTGGGTGCCGCGTGGCGCGGCCCGGTTCTCACACGGGACTCGTCCACATCCGTCCCGTGGGTCACCTCGTCAGCCGGCACTGTGCCTCCCGTTCGCCCCGTTGGCCGGGCTCGTTCCTGACAGGTCGTTCGACTCGCCCGCCTCGTGCGCCCCGGGTGCCTTGTCCAGCAGACCGGCGGTCACGGAGCCGTCCGCGCCCGGCTCCGGCGCGCCCTCGGGAGCGGCGGTCCCGGACTCCGTCTCCCGCACCGGCTGCGGCTGCGGCTGCGTCTCCTGCGCCGGCTGCGGCTGCGCCGGTACGCCCGGCGCCCACGCCACCGCCATCGCGCCGCCGAGCAGGGCGAACAGGAAGCCGACGATGAAGCCGCCGAAGTTGGAGACGGGGATGGACACCAGGCCCAGGAGGATCGACGCGACGCCCGCGAAGACCCGGACGTGCTTCTGGAACCACAGGCTGAAGCCCAGGACGACCAGCAGCACACCGATGATCAGCGATCCGGCGCCGCCGGTCGTGGCCAGCGCCAGGGTGAGATGGCCGAGCTGGAGGTGCGCGTACGGGAAGTACATGATCGGCACGCCGGCGAACATGACGAAGAGTCCGGCCCAGAACGGCCGCGTCCACCGCCAGTCCCGGAACTGCTGCCTCCGGCGGGTGAACTGACCGGTGGCGGCAGGAGTCTCGGCGCTCATGAAACAGCTCCCTGGTGCGGCGTTGCTGTGGTGAGGTCCTACCTCGCTGGAGGTGGTACCGCGAGTGGCGTGTGGGGGGTGTGGGAAAACCTGGCTGGACGGCGGACGGGCGGGGGCGCCCCGTTCAGGCCTCCCCCGCCCGTCACGGAGTGCCTAGTAGCACTCTGCGCTGGTGCCGGTCGACAGCGACATGTGCAGACCGCTGAGCTTGAAGGTTCCGGCGGTGGTGGCCCACGCCGTCTGCTTCACATCGGTCAGCGTGGCCTTGGTGGCCTGCTGGGCGAAGCCGTAGGGGTTCGCCGTGTCACCGCTCTTGATGCCGGGACCCTTGGCGGCGTCCTTGGCGGCCACACCGATGTCGATGTCCTCGAACGTGGCGTCGGCCTTCAGGTCGGCCACATCGATGTAGATGTTGTGGGCCGTCACCGCGTCGTGGCCCGCACCGCCGGCCTCGAGGCGCAGTGTGACCGAGCCGATCAGCGGGATGTCCGGGGTGACCACGGACTGGCACATGTTGGTGATCGACGCGTCGTTGAACGCCGAGACGGCGACGGGGTGAGCCGTCTTCTTGCCGTCCAGGGTGTAACCCGAGTCGATCGCCCCGTACTGCTCGAACCCGTAACCGACCAGCTGATCGGCACTGACCTTGAAGGACTGACCCGACACACTGAACGACGCGGCCAGCGCACCCTGGGCGAGGGCGACACCTATCGCGGCCGTCGCGGCGACGCTGGGCACCATGACCACAGCGAAGCGCTTCCATCTGGTCCCGCCACGCACCTGGGACTCCATATTTCCTCCTTCTCGGACGTACATCTCCTGGTATCGGCTCGCCCCGTGACGGCGGCTCGGCCGGGCAGGGATGGGAGAAGTGCTACGTCCTCGGAAGGGGAGCGCCCGCGGCCGCGGGCGCGAACCGCGCCCGGATCACCGGCGATCACCCCCGAGCGACAACCACTGGTCGCGCCTGACACGCATCACGCACAACCTTTCCGGACAGGCTTCACCGGTGAGGCGAAGACCCCCCTGTCCAAGAACCGGCGCTGCCTGCGCCGGCTCTGCCCGGTGGGGACCCGCATGAACCCGGCCGCCCGACCGGCTGTCGGGGGTACGGGAAGGGACCGAGCGTCGCCGATCGTGGTGCATTTGAGCCGCCCGCACAAGGGGGTTCGTTACTCACTAGTAACGGCCGGATAACCGTGCGACCGCACGCCGGTCTCGGACGACGACGCTCGGTGCGCCGGAACGGCGGAACAAAACCGCCACTCTCCGGACGGAACGCGACAGAGCAACGGCTCTGAATTACCCCAAGTAACAGCGGCCGCGATTACCAAGATTTGGTAAAACGCGGCCGCACCGGTGACTCACAACAGATCTTTCACGCCGGGACCACAACGCCCGGCGTTCGACCACCGTTCAGAACGGGCCAACCGCCCCGCTTCCGCACGCCCCCGGCCGCGCCGCTCGCCGTACCCGGCCGCCGCGGCGCCTGCCACGGCGTCAGAACAGCGCGCGGGCCAGGGCGCGCCGGGCGGCGACGACCCGGGGGTCGTCGGTCCCGACGACCTCGAACAGTTCCAGCAGCCGGCGCCGGACCTCGTCCCGGCCGTCGCCCGCCGTGCGCCGGACGGTGTCGATGAGCCGCCCGAACGCGTCGTCGACATGCCCGCCGACCAGGTCCAGGTCCGCGGCGGCGATCTGCGCGGCCACGTCACCCGGCCTGTCCGCGGCGTCCCTGCGCACCCGCTGCGGGTCCAGACCCTGCACCCGCTGGAGCAACTCGGCCTGCGCGAGGCCCAGTTGTGCCTCCGGGTTGCCGGGGTCGTCATTCAGTACGTTCTTGTACGCCTGCACCGCGCCGGCCAGGTCCCCGGCGTCGAGTGCCCGCACGGCGGCCTCGAGGAGGGCGTCGTAGGGTCCGACCGCCACCTCGTCCACCGCGGGGCCGCCCGGCTCGGCGTCCGGGTCGACGGTCAGGCCGGTCAGACCGAAGCGCTGCTCGGCGACCTCGACCAGTTGGTCGAGGGTCTCCCTGATCTGGGCCTCGGGCGCGGCCCCCTGGAAGAGCGGCAGCGCCTGCCCCGCCACGACGGCGAAGACGGCCGGGATGCCCTGGATCCCGAACTGCTGCATCAGCATCTGGTTGGCGTCGACATCGATCTTGGCAAGCAGGAAGCGGCCGCCGTACTCGACGGCGAGCCGTTCGAGGACGGGGCTCAGCTGCTTGCAGGGCTGGCACCATTCGGCCCAGAAGTCGATGACGACGGGTACTTCGGCGGACCGCTGCAGGACATCCTGCTCGAATCCCGCCTCGTCGACGTCGATGACGAGATCCGCCGGGGCGACGGCCCCTCCCCCGCCGTGCCGGGCGGCTTCGGCGCGCGTCTGCTCCGCCTTGGCCTTGGCCTCTTGGGCCGCCTTCACCGCGGCGAGGTCGACGACGCCGCTCATGGACATGTTCCGTGGCTGCATGCGTCCATCCTCCCCCGTCTCCGCGCGTGAGCGAAAAACGCAGGGGAAGCCGGTCCGCTGCGCACTGCCGTGGTCTCACCTCTCGGTCGGCGCCAGGTCCCCACCGGACACCGGTACTACGGTGGTCGTCGCTCGAGGGCACACGGTCACGGCCGGGACACCCTTTCGCTACGCGTCGTAGCGTAACGGCACAGGCCCCCGGCGCGGAACCACCCGTACGTGATCCGCCTCACACATCTGTACCCGTCGGCACCCCGGTTATGGTCGGGGAATGCAGAGCCGCACCCCCGCCGCCCGTACGGGCCGCCCGCGCAATGCCGCGGCGGACACCGCGATCCTGGCCGCGACCCGGGCGGCCCTGGTCGAGCTCGGCTGGTCCCGCCTCACCCTCGGGGACGTGGCGGCCAGGGCAGGGGTCGCGAAGACCACCCTCTACCGCCGCTGGTCCGGCAAGAACGAGCTGGTGGTGGACGCGGTGGCGGAACTCTTCGACGAGCTCGAACTCCCCGACCGGGGCAGCCTGGCGGCGGACATCGAGGGCGTGGTCCTCCAGTTCGCCGCGATCCTGGGGCGCCCGGAGGCGAGGAGCGGCCTGATGGCGGTGGTCTCGGAATCCACCCGTGACGAGGCGCTGCGCGCGCGTATCCGGGGCTCGATCGTCGACCGCCAGAAGCGGCTGGTCCTGGAGGGCCGGAGCAGGGCGGAGCAGCGGGGGGAGCTGCCGCCCTCCACCGACCCCGACGACACCAGCCGCACGGCTGACCTGATCTTCGACGTGGTGGCGGGGGCGGTGGTCCACCGGACGCTGGTGAGCGCGGAGCCGGCGGACGCGGCGTGGGCGAAGGGTCTGACCCGGATCCTCCTGACGGGCCTGACCCCGTCGGGGGGAACCTGAGGCCGGTTCTCGCCCCCGCCGCCCCTTCCCGTCCCGTCCCTGGGGGCTGCGCCCCCAGACCCCCCTTGTCGGCCCTTCGGGCCTCGTCCTCAAACGCCGGA
>NZ_JBEYWE010000049.1:0-27724 GCF_040644295.1 Streptomyces sp. NPDC047000
TGGGCACACGCCCCCTCACCCCAGCCATGCCCGCTCCCGCAGCTCAACGCCATGATCACCAGCGCTTACATGCCCGCGAACTGTCGAACTCGGGTTTCTGTCCGGGCTGGATCCGGACAGCCCGGCCTACCACAGCCCCGTCGTGCACCGCCTCACCGGACCGCTGGACAACACCGCCCTTGAAGCCGCCCTCAACGACCTGCTGCGCCACCATGCCGTCTTGCGCACCGTCCTTCCGGTCCGGGACGGCCGTACTGTGCAGCGGGTCCTGCCGTACCGGCATCGCGCGCTGCCCGTCGTCGACCTGTCCGCGCTGCCCGGGCACGACCGGCAGGCGGAGGCCGAGCGACTCGCGCGGGCGGACGCCGAGGAGCGCTTCGACCTGGCGGAAGGACCACTGATGCGGTTCCGGCTGCTCCGCCTCGCCGCCGACGACGCGGTCCTGGTACTCACCTTCCACCACGCGGTCGTCGACGGTTGGTCGCTGGGCGTCCTCCTGAGCGATCTGGGCACCGCGTACGGGGCGCGCCTGGACGGGCAGACGCCCGAACCGCCCGCCCACACAGTGCAGTACGCCGAGTACGCCCGCTGGCAGCACGAGTGGGCCGAAGGCGCCGAGGCCGCAAGCCAGTTGGACTACTGGGAACGCCGGCTGGCCGGTGCCCCGGACCCGATGCCGCTGCCCGCCGACCTTCCTCGGCCCGAGCGCCCCCAGGGGCGTGCCGAGTCCACGCTGTTCACCGTTCCCGCGCCCGTGACCGACGAGTTGCGGAAGATCTCCGCGCGCACCGGCAGCACCCTGTTCATGGTGCTGCTCGCGGCGTTCCAGATCGTTCTCGCGCGTTACGGAGGCCACGACGACGTGGTGGTCGGCACCACCGTTGCCAACCGGCGCTACCGCGGTTTCCACGACCTGGTCGGCTTCTTCGCCAACTCGGTCCCGCTGCGCTCGCGGATCGCACCGGAGGCGTCCTTCGAGGACTTCCTGTCCGAAGTCCGCACGACGTGCCTGGAGGCGTACGAGAACCAGGACGTGCCCCTCGACCTGGTCGCCCGGCGGCTGCACCCGGAGCGCAGCCCAGGCCGGAACCCGATCTACCAGGTCAACTTCACCCTGCACAACACGCCGCCGCGTCCGGTTCGTACCCTGCCGGGCGGGATCGGTCTCATTCCACTGGACCACCTGGACCACGACGCCGCCCGCTTCGACCTCGACCTGAACGTCTGGGAGACCAGCGCCGGGCTGGAGGGCCGGCTCATCCACTCCACGGACCTGTTCGACACGGCGACCGGTGAGCGGCTCGCCCGATCGCTGGGTGTACTGCTCGGCGCCGTGGCCGCTGCCCCGGACACACGGATCGGTGAACTGCCGCTGCTGACGGCCGTGGAGAGCGAGCGGATCCTGCGTGAGGGCCACGGCGCACCTGCCGACCGCCCCGAGGACGTGCGCGTGGACCGGCTCTTCGCCGAGCGGGCGCGGACCGCCCCCGACGCGGTGGCCGTGTCGGCGCCAGGCCGCGCCGACCTGACCTTCCGGGACCTCGACCGCCGCGCCAACGGCCTCGCCCACCGGCTGCGTGGCCTGGGCGCCGGTCCGGGCCGCGTGGTCGCGGTGCTGCTGCCCCGCACGCCCGAGGCGCTGGTCGCGCTGCTCGCCGTGCTGAAGAGCGGCGCCGCGTACGTGGCGCTCGACCCGGTCTATCCAAAGGCCCGGTGGGATCACATGCTGCACGACAGCGGGGCCGTGCTGTTGGTCACCGACGCACGGCCGGGGGACCCGGACATCCCGGGTATCCCGACCGTCGTGGTGGACCTGGACCGGGTGGCCGAGGAGGTGACCGGGGCTCCGCCGGAGGGTGACGGCGGGTCCGACGACCTGATGTACCTGATGTACACCTCCGGCTCGACCGGCGGGCCCAAGGGAGCCATGCTCTCCCACCGCCAGGTCGCCAACTACCTGCTGTGGGCGGTGGAGACGTACCTGCCGCCCGGGGCGGACGGCGCTGTCCCCGTGCACTCCTCGCTCTCCTTCGACCTGACCGTGACCAGCCTCTTCGCCCCGCTGCTGGCCGGCCGGCGCCTGCTGCTCGCCGACGACTCCGGCAGGCCGGGCGAGGCTCTGCGCGTCTCGGCCGAGGCGGACACCGGCCTCGCCTTCGTCAAGCTCACCCCCTCGCACCTGAAGATGCTCGAGGGCTCTACGGTTCCCGCGCGTGCCGGGGCGTGGACCCGCACCCTGGTCGTCGGCGGTGAGGAACTGCACGAGGAGCAGCTCGCGGCCTGGCGCACGGGTGCCGGAGCGCCCCGGATCGTCAACGAGTACGGCCCGACGGAGACTGAGCCTCCCCTCGTAACGTGGAGACCGTGACCGGAGGGATAGTTGAGGGTCGTGGGATCCAGGAAGCGCATCTATAACGCGGAGTTCCGCGAGGGGGCGGTACGGATCGTGACGGAGACCGGGAAGCCGATCCCTGGGGTGGCCGAGGAATACGTCCACCGGCATACCTTCCGCACCCGCACCGAGGCCCGGCTTCGGGATCGCCGCCTCAATCACCGACCTCTACAACGCCAGGCGGCTGCCCAGCGTGTGCGGGTTCAAGAGCCCGATCGACTACGAACGTGGCTACCGAGCCACCTTCGCCGAGAGACTGGCTGCATAGATCGTCTCCACACTGCGAGGGGATCGGCATGGAGCGGCTGCACTCCGAGGGCGTGTCCGTGACACCCGCACCTCGGATGACACGTCATGAGGACACACCGAAGATCCGGAGTGAATACATTGCTCCGGTTTTGCCCGTGTCGTACTCCACCAAGAGGGAGGCCGCAGGGCCCGATCGGTACAAGGGGCTGTCGACGGTCTTCTTGGCCTGGTCGTACACCTTGTCGACGTCTGGTGTCGTCGTCCTCAGCCAGTGCGCCGCCGCGCCCGGATGCGCGCCCGGATGGTCCAGTTGGATGCACTGGCCGAGGAAGTCGGTGCGTGCGGTGGCCGTCCGGCTGGCGGCGCATGTCAGGGACTTGAGGTTGCCGTCCAGGCTCCACACGACGGTGACGGACAGTTCGGTGCTGGCCGTGGGGTGGGCGGCACCGGAGGAGAACCACACGACGGGCCGGTCATCGTCCGCCCTGAAATCTGTCTTCTTCTTCGAGCTCAGCGAGATGTGCCACCGCTTCGTCAGCCGGGCCAGGTAGTCGGCGCCGGTGTATCCCTTCGCGAAGGCGGCGTTGCTGAGGCCGGTGGGAATCTTGTCCGCCGTCACGGGTCGGGTGGGCCAGTCGGACGGGGTGAAAGTGCCTGTGGCCGGCGAAGTGGCCGTGACTGAGGCGGAGGGGGTGATCTCGCCCTCGTCCGGTCCCGGTGAGACCGAGGAGACGGAACCCGGTGAGGAGCCGTGCGGTGAGGAGCATCCGGCGAGAAGAGCTCCGGTGAGGAGTGCCGCTGCGAGGACCTGGGGAAGCTTCATGGACGTGGGCTCCGTTGCGGGGCGGATGTCCCACTGGGCGGTGCGCCCGCATCGGGCCGACTGCGGAACGCACCGCCGTGCCGTGGGATGTGGAGTGGATCAGGGCATCGCGTCGTGGAAGCAGATACCCGTGCTGGACGCCGATGTGGTCGAGGAGAAGACCACCGCGTCGAATGCGACGTCCAGGTCACCCGTGTAGTCCGAGCGGCTGGAGTTGTCGGCCTGGAGGCTGCCACCCTGCCACATGCGCACGGTGCCGAGTTCGACCCAGACGTCGTTGCCGTTGCTTCTCGTGGCCTGGTTGACGCTGCAGGTGCGAGTGGGCGTCACGCCGGAGGTGTTCATGCCGACGTGAACGGTGTATGGGACAATGGCTTGCGCGCCGTGGTTGGGCAGATGGACATAGATGTCGTAGAGGAGACCGGTGGTTCCGGGGTCGGACATTTTGGACGGGTCCGGAGTCCAAGTAGCGGTGACTTTGTGCCACAGATCTGTGGCGCTTCCGGAGCCGCCCGCGTAGCCATGGGTGAACCAGGCGTGCCCATCATAGCCCGCGCCGAGTTGGTGCAGATCGATCGCCGCGATGTCACCGGTGGCCCGGACGGTGCCGTCACTGCGGTTGTAGGTGAAGTTGTCCCCGAACTGCAGAGTGAACTTACCTTCGTCCTGCTGCGATTCCGTACAGCCCTGAGTGTTGTCGTCCGGTTCGGGCAGGTCATCGACGAGCAGCCCTTGCGGGGCGTTGTTACAAGGTCCCGCGGTGTACTGCCGGTTCAGGGCCGGTTCGCCGCTGCCGAGGGTGTAGACGAGGTTCTCGGTGGAGCCGGTGGTGGGGTCCTGACCGGCGCCCCAGCTCACCGAGTCATGGAACCAGCAGGACTCGTTCTCCGCCGGGCACGGGTCGCTTCCGGACGCGGCGCCGGGATCGCAGTTGTTGGAGCTGTCACAGTAGGCGCGGTAGTCGAGGTTCAGGTTGAGCTTGCCGGCCGGACTGGTGCCGCTGGCGGGAAACTGGGGCAGCGAGTAGGACGGCTGGCCGTTGTAGGTCCGCTGGGGGGTCTCCGCCCAGCCCATGATCTTTTCCTCGTAGGGCCAGTTCGCCGGGTGCGCGGCGTCGTCATAGGAAGCGCGCAGGAACGGGGCGCGGTCGGGCTCGTAGGTGGGGTTGGCCGGGTTGTTGAACCAGCCCAGGCCTACGAGACCACCGTTCTGGGAGGAGTCGGTGTAGACGCCGCTGTTGTAGCCCCACAGCGCCATGAACCAGTTCTCGACGTACGCCGAGCTGCCGGTGTTGACGTTCATGCCCAGCGCCTTGAGCTGGTTCCACGTCTGGCTCAGAATCTGCACGCCCGCCGCGATGTTCGCCGCGTAGTCGGTGGCGATGGCGTATGCCTTGGTGGGCTCGTACGGGTTCGGTTTTGCCTCGTTCATCCCGGTGGTGACTTGGGCGATGCCGTAACCGCAGTCGGCCACGGTCCCGTTGGGATAGGTGTGGATGCTGTCGCCGTTGCCGTAGTAGTCGCCGAGCAGCGGGTTGCCGCCGTCCCCGGGTACCGAATGCCAGGACGCCTGTTTGAAGTTGGACTCCTGGGCAAGGATGCCGAGCACGACCTGGGCGGGCACGGTACCGCCGTCGGACAGCGGGACACGGGGGAAGAGAGCCTGCGGGTTGTAGGCGTCGCTGCCGGTGCCGAGGTAGTTGGTCGGCCGGGTGATGTTCAGATCGCCGTGCACGGCCTGGTCGACGGCCCACTCGACCATGTTGGCGCTCGGCTGCAGGGCCTGGGCGTGCGGGTCGTTGCGCTTGACGAGACAGTTGGAGTAGTGCGTCTGGGGGTTGGGGTCACTCGGGGCGACACCGGACTGTGCGAGGGCTGCCTTCTCCGGCTGTCCGTTGTAGTCGGGCTCCACGTCGTCGGTCGTGGCCGCAGCCGCCTCAGTTGTCACCACCTGCGTGGTCGCCATGGTGTCGGTGGCCGTGGCGAAGGCCCGTACGTCGATGCGCCCGGCCCCCTGGCCGCTGGTGGCCCCGATCTTCGAAGTGATCCCCTTGAGTTCCTCCGACGTCACGGAGGTGGTGAGCAGGTGGCCCTCCCGGGACGCGGCGAGCGGCTTGCCGGGTGCATCGGCCTTCATGAGACCCGGTGCCTTGGCGGTATCGATGCCGGACACTTGTCCGGCGACGAGGTCGCCGCCGCGCCGCGGGAAAAGACCGAGCTGCCCGAGCGGCGCCGTGCCCAGCTTCGTCAGGTTCCGACCGTCGAAGCGGTGCAGTTCGTCCTTGCCGTCCGCCACGAGGGCCAGATCGACGGATCCGTCGGCACTCGGGGTGAGTGCGAACGGCTGGCCCGGCAGCTCGGCAAGGGGGACGGTCGTCCCGTCGGCGGCGGCCTTGACGAGCCGTCCGTTCAGCACACCGATGTCGCCGTCGGAGGTCGGTAACGGGTTGGTGAACTGGCCTTTGACCGTGGCGTGGTCGAGAGTCTTGCCGGTCGAAGCGTCGATGTTGAAAAGCTCGGTGGTGCCATGCGCCGAGTCGCCGACGGCGCTACGTGTGAAAGTGACGGTGTCGTCCTGGCCGCAGCCCGGAGAGAAGTAGGCGAGCTGCACGCCGGTGACCGGTTTGGAGATCCGTCCGGTCGCCAGGTCCACTACGGCGGCGAAGGCACCGTGCTGCATCAGAGCCGGCTTGTTGGCGGCGATGGACGGGGCGTAGACGGCGGCCGCGTACCGCCCGGTTCCGGTCGTGCAGATGTATCCGGTCCACGGTCCGATGCCGTCGAGTCCGGTCTCGGTGAGGTTGGCCAGCTCGTGGTACTGAAAGGACTGCGACTCGTCGGCCACCAGGATGTGGAAGCCCGAGGAGTCGCCGGTCGCGATGACCGACCGGTCGGAGGACGTCTGCCAGTCCTTGCCCAACGCCTGGCGGGGAGAGGCGAACAGCTCGCCGTCGGTGCGGGCGGCCGGCTTCTGCGGTGCGGCGGCAGCGGTCACGGCCGAGGTGGGCAGCAGGCCCGCAATCACCAGCGCGCAGGACAGCGCTGCCGTCCTGGCCGACCGGCGCCGCGCTCGTACGGGGGAGCCCGCGGCGCTCGCGCTTCTCGTCAGTGCCATTGGGTGCACTCCCCGGTCGTCCCTTGCTGCTGCCACGCTTCCGGCGCCGGGTCGAATCCCTCGCCCATCTCGGTGACACAGCCCTTGGCCGTCGAATCTCCACCGACCATCGGCGTCGCCTCGGCCACGTCTTCGTATGCGATGTATCCCGTGGAGTACGATGCCTCGCTGCCTCCGAGCGGAGGAACATAGAAGATGTTCGCAGCCCGCGGGTCGAGGGTGTAGTCGGTATCGAGGGTCACCTTGGCCCAAGAGGCGTCGCAGGCGCCCGAGTGGAAGAAGCGCAGGGAGTACCCGGTCTCATCGATCTCCTCCAGGAGTCGGGCGTCACTGTCACATCCCGTTGTGACGGGACTCTGACCGGTGCACTCCGTACTCTTGCAGGAGGCGGCCGATGCCGGGCTGGGAAAGGCGCTCACAGCCGCGCAGGCCAGAGCAAGGGCCGGCAGTAGATATCTGAACCAAAAAGCGGGTCGGAAGCGGACAACCCATAAGAATTTTTGCATGGCCGTGACATCCTTCGCGTTCAATGGCCGAATAGGCGTCTTCCCGGGGCCGGCCGCGGGATTATGTGCAGCCGTACGCGTGCGACACTTCTCCCTCGTCGCTGTCCCGCGCGGACGTGTTTGATCACGTGACGATTCAGAGTCTTCCCCGAGAAATAACATGATCAACCAAGTTCTCGCCAAGGAACGTTCAGAGGTTGGTATTTTCGGAAGCTGGATCGGAATCAGAGAAGCATGCCGATCCCGGGCCTTTTCAAGGCGGTCTGTCCGGTTGGTGATCATGTGAAAGAAAAGCGCTTCAGGTGTACGTATGGGAGTAGATTGGAACAATTCCTGGCAGCGCCGAACACGGAGGAACCGTAGCTCGCATTTCTCGTTGACGGGGCTTTGGATACAACTCGGCACGAAATTTTCTATATGCGCTGGTTCATTCGCCTCGAGAAGGCGAACTCCCCGGTCGCACCGCTGCGTGAGGATGAAGACGGCCTGTCGCTCCGCGTACCACGTGCGGGCGGCAAGACGGGAGGCCCGCGAAGCGCGACGGCGGGCCGAGGAAGTGTCGGCACCCCGCATACACCCGCCCTGCCGGGTCGCCTGGAGGCCGGCCGTGTGCGCCACGGCGACCGCGGAGGGGAATACGCATTCCGCGGGCTGCACCGCAGGCTACGGCCGGAAGTGTGCGCCAGTGGTCGCACCGTTCATCTCGACAGAACCCTGACGGTTCAAAGGTCCGGTAGGCCGTGATTCGCCTGCCGCCGACTGGAGGGCGAGCGGCGTGACCGGCCGAGAACGCCCTTGCTGGGCCCGACGTCCCCCAAGATGAGCGTATGGAGATTTTCCCCACAAAAGTGGACGGAAGTAGTCCGTCTCGGAAGCTGTAAAGGGTGCCGATCCGGCCATAGATCCATCTTGAACTTTGCTTTACTCGTACAACTCCCGCGGTAGCCTATGGTTACTGAGGTGCTTGACGCCAGGTACGTGTCTATGGAAATTATGAATATCCACGCGGAAATCACCTGGCATAACCTTCATCGGGATCCGGTGGTTCCTGCGTCATACCCACACATCGTGGGCCTTTAATTCCTGTCCCCCGAGCACAGGATGACAGCTCACTGACGAGAAAGCGGAGGTGTGGAGAAGAAGACGCATGGGTGTCGCCGCCACGGCCGTTTTAGATTTCATGGGGGTCGTGCCGACCTCGTCGATGGCCGAGTAACGTGCCGGGAATGCGGACCGGGTCATCCAGACCTTGGGCAGCAACGGCGTCCAGGCCCGATGCTCAGGCGACAGCTGCGACCAAGCAGATCATCGCGTCCGACGCGGTCGCCGCCGTCACGACCGTTGACGTGTGCGGCACCGGATACACCATTTCCACGCAATCAGTTCCGCGGAAGGCGCGGCACCCCAGCCGCCGTCGCCCCTCTCCACCTCGTCTCCAGAAGCAACTCCGGCGGCTTTGACGTCCCTGGCCGCCGCGCCGACAAGGGACGGCGAGACCACCGTCTTCACGTTCTGCGGCAGATCCAGCTGACCGTGAACGACCGTGGTGTGTACACCGCCATCCGTGTTCCCCACGTCTCGTAGTTTCCTCTGTGTTTCTGCATTGCCGGGCGTGACGGGCCTGCCGGGATACGACGTGTCGTTGCGGTGCTTCTTCCCTGGCACGTTGCCGGGAGATCCAGCACGGGACGCGGGACCTTCTCGTCAAATCAGGACCGGGTGTTGGTACCCGCCGACCCGGCAGCCTAGATCATCTCGTTCGAGGGGACCGACTCATAGGTGGGACGGGTGGCTCGCGTTCCGCCTGGCAGATACGCGCTCAGACCGGTCTCAGGGGCCCGGCGATCGAGAACCGAATCCGAGAACCGGAGGTGTATTTCTCCCTTGAGACGCAGAACACGAAACCGCGCCGCCTTGGCCGCGGCGCTGATCTGTACCGCTCTGATGAGCAGCCTCACCCAGGCGGTACCCGCATCTGCGGCACCCGTGCCGACTACCGCCGCGAGCACAGCCGATCCCACGTCCGACGGCAGGGTGGGGGACCCCGACACCAAACTCGGCAAGGGCTGGAAGACGGCCGAGGACCGGGCCGTCACCGCCGCCGCAGACACCGATGGCCTGCACATCCTCTACTCCGACAGCGTGAATGTATATGAGTGGAAGACCGCTGCCGTCCTCGCCGAGCCCGGGATGCCCGCGGACTCGTGGATCGGCAATCAGTGCCAGATGGACCGCGACCACGTCGCTGCCGTCTATGCGCCGCGCACCTTCACCAACAAGCCGGACCTGATGCAGGGCGGGGCCTTCGCCGCGATCATCGACCTCAGCACCGGTCGGGTGACCAAGCTTCCGTTCACCGCGTCTCTGGTCTACTTCGACCCGTCGTGTGACCCGAACACCGCTACCGCCGCCTTCACCGCCTTCCGAGACATGAATGACGCGGCCAGGACCATGAGCCGGGTCGTGACGGTGAACACCGCCGGCGGCACGGTCACCCGGGCTGCGGCGAAGGGCGAGATCACCAGCGCCGTCCCCGTCAAGGACGGAGTCGTCGGCGCCATGGCCGGTCACCTGGTCCACCTCGACCGCGCGGGCAAGGTCAAGGACCTGTTCACGGCCGGTGGTGTGCCGTTTGACATCCATCCGCTGAAGGGCGGGAAGATCGCCTTCATCGAGCGCAACGGCGCTGAGAACGCGCGTGCGCGGGTGTGGCACGGCAACGGCACGACCACGGTCGCCACGGGCAAACTGGGCGACCTCGCGCTGGAGCGCGGCGGAGCCGACCAGGTGTTCCTCACCGGCCACCCGACCGGCACCCCCCGTACCGAGGGCACCGGGGTCACCTTGGTGGACGCTCCCGTCGGCACGGACGTCTCCTCCCACGGACGGCTCGCAGTCGATCCGGTGCTCACTCCCGGGATGCGGGCGGGCCTGGCCAACATCGCGGGCGTCGGGCGGCAGGGCACCGGCGTCGGCGACTCGCCCTCGCAGAGCGACGTCGCGCAGGCACCGGCCACCATTGCCTCCGACGCTCCGCTGACGGTGACGTCCACCGCCACCACGACCGGAACGAAGATCAGCCAGACGGTCACCGACACCACGGCGCCCACCGGTCACGCCGGTCTCTCACCGGCTCTCACCGGTGGCGATCGGCCGGTCTCCGACACAGGCGTGGAAACCCATTCGGAGAGCACAGCTGCAACGAACGTGTCCCACGACCCCACCGACCCTGACCGCTGGTGCGCGATCTCCCGCAACGACACCGACGCTCAGGCGCTGCAGCCCACCCCCAACCAGGTGGAGTGGGCCGTGGACATGGCCGTCCGAGGTGATCTGCGTTCCTCTTACCTGACTCAGGGCGGCTACCGGAACCAGACCGGCCTGAGCACGATCGACCCGCAAGGGCTCTTCCCTGCACCCACCCTGACCGGCGGCGGCCGTATTCCCGCCAACGTCCTCCTGGGCATCCTGGCCCAGGAATCCAACCTGCGGCAGGCGGAATCCGGCTCCGTCCCTGGCCAGATGGGCAACCCCCTCGCCGCCGTGGACGGCTACTACGGCCATGAGACCGACCCGGGCGACCCGAACGCCTACTGGGACATCAACTGGGACAAATCCGATTGCGGCTACGGAGTCGGTCAGATCACCGACGGCATGCGTCTGGCAGACCACGAGAAGGACGGTGAGACAAGCCTGTCACCGACTCTGCAGAAGGCCGTCGCCATCGACTACGCGACCAACATCGCCGCCTCCGTGCAGATCCTCGCCGACAAGTGGAACGAGGTCCACGCCCCCGGCCAGACGATCACCGTCAACAACGACGACTCCTCCCACGTGGAGAACTGGTTCACCGCGGTCTGGAACTACAACCTCGGCTTCAACGCACCGTCTGACGCAGCCGAGAACGGCGGGAACTGGGGGCTCGGCTGGTACAACAATCCCGCCAACCCCATCTACGCCAACGGCTGGAACCACCCCTTCATGAACACGGACGTGGACGGGACCGAAGCCAACCACGACGCCGCACACCCCCAGGACTGGCCCTACGAGGAGAAGGTAATGGGCTGGGCCGCCTGGTCCATCGACACCGGCTTCTCCTACGCCACCAACGGCCGGCAGGACTGGCCGGGTGAGTCCGGCTTCGCGTCCGCCGGCTTCCGCCCCGCCTACTGGAACGGCACGGACCTCCCCGTCACCACCGCAGGCAGCGCGCGGTACAACCGCGCCCACGTCACACCGCTGCTCGACACCTTCTGCACCAGCACCAACGGCTGCGACCCGGACTCCCCTCCGAACTGCGGCACCGAGGAGTGCTACACGCAGTACTGGTGGAACCAGCCCAACGCCACCTGGAAGAGCGACTGCGCCACCACCTGCGGCTTCGAAAACATCAAGTACGCAACCCTCATACCGGAGCCAGGACGCGGCTACCGGCTGCAGAACGGCCAGCCCGTCTGTTCCGGCGCCCCGGCCGGCTCGCACATAGTCGCCTCCGTACCTGATGGGACCGAGTCGTGGAGCGACTGCGGACCGGTCGCCTCGTCGGGCAGTTTCCAGTTCACCTTCTATCCGAGCACCTTGGGAACCACATACGAGGCCAAGGCAGACCTCCACCAGGTGGGTGGCGGCTACGGAGGCCACTTCTGGTATGCCCACACCCGTAACGCCGACCACCTCGGCGGCGACGGCGGAGAAATGACCGTCGACGGCACCTGGACACTGGGACAGAGCCTGGACTGGGCACGCGTCCTGGTTTACCTGCCCGACACCGGCGCCCAGACCAGACAGGCCACGTACGTGGTGGGCGGCTCCGACAGCACCAGTCCTCAACGGGTGATTCTTCAGCGGTCCGGTGGCGCCGGACAGACGGCTTCCTCCCTCTACCCCCACCCCGGCTGGGTCAGCCTCGGTGCCTTCCACTTCACCGGAACACCGACGGTGACACTGTCGAACGCGACAGAGGACGGCACCGCGGACGAGGACATCGCCTGGGGCGCCATCGCCTTCCAGCCTCTGAGCGGAAAGCCCGCGAACTCCGTCGTCGCGATGGGCGACTCCTACTCCTCGGGTGAAGGCGTCAGCGCCACCGGGGGGACCGACTTCTTCTCCGAGACCGACTACCCCAACGACGACGACGCCCTGGTCGACAAGTGCCACCGCTCCACCCTGGCCTGGTCACGTCAGGCAACCCTGCCCGGCTACGCCCAGTCCATCGGGTTGATGGCGGACAGCCTCGATCCGCAGATGGACTACCACTTCGTAGCCTGCTCAGGCGCCCGCACATTCAACATGCTCGACGAAGGACAGTCCCACGAAGTGCCGCAGATCGACGCCGGCTACCTCGACGAGAACACCACCCTGGTGACCCTGTCCGTCGGCGGCAACGACGCAAGGTTCACCGATGTCTTCAAACAGTGCGTATACGGCGCCGTACTGGACCTGTGCCAGGACACGGCGATCGGCAACAAGGACCCGGACACCGGCGATGCCGCGCCGGGAGACACCGGCCCCCTGAAGGACTGGGCCCCGAAATGGCTCCACGACACCGTCCGGCCACGCATCGTGGAGGTGCTGACCCGTATTCACCAGTTAGCCCCGGACGCGGAAATCGTCCTGATGGGCTACCCCCGTCTGCTCTCGGCCAACGGACAGTGCGGCGGTGCCCCGGGCATCGGGACCGAGGAGGCCCCTTGGCTGAATTCTGTCGCTGACACCCTGGACGAGGAGATGGAGGGCGCGGTCACCGACGTCGCGCTGGAGCAGATGGCGAACGTGGTCTTCGCCGACCCACGCAACGCGTTCGAGGGGAAAGCAGTGTGCGGTGACCCGGAGGACGTGAACGGCGTCGTGGAGACCGGACGCTCCAGAGCGGACGCCGATGCCCCCGAACCCGCCATGGCGTCGTTCCATCCCAAGATCGCGGGAGCCCTCCTTTACACCGACGTGCTGGAACAGGCTCTGCAGTAGTACAGACGGGCAAGATCCGGGCAGAACCCGCCCCCTAGCCGGGGTCTGAGCACGCGTGCTCAGACCCCGGCCATCGATCGATACCGGAGAGAATCCCGTCATGAACGCTCCTGCCTCCCAGCCGCACGACGAGTCGGCGGCCCCGTCCGGCCGACTCCTGGCCCTGCGTACCGGGGGCGCTGCCGTGACCGGTGCCGCTCTCACCTGGTCTGCCGTCCAGCTCGTGGAGGGGGCCTACCGCTACGACGCCCACGTGTGCGCCAAGGAGACGAGCCTCTGCCTGACGCCGTGGCCGGTGCTCTCGTTCCCAGCCGCATTCGCCCTGGCCCTCGTCGTGCTCGTCGCGGCGTACCGGTTGCTGGGCATTCGTCCCGGGGCGGCAGTGATCCCCCCTACCCTCCTGCTGGCTCCTCTACCCATTGCCGCCGCACGGCGGATAGCCGGAACAGGACCGGCCACCGTGGCCGGAGCAGTATGGGCCGCCGCCCTGGTACTGGCGCTGTGGCGCCCCTACCGGACACTGGGGCTGTCCACTGCAGGCACGCTACTCCTCGTCTCCACAGTCATGCTGATGAACTCCTAACCTCGCGCTTTCGTACGCCCAGCAGGACTTGGAGGTTGGCCGTGTAGATGGTTGATCGCTGGTTCGTAAGCTCGTCGTCACCTGCCGGTGTGAGTCCGGTCCGGGTAGCTGCCAGGAGGCCCGGTAGCAGGCTGGCGGCGTCGGGGGGAAACGCCCGGCTGGGCCAGCAACCCGGCCAGCACCTCGAACAACGCCCGCACCGGCGCGCTGCCGATCCGCCGGCGCAGGTCACGCAACGCCTTCGCAGACGGAGAGACCACCGGCATCCCGGACAGACCTGCGGTCAACTTGTCTGTCCCAGACGAGGCGATAGCCGACCTCAGGGAACAGGCACATCGCCAGCAAGAAGCAGACCCCGACCCGCGACGGAAGATCGCGCAGCCGCTGCTGCACCGTCCTCGTCTCCGCAAGGACCGCGTCCACCAGCTCAAACGGCACGACTGCCGTCAGCTCCCCCAGATGCCCAGGAGCGAACCGGCCTCCGGCCACGGTGACCGTTCGGGTGATGGCCGTCAGCGCAGACGGCAGGACACAACGACGGGACAACGGAGCTCCTTCGGGACAAGCTGTCTCGGTCGACTGCCTGTACCAACGAGCTCCGTTGCTCTGCGTCGGGAACCCTTCAACTCACTTGCGTGACCTGCGAAAACGCTAACTACCCGGCCTTGTTGTGTCCTGAACGCGAGAGGAAGAAGCATGTAGGAACTCTTCTTGTAGCGATGCTGTACGGAGGATGAAGGTTTTGGCCCTTCAAATTCGCCCTGCGGGGGGAGGATTTAAACCACCTCATGCTGCGCTAGCTGAAGACTGCCGTGGTGAACGATGAGGAAAAGGCGCCGGAAAACGGTGTCAGGTGGGGATCGGGAAGGCGAACGCAAGTGAATCGCTGCTGACGTGTCGAAACGTAGAGAAGACATCAAAACCGGGACCTCAAGGCAGTCCCGGGATGAGCCTGGCGGGTGCCCGTTTATTGGCCAGGCGGTGTCCGGCATGCAGGCGACGCGAGCCCGGTCTGCGGCCTTCGTGCGGAACAGGAGAAGGCGGGCCTGGATACGTCTCCGCTGGTGAGCGGGGATAAAGGGAGCGTCCCGGGCGGTCCGAAGCCGTGAGGGACTGAGTACCGATGCCAGGCACGCCGGCGGACCGGCTCGTAGTAGTGATGAAGCCCCTGTAATGAGGGTGGAGCGAAGGGGCCGGGTCGTTCGTGACTATGTTTATTCGATCAACCGGGCGTCACCCGGGAGGAGTCGCGTGAACGAGTTGAAAGCATCACGCAAGCCGTTCGATATTTCCAAGCATTCCGTCTGGGAGGCGTACGAGAAAGTCAGGTCGAACAAAGGCGCTGCGGGCGTGGATGCGGTGTCGATGGAAGAGTTCGAGAAGGATCTGAAGAACAATCTGTACCGGATCTGGAACCGTCTCTCCTCCGGCACCTATTTTCCGCCCCCAGTGCGTGCGGTGGAGATCCCCAAGAAAGGGGGCGCCCGAATCTTAGGCGTGCCCACGATCGGGGATCGTATCGCTCAGACGGTGGTTGCCGGGGTTCTGGAGAAGAAGGCCGAGCCGGTCTTTCATCCGGACTCCTACGGCTATCGTCCCGGGCGGTCGGCGATCGACGCTGTAGGTCGGTGCCGGGAGCGCTGCTGGAAGACGGACTGGGTCATCGACCTGGACATCCGCGCGTTCTTCGACAGCGTTCCGTGGGACCTGGTCCTCAGAGGGCGGAATGAGAGTACATAGGAGTTTTGTCGTCACCTAAACGTGTGGCGGTGCGGCATCCCGGCCGGTCGGCGGCCATGGGCATGTTGGGCTGGGCGCTGTGAACGAGCGCAAGCCCTACAAGACCGACGTGAGCGACGAGCAGTGGGCGCTGGTGGAGCCTGTGATCGCCGCGTGGAAGGCCGCGCATCCCTCGGTCAGCGGCCATCAGGGCCGGTACGAGATGCGGGAGATCGTCAACGCGCTGCTTTACCAGGGCCGGACCGGGTGCCAGTGGGAGCTGCTCCCGCACGACTTTCCGCCGCCCGGCGCGGTGAAGTACTACTTCTACACCTGGCGTGACGACGGCATCGACCAGACCATTCACGACCTGCTGCGCTGGCAGGTGCGGGAAATGGCGCGTCGGAAGGCGGACCCGAGCCTGGTGGTGCTCGACACCCAGAGCGTGCACGCGGCGGCCGGAGTGCCCGCTGAGTCGACGGGGCGCGATCCGGCAAAAAAAGTACCGCCTGCAAGCGCGGCCTGGCCGTTGATGTTCTGGGGCTGGTGATCGCGGTAGTCGTGGCGGCCGCGTCTGCGCACGAGAACGCCGTCGGCATCGCCCTGCTGGACAAGGTCGCCGCCGACACCGACACCGTACAGAAGGCCCTGGTCGACCAGGGTTTCAAGAACGCCGTCGTCGCCCACGGTCAGAAGGTGGGCATCGAGGTGGAGGTCGTGGAGCGCAATCCCGCGCAGACCGGGTTCGTTCCACAGGCCAAGCGGTGGGTCGTGGAACGCGCCTATGGAATCTTGATGCTGCACCGCAGGCTGGTGCGCGACTACGAGCATCTGCCCCGCAGTTCGGAGTCGCGGGTGTACTGGGCGATGACCGCGGTGATACTGCGCCGGCTGACCTCGGCAACCGTGCCCGCCTGGCGCACCGCATGACCGGCGGGGAGCTGACCCTCGGCGCGGTGCTGGCACGGCTGGAGGAGCGGGAACGCGAGATCACCGCGCAGGCCGAGACGACACGGGAACAGATCACTCAGCTGACCACACAGCTCGACGAACTCGTCCGGGCCGCCGAAGAAGTCCAGGTCACCCGCAAGACACTGCTGGCGCTGCCCGACCCGCAACCGCCCGCGCCGCCGGCACCGAAACTGCCGGACCATCCGGCCTACCAGCAGATCATGGCGGTGTTCACCGCGGCCGACCATCCGCTGCGTGCGCGACAGGTGTGCGAGGCGATGGACGTGGCGGTCGCGCCCAACACCATCAACAACGCCCGCCTCAAGCTCAAGCGGCTGGCCGACCGCGGGATCCTGGCCGAGACCGAGCCAGGCTTGTTCACCCAGCCTCGGCCGTAGCCGACCGATGTCACCACGACCTGCCCGCTTGCCCCGCACGAAACGAAGAATCGGACATCAGGTCTCATATCGCCCTCTCAAGGCGGTCGCCGCCCACACTGATCCGTCCCAGTCCTGGGTCCTGCTGTACGTGCGGCGCTGGGTGGCCGCACCGCTGCAACTGCCCGACGGGACACGGCGCGAGCGGGACCGAGGGACGCCCCAGGGCTCTTCGGTTTCGCCGGTTCTCGCCAACCTCTTCCTCCACTACGCCTTCGACTCGTGGATGGCCCGGAACTTCCCCGCCATCGGGTTCGAACGCTACGTGGACGACGCGGTGGTCCACTGCGTCAGTGAACGCCAGGCACGCTTCGTGCTCGCGGCGGTCGAGAAGCGGATGGCAGAGGTGGGGTTGGAACTGCACCCGGAGAAAACCCGGATCGTGTACTGCCAGGATGCCAACCGGCGTGCCTCGTACGAGCACACCGAGTTCACCTTCCTCGGGTTCACCTTCCGCACACGCTCCGCGGTGCGCAAGGACGGCCGGATGTTCCGGTCGTTCATCCCCGCCATCAGCGGGGAAGCCCTGCGCAGGATCAGTTCCGAGGTGCGGTCCTGGAGGCTGCACCACCGCACCAGCCTGACCGAAGCAGACCTCGCACGGTTCATCAACCCGATCATTCGGGGATGGATGGCGTACTACGGGGCCTTCTACCAGTCGGCCCTCCATCCCCTCCTGGAACGCGTCAACGCCTACCTGATGCGGTGGATGCGCAAGAAGTTCAAACGGCTGCGGGGCAGGAAGAAAGCCCAAACGGCGTGGAACCAGGCCGTCGCACGACGACCCCGGTTCTTCGCCCACTGGGCCTGGACCACCCACGCCCCCCGCGTCTGGTGACCAGAACGACAAGAGCCGTATGACGAGAGATCGTCACGTACGGATCTGTGAGGGCCGAGGGGTGAGAATCCCCTCGGCTACTCGGCGGCCAAGACCCCCTGGTACAACGGACGCACCGAGGGCGTCAACCACAAGATCAAACTGCTCAAGCGCCAGACCTACGGCCGGGCCGGCTTCCCGCTCCTCCGCCAGCGCATCCTGCTCAGCTGATGCTCCGCCATGCCCGGCGATCACCGGCTACGAAAATCTTGAAAGACCCGATCACCGTACGGACCCCCGCTCGCTGCGACATACGTGCCCGAGCAGTTGATGGGAGGCTGGGGGTTGGCCCCCGGCCGCTGCCGCGGACGGGGGCCAGGTGTGGGGCGGGTCAGGAGTTCTCGGCCACCGCCCCTCCGAGGACTCTCAGTGCGTGCTTGTCAGAGGTCCGGTCCAGGAACATGACGACGGGGCCCGATGCGAACGCCCCACTGATGACGGATTCCTTCTTCTTCGCGTACAGCGCGTCGTCCTCTTTCTCCGCTTCGGTAAACCACTTGGCGGCGGCGTCCTGGTCGACGCCGGGGACGTCGATCGCCGCGCAGTCACGCAGGAAAGAGTCACCCTGCTGGTCGTCGATCGGGGTGGAGCAGATGAGGGAGGACAGATCGAGATCGTCGGAGAGGAAGGTTTGTACCGACCGCCCTTTGGGGCTGATTCCCGTGGCGACCAGCACCTTGCGGTTAAGGGGGAGTTCCTCCCTCTTCGGGGCCTTCAGGGTGATGTTCCAGGTGGTGGAGATGTGGTCCAGGAAAGCCTTGGCTGTGTAGCCCTTGGACATTGTGGTGACCTTGCCCAGTCTGGGGCCATTCCTACCCAGGATGGCGTGCTGAGGCAGGGACTTGACGGACGGTGGTGTGAAGGACGGTGTGGGGCTCGGCTCGGTCGGTGGCGACTTGTGCTCGCCGTCCGCGACGACCGGAGGATCCTGTTGCTTGTGCGTGGTGCAGGAGGCGAGTGCCAGGACGGCACCCACGACTGCGGAAGTCAGCGCGAGACCGACGCGCTTTCTGTCGCTCATCAGGGACCGCTGTCGATCAGTTTGCATGCCTGTGTGGTGACCTTGCTGTTGTGCGGGACGAAGGCGATCGCGTCGAAGGCGACGTCCGCGTCTCCGGTTCCCGGGTCGTGTAGGTTGTCTGCTTCGATACGGCCGCCCTTCCAGAAGGTGAAGGTGCCGAACTCGAACCAGGTGTCACTGCCGTTGCTGCGGGTTGCCTGGTTGACGTGGCAGTAGTCTGCCTCGGCCCCCACAGTGTTGTCTCCGGGAATGAAGTTGTACTTCACGTTCGCCTGGCCGCCATGGCTGGGCAGGTGGGCGAACACGTCGTACCGCTTGCCGGGCTGATCGCCGGCGGGCAGGCGGGCCTGGTTGAGTTCCCAGCGGCCGGTGACCTTGTGGAATATGTCACCCGCGGGATAACTGTGGGTGAAGTAGATGTGGTTGTCGTAGCCGGCGCCGAGCTGGTGGATGTCGATCTGTGCGATGTACGGGGTGGCACGCCAGGTCGTGTCGTCGCGCTGCATGGTGATGTTGTCGCCGGTCTGGAGCGTGAACTTTCCGTCGGTGGCACCCACGATGTCGTCGCAGCCGTAGGTGTTCTCGTGCTCGCCCAGGTCGTCGACGATGAGGGCTGTCTCGTCGCCGTTCGGGTAGTCGATGCAGGGTCCGTGGTCGTACTTGCTCTCCAGGGCCGGTTCTCCCGAGCCCAGGCTGTAAGCCAGGTTCTCCGTCGATGAGTTGCCGTCCTGCTGGCCCGTGACCCAGGTGACGCTCTGGTTCCAGCGGCACTGCTGGTCCAGGGTCGGGCAGGGGTCGGCCGCGCCGGGGGTGCAGGCGTTGACGCTCGGGTCGCAGAACAGCCCGTAGCTGGTGGGGGTGTTGAGCATGACGTTGGCCACGGGCATGTTGGGTTTCGAGTACGACGGTTCGGCGTTCCAGGTCTGCTGCGGTACCTCGGCCCAGCCCAGGACCTTCTCCTGGTAGGGCCAGTCGGCCGGGTGGGAGGCGTCGCCGTAGTCGAAGCGGAGGAAGGCGGCGCGGTCGGCTGGGTAGACGGCATTGGCCGGGTTGTTGAGGAAGCCGAGGCCGGTCTTCTCCGAGCTGTCGGTGTAGACACCCGAGTTGTAGCCCCACAGGGCCATGTACCAGTTCTCGATGTACTTGGAGTCGCCGTTGTTGACGTTCATCCCGAGGGCCTTCAGCTGGTTCCACTTCTCGGTGAGGATGCGGAGTCCGGCTGAGATGTTGGAGGCGTAGTCGGTGGCGATCGCGCCGGCGTGAAGAGTGTCGTACGGGTCGGGCTTGGCCTCTGACATGCCGGTGGTCACCTGACCGATGCCATAGCCACAGTCGGCCTTACTGCGGTCGGGGTAGTAGTGGATGCTCGCGCCGTTGCCGAACCAGTCGGCCTGCAGGACGTTGCCCGAGTCACCGTAGATCGAATGCCACGACGCCTGCTTGAAGTTGGACTCCTGGGCAAGGATACCGAGCATGACCTGGGCGGGGACGCTGTCGCCGTCGGTCAGGTCCGCCTTGGGGAACAGGCCCTGGGGGCTGAAGGCGGGCAGGCCCGTGTCATGCCAGTTTGCCGGGCGGGTGGTGGTGAGATCACCGTGCACGGCCTGGTCCACGGCCCACTCGACCATGTTCGCACTCGGCTGGAGGGCTTGGCGTTTGGGGTCGTTACGCTCAACTGTGCAAGGCGCCTCCATGGCGAGGACGGGACCGTACACGTCGGCTCCGCTGGAGGTCAGGCACTGGGATTCCGGGCCGCCGTCGCCGCAGGTGAGCGGGTCCACGTCGTCGGGACCGGAGGCGTCCGCCGCGGTGATCGCGGCCGGTTCCGTCCCGGTCGTGTCCGCGCCCGTGGGCAGCAGTTGACTCGCGTCCACCATGGTTGTGGCCGCCGTGTCCGTCTCGGCCGCGTTCGCCTGAACCGTGATCAGGCCGGCGCCCTCGTCCGAGGGGGAGCCGAGCTTGCTGGTGACGCCCTTCATCTGTTCCGAGAAGACCGAGGTGGTCACCAGGTGGCCCTCTCGGGAGACGCCCGTGGGACGGCCGTCGAAGGCACGGCGGACGAGGCCGGGGGCATGTGCGGTGTCGATGCCCGCCACGTCACCGGCAACGATGTCACCGCCCTTCGACGAGAAGAGCTTGACCTTGCCTTCCGTGCCGCTGCCGAGCCGGGTCAGTGCCCCGCCCTGCCAGCGGGTCACGACGCTCTTGCCGTTCTGGACGGTCCCGATGTCGACGGCACCGTTCGCCGACGCAGTAAGCGCGAACAGAGGGCCGGGCACCTTCGCCTTGACCGTGGCCTTCAGCTTTTTGCCGCCCCCGGTCAGCGTGACCAGCTTGCCGCCCAGGACACCGTAGTCGCCGTGGGCGGTCGGCACGACGTGAGTGAGCTGGCCTGCGATCTTCCGCTCGCTGCTGACCTGGCCCGTGGCGGCATCGGCCTCGATGAGGGTCGTGTCGCCGATGTCGGTGTCCGTGGCGGAACTGGAGGTGAACATCACACGGTCGCCGTCTCCGCAGCCAGGGCTGAAGTAAGCGAGCTGCACACCGTCGGCGACCTCGGTGACCTTGCCGTCGGAGAGACGGATGACGGCGGCGAAGGCGCCGCGGGCGGTGGCGCCGGGTTCATTGGTCCATGCAGAGGGCGCGTACACGGCGGCCGCATACCGGCCGGAGCCGGTGGTGCAGACATACCCGGTCCACGGTCCTACGTCGGACAGCTCCCCGTTGCCCAGGCGGGCGATCTCCCGGAACGTGAAGCCGTCGCTCTCCTTGGCCATGAGGATGTGCAGGCCGCCGGAGTCGCCCGTGGCCTGGACATCGATGTCAGTGGAGTCCGTGTAGTGGGAGCCGAGGGCCTTACCGGGATTGGAGAAGAGCTTGCCGGAGGCGGGCGCGGCCTGCGCGGGAGTGGCGGTCGTGGTCACGGGGAGTGCGACGAGGGAGCCGGCGAGGACGCCCAGCGCCAGGACCGGGCCGGGCAGACGTAATCTTCTGATCCGCGAGTGGAACATCCGTGATCGGTACATGGGTGCCGTCACATCCAATCCGTGCAGAGACCGTGCAGGGGCCCAAGGCTCGCGTCATTGCCGTTCTGCTCGTAGTGGAGCGGGAACGGGTCGAAGCGGTCACCCTGGTCGTTCCAGCAGGCCTTGGTGGTGGTGTCCTTCCAGTTACGCATGGGCGTGTAGGCGCTCAGCTCCCCGTCCCCGAGCAGGCCCGTCGTACTGGCCCATTCGATGCCGCCTGTGAACTCGTCGGTCGTCCACAGGCTCCCGTACACGTCACCCTGATGGATCTCGGTGTCCCTGCTGACCTTCATCCAAACGGCCTGGCAGTCCGGGGACCAGACGAGTTTCACCTCGACCGAGCCGTCCGGCTCGTCTACCTGCTGGAGGATCTCGGCGTCCGCGTCGCAGCCCGCGTCGACGGGGTCAAGCCCCGAGCAGGTGGCACGCCAGCAGTTGGGGGCGGCCGATGCTTGAGTAATAGACACCCCCTCGAGAGCACCGGTTAAGAGAAGTGTGGCCGCTGCGCCGCCTGCCCAACGTCTTCTTTTCGGGAACCGAGGAGTTCTCGGGAGCCAACGAGGCATGAACGCCCTTTCCAGGGAGGAATGCGGACAAAATCAATGCAAGGGAGGTGAAGTCGCCGAAGGGTCACGGGATGCGCGACGCCGCCACCGTCTGGCTGCCGCGGACCGGTGCATCGATCACGCGACCGCCACAGACCTACCCTCACGATTCAACAGAACCACCCAAGATCCATCCAAGAAGTCGTCAAGTCCCGCTGAACCAGGCAACCTCGCGGACACTGTCGCCATCCACCAACACCACTGCTCTTCGACATAGTTGGCCAACATTTGCCGAGCGAGAGACTCGAGTCGATTTACGACAGAAGCGCACATAAATTAACTTCGTCACCACCCCGGCCCACGACCCGACCGACGCTAAGCCGAACTGGTGGGCGGACCCTTGGACGGCCTGGGTGACGGGCCGTCGGACTCGCGGGCGGTGGCCAGGCACCGATCGTGTCGCCCAAGGCGTCGCCATCGATGCGCTGCAGGACCCGGCGCACAGTGGCCTCGGCAGGAACGGTCAGGCCGCCGGGCCGCCTGGAGGCCGGCCGTGCTCTCGACGGCGCCCGCGGAGGGGAATGCACATTCCGCAGGCTGCACCGCAGGCTACCGGCCGGAAGTGTGCGTCGGTGGTCGCACCGTTCACCTGGACAGAACTCTCTTGGTTCAAGGGTCCGGTAGGTCCGGCTTTACGTGGCTGCCGAAGAGCACACCGTGCGGCTCCGTGAGATCCACACCGCCGGCGGAAGCCGGGGGAGCGGCTCGGGCTGCTGCGGGTCCGAGACGACGTGATCGTTCTGCACGCGATGCGCTGGCCCGACGAGATCAGGGATCCCGCAGAGACTGTCGGGAATCTTGAGGACGGGCGTCACTTTCCTTGGCGCCACCACAGCGGCCGGGGTAAGTCGCGCGCGTCGAGGTACTGCTGGAATGCTGTGGGAGGGCGGGTCCGATACGAGCCGTCGGCGGGTTCTTGAAGGCTCAGCCGCTCAACGTTGATCGCGACTGCGGTCAGACCGCCTCTGCGGCCTGCCGGTCCGACAGCCCGAGCAGGAACTGCAGCACACAGGCGGTGGCCAGCTGAGCGGGCGAGAGCCCCGCACGCCCGTCCCTGGGGTACCAGTCCGCGAAGTCCTCGTCGCGCCACAGCCCGTCCAGCCGGTCCCGCACCCATATCGCCGTCGTACCGCCCGGGTTGCTCGCCCGCGCGACCCGCGCGGTCAGAGGCGGGACGTGCTCACCGGAACGGGGACGCAGGGACAACGAACACCTCGACAGCCGCAACGGTCGGCGGAACTCCCCGATCATCCTCGTCGACCATGCTGCCGCACCGGGAAACTCCAAGATCCCCGACAGTGAAGCTGAGAACGGCCACCTCAACTGACGTCATTCGGTTCGGGCTGCACGGGGATCTGGGGGAAGAAGCGCTCGTGGTCGCTGGGTGGAGAGATCAGCGCGGGAGCCGCGCTGCTCGTCCCTGTGGTCGAAGAGGAACTCGACCCGGCGCTTCCGATGGTCAGGCGAGCGACAGGTCAGGAAGGAGGCTTCGCTCCTTGTTCTTGCTCTGGGTGAGCGGTGTGCCATGCATCCCAGATCGCCTGGCGGAGCTTGCCCCGGGCTGGCACGTCCATCCCTTGATCGCGGGCCCAGGCCCGGACTTCCGCGACGGCCGGTGCGTGACGCGTGATCGTCACCGTGGCGGTCTGCGCGACGTGCTGGCCCGTCGTCGGCGGTTTGGGCAGCTTCTCGTGCGGCGTCGTGGTGAAGCCCCGGCGCTCGAGGATGCGGCGCCGCTTGTGGTGCATGCGCTCCAGTTGCGGGACGTCGGCGTCGAGGTAGTCGTGGGCTTCGACGTGGGACTTCCTCGCCTCGGTGTTGCGTGTGATTCGGCCGACTTGCTGGATGACGCGACCCTTGAAGGAGATGGGGCTGGTGAGGAAGAGAGTGTCGAGGCGGGGTTGGTCGAAGCCCTCACCGACGAGCTTGTCGATCGCTAAGAGCACAAGCGGCGTGGCGGTGTCCTCGGCCAGGGCGGCACGGATGCGGGCTCGTTCGACCGATGGCAGCTGGCCGTGGAGCAGCAGGGGATCGATGCCGTGCGGCTTGAGCGCGGCGGCCAGCTGGTGGAGGTGTTCCACACGGTTGGTCAGCGCCAGGCTGCACCGGCCGCGTGCGGCAGCGTCGGCGATGTCCGCGGCGATCTGGGCGTTGCGGCCGGTGTGGTGGGCGAGTTCGGTGTAGATGGCCTGGAAGGAGGCGCCGTCGTTGCCCGGTTCGTCGGTGGTGAACGTGGTGGGGTGGACGATGAAGTGCTTGGCGAAGGTGCTGGCGTCTTGAATCTCGTGGCGGATCGGCCCGCACTGCATCGTGATCACCGGGTCCATCTGGTCCGCCCGGTAGGGGGTCGCGGACAGGCCGACCCAGCGTCCGGCTTTCGCCCTGCGGATCGCGGCTTCGGCGCCCGGTGCTCCCACGGCGTGGCACTCGTCCACAATGACCAGGCCGTATCCGTCGAGCAGGTCGGCGGGTGCATCCCGGTGGGACAGGGTCTGGAGCATGATCAGGTCGACGGCATGCCCGCGCCGGTCCTTGCCTCCGCCGAGCGAGCCGACCTGCCCCTCGCCGAGATCGAGGAACGCGGCCAGGCGCTGCTTCCACTGGTCCAGCAGCTCGCTGCGGTTGACGACCACGGCCGTCGGCGTGCGGCGGTGGGCGATCAGCGCGCAGGCCATGACCGTCTTGCCGGAGCCAGGAGGAGCCACGAGGACCCCGGTGGGGTGCGGGGTCATCGCCTCGACGGCCTGCTGCTGGAGATCGCTCAGCTCGCCGATGAAACGCGTGGTGATCTCGGGGTGTTCGGGCAGGTCGCTGCTGATGGCGAGTGTGCCGCCCGCGGCAGCGATCAGCTGGGCGGCCTCGTCGGCAAGACCGCGCGGCAGCTTGAGCCAGTCCGGGTCGGTGGCGTCGAAGCCGCAGACGAGGCGCGGTGTGTTCCAGGTGGAGAAGCGTTGATTCTGTTTGCGGTAGAACTCCGGATTGTGGAACGAGGCGCAGTGTTTGAGCGCCGCGAGCAACTGGGGAGGCAGCTCGGCCGTGGAGATCGCCAGCATCGCCGACAGCCGCGCGGACACTGTGGCCGGCGCCTTGCCCAGGGCCTTCCTGCGGGGCCTGGCCCCCAGCTCGGGCGCGGTCGCCGACGGTCCGGCCTTGACCGGGCCGAGCTTGTCGACGAGCACCTCGACCTCGGCCGGACAGAGGCGTTCGGTGCACGAGAGGTGGGCGAACTGGTCCGGGTGGGGCTCCCAGGTGCCGGGGTCCACGAAGACGGTGGTGCCCAGGGCGCGGGAGGCGCCATGCAGCGGGAGCGCGATCAGGCTGCCGAACCGGAAGCTGCCCTTGGCCTTGGTCGGCAAGAAGTCCTGGGCGGGAAAGAGACGGTCGTAGCTGGACAGAGCCATCTGCCCGCGGGCATCGATCGCCCGGCGCAACAGCGCCATGCCCAGCGCGCGGGCGGTGGTGGCGGCGACGGGAGAGGTGAAGAACGTCCACACGTGCGCGCCTTTGCCCGAGCGGGAGATCTCCAGCAGTGCAGGAACGCCCGCCTGCTCGCAGGCCGCGTGGTAGGCGGCGGCATCCGCACGCCAGTCGCTGCCGTCCTTGCCGTCGAAGTCGCACGCGATCAGCTGGCAGGTGTCGTCGGCCAGCAGCGGGTACAGGCCGATGTGCAGCTCGCTGCGGCCCTGCCGGGACGGATCGAGGTGGCGGTAGACCGTCTCGTCGGTCAGCGGCCAGAACACCCGGTCCGCCTCGGCCTTGCTCTTGTCGAACGGGTTGTCCTCCGCCGGGCTCCACCCGGTCCGACCGGACTTCGCGCTCACCCACCTGCGCGCGTACACGTCCTCCCGGCCGGCGAACAAGGCCCGGAACAAGGCGATCTTCGCCTCGGCGCTCGACGAGGCATCCGCATACGGCAGCCCGCCGACCCCGCTGACGGGCACCGGCCCCACAGGCTCGGCAACAGGCGGCATCGGTGAGGCAGTGCTTGGGACACCGAGGCCCAGAAGGCTGCGCAGGCGAGCGCTGTCCGCGCTCAGCCGACCGACCTCCTCGCGCAGCTCTGCGTTCTCCTCCAGCGCCGCATCGAGACGGATGCGCAACTCGTCAGGGTCGAAGCAGTCAGACCAGTCCTCCACACCCTCATGATCCAGACTCGGCGCGCACCACGCAGCGAAATCGGCCAGGATCACCGCCGGGAACGTACGGGACAGTCCGACGAGGCATATCCGGCTCGCCCGCGGGCTAGCGTTCCCTCATCCCGATCAACCACCGCCACACAGAGGGGGAAACCGCCGTGTACCGCATACGCCCGGTGGCCAACGGCACCAGCACCGACCACCCCGTCCCGGGCCTGCCGTTCATCAACGACGGCCGCTTACCCCTGGACAACCCCGACGCGATTGAACGCACGGGGGCGTCGATGAATTAGTGGGTTGCTTGGGGTAGTTGGGCTCGTTGATGTGGTATGAGGCGCTTTGATGGACCGACGGGGTCGTTACGGGCGAAGCTCGAGGCGGTGACGCCGTATCTGAACGAGCGGCAGCGCCGGATCCTCTACGGCGCGGAGGCCCGGCAGCTGGGGCACGGTGGGATCGCTGCGGTGGCGCGAGCCGCGGGGGTCTCGAAGGGCTGTGTCAGCCGGGGCCTGGCCGAACTCGACGCCGACGCGGAGCCGGACGGGCGGGTGCGACGGCCGGGAGCGGGCCGCCCGGCCCTGGCGGACAAGGACCCAGACCTGGTGCCGGCCCTGCTGGAGCTGGTCGAGGACAACACGCAGGGCGATCCGATGAGGCCGCTGACGTGGACGACGAAGTCGTTGCGCCACCTGGCGGACGAGCTTGCCGCTCAGGGCAGGAAGGTGGGCCGCGACACCGTCGCGGCCCTGCTGAAGGCGGCCGGATTCAGCCTGCGCGGCAACGCGCGGGTGCTGGCCGGCAGCCACCACCCGGACCGGGACGCGCAGTTCGAGCACCTCAACGCCACGGTGGCCGACTTCCTGAAGGCCGGTGACCCGGTGATCAGCGTGGACACCAAGAAGAAGGAACAGATCGGGCTGTTCGCCCGGCCCGGTCGTGAGTGGGCCCCGCCCGGCGCTCCGGTCGAGGTCCTCGACCACGACTTCCCCTCCCACGCCACAGGCACCGCGATCCCGTACGGCATCTACGACCTGGCCCGCAACACCGGCTTCGTCGTGGTGGGCACCGATCACGACACCGCCGCATTCGCCGTGGCCAGCCTGCGCCGCTGGTGGACCGAGGAGGGACGGGCCGCCTACCCCCACGCGAAGCAACTGTTGATCACCGCGGACGGCGGCGGCTCCAACAGCTCCCGCGCCAGGGCGTGGAAGGCCAACCTCGCCGTCCGGGTCTGTCCAGCGAGTGGTGTAACTCGTGGGTTGGTTGTTACCGCTGGGACGCGGTGAGGCGGCCGTCGAAGGCGATGTCGAAAGCCTGG
>NZ_JBEYWE010000050.1:0-23557 GCF_040644295.1 Streptomyces sp. NPDC047000
GCTGTGGTCCGAGCACGAGGGCGAGGGCACCGCGCAGGAACTCGCCGACTACGTCTACGCCTCGCACCCGGCCGACGACGCCTTCTGGACCGTGACGCGGGGATCAGAGCTGGCCGGAGGCCGAGATCGTGATCTTCGCCGCGGTGCGGCCGCTCTGCGAGCCGAGCGCCTCGATCTTCTTCACGAGCTGCATGCTCGCCTCGTCCGCGACCTCGCCGAAGACGACGTGCTTGCCGTCCAGCCAGCCGGTGACGACGGTCGTGACGAAGAACTGCGAGCCGTTGGTGTTCGGCCCGGCGTTCGCCATCGAGAGCAGGCCCGGCCGGTCGTGCCGCAGCTTGAAGTTCTCGTCCTCGAACTTCGTGCCGTAGATGCTCTTGCCGCCGGTGCCGTTGCCGGCGGTGAAGTCACCTCCCTGGAGCATGAAATCGGGGATGACGCGGTGGAACGACGATCCGGCGTACCCGAATCCCTTCTCGCCCGTGCAGAGGGCGCGGAAGTTCTCCGCCGTCTTCGGGACGACGTCCTCGAAGAGGGTGAAGGTGATGCGCCCGGCGGGCTCGTCGTTGATCGTGATGTCGAAGTAGGTCTGAAGTGCCATGGGCAAATCCTCGCATCCCCCGGCAGTGGCCTCGCGCCCGGCTCGGTCCCGCCGGGCTGTGTGAAACCGCCGATGGCCGAATATCGTCCTTCCAGTCGACCCGGTCGGATCGCCGGGCCGACCGACGACACCCCAGGGGGACCAGCCATGACACCGACCGTGACCCGCCGCCGCAGACCCGCCGCCGCCCGTGCCGCCGTGCTCGGCGCCTGCGCGGTCGCCGTGTTCACGATCGCCGGGTGCGGCGGGAGCGGTGGCTCCGGCGCCTCCGGCGCCACGACGCCCGGCCCGGCGGCCACGGGCACCGTGCCCGGCGGCAGCGGCAGCGGTGGTACCGGCACCTTCGGCGCTTCCGGTGCTTCCGGCGGCGTGACCGCGTCCGCGAAGCCCGCCGCGGAGACCTCCGCCGCCCCCGCCGCGACCACCTCGTCCGCCGCGTCCGCGAAGCCCGCGGGCACCGCCGGCTCCGCTGCCGGAGGCGGCACCGGCTGCGACCACAAGATGCCGATCTCCCCGGACGAACTCGCCGTCTACCGCTACACCCCCGAGGGCGGCGCCCTCCACCTGATCGTCAGGCTCGGCAACTGGGGCTGCGCACCCGCGGATTCGGACGGGGCACCGTTCGTGACCGTGGGCAAGGAGATCCCCATGCCCCTCGACCAGGCCGCCTACGTCACCGCCACGAACCCGATCGTGGAGAGCAGCGCGAACCAGCACATCGGGGTGCAGGAGTTCCTGGACTGGCTCGACGCCCACCCGGACTCCGGGCTGGTCTTCAAGTACCACGTCGGCGGCGACGGAGCCATCGACCGCCTCGACGAGGTCTTCACCCCCTGAGCTGCCCGGCAGGCCCGGCCCTTCAGGCAGGTTCTTACCCGTCCGGCCCTCATGACCGGCGCGACCCGCCTTCCGAGCCGTCCGGCGCTCATATGCTGAAGCCGGTACCTCTCGGTCCTGCTCAGTCCTGCCCCGCCGACCACGGAGAGCGGAAAGCCCATGGGAGCCTCGACGACACCTGGCGCGGACCCGCACCACCGGCAGCGCTGGGCGGCCCGGTCGGCTCTGGCCGCGGCCGCGACGGCCGCCCTGCTGCCGCTCGCCGCGGGCGGGCTCGTCGGCCTGCTGCTGCTCGCGGCGGCCCTCGCCGGGCTCGCCGTCGCGGCGGCAGGCCTGTGGTGGGTGCTGTCCCGCCGGGGCGCCGCCCGCGTGGCGGCGGGTGTCCTCGCGGTCGGCGCCCCGGCGGCCGTGGTCGTCCTGTTCGTCGCCGCGGGCCAGTTGTGGGTGATCGCGGTGTCCCTCGCGCTGTGGGCCGTGGCCGTCTGGTCCGGGCGGTACGCGCTGCGCAGCACGGGACTGCGTCCGGTACGGGTCAGGGAGCACCGTACGCCGCCGCCCCGGCGGCCCTTCCTGATCCTCAACCCGCGGTCCGGCGGCGGCAAGGCCGAGCGGTTCGGCCTGCGGGAGAAGGCCGAGCGTCTCGGCGTCCGCGTCGTCCTTCTGGACCCCGGTCACCACCAGGACGTCACGGCGCTCGCCGAGTCCGCGGTCGCCGACGGCGCGGACCTGCTGGGCGTCGGCGGCGGGGACGGCACCCAGGCGCTGGTGGCCGCCGTCGCCGCCGCCCACGGCGTACCGTTCCTCGTCGTCCCGGCCGGGACCCGCAACCACTTCGCCCTGGACCTCGGCCTGGACCGCGCCGACCCCGCCGCCGCCCTCGACGCCCTCACCGACGGCGTCGAACTCCATGTCGACCTGGGGTTCGCCGCCGACCGGCCGTTCGTCAACAACGCCTCCTTCGGGGCGTACGCGGCGGTGGTGCAGAGTCCGGGCTACCGCGACGACAAGGTCGGCACCGTGCTCCAGATGCTGCCCGACCTGCTCACCCGGCAGCGCGGCCCGCGGCTGACGGTCCGGGCCGGCGGCACCACGCTCACCGACCCGCAGGCGGCCCTGGTGAGCAACAACCCGTACCGCACGGACGACCCCTTCGGCCTCGGCCGCCGTATGCGGCTCAACTCCGGGCGGCTGGGCGTCCTCGCCGTCAAGGTGGACAGCGCGGTGCAGGCCGCCGAGATGGTGCTGGACCCGCAGTCGGAGAACCTCGCCGTGCTGACCGCGCAGGAGGTGACGATCAGCGGCGACGCCCCCGAGCTCGAGGTCGGCCTCGACGGCGAGGCCCTCGTGCTGCCCTCGCCGGTGCACTGCCGCATCGCACGCCGTGCCCTGCGCGTCCGGGTGCCCCGCGACCGCCCGGGAGTCCCGGAACCCAAGCCCCGCCTGGACTGGCGTCTGCTGCGCAAACTGGCGGCCTCGGTGGGCCGGACGGCCGCCGCGCACCACCACAAGCGCCCCGGTACCTGAACCGGTCCGGCCGTCACCTGCCTGCCGCTGCCTGCACCGGTCTGCCGGGGCGGGGTCTGCGCGCACCCCTTCTGTCCGGGCCGGGCCGCACCCGTCCGGCCGGGCCTGGGCCGCCCGTACCGCCGGGTCCGGTCGGGGCCGGGGGCCGGCCGTCACCGGCCCCCGGTGAGGTCGCGGAGCGGGGTCCCCGCCGCCCAGCGCTGCAACAGCGGGCCGTCGACGAGGCAGGTGTCGCCCTGCCGCTCGGCCCAGCGGGTGTCCCGCGCGCTGAAGACACCGCGGTGGACCACCAGGCGCAGCGAGCCGCCGGGCGGCCGCCGGCGTCCCGCGCGGTGCGGCGGCTCCTCGTCGGGCAGGGGTTCGGCCACCGGGCGGAACACGACCTCCAGGTGCCGGCCCCCGCGGTCCCGCGCGCGCAGCCGCGGACGGCCGTGGTCGGGCAGCGGCTGGACCCGCCAGCCGTCACGGCGCAGGATCCGCGCGACCGCCAGGGCCAGCCCCTGGGTGTCCAGCTCGGCGAGTTCCGCGGCGGAGTAGTACCCCAGGCGCCGCCGGGCCAGCGGCCGGTGGTGCCGTACGGCCGCCACGGCCGCCCCGGTCAGCAGCACCAGGAAGGCGGCCGGAACAGCGGGGCCCAGCCGCCGGTACCCCACGGCCAGCGCCGCGACGACGCCGCAGACCACGGCCACGACACCGGCGAATCCGGGCAGCACCTCGCGCAGCCGGGGCCCGTACCTGCCCTGGGCCCGCAGGGTGCGGATCGCGCTTCTCCTCCGTGACCACCGTGTCCCGTGCGCCGCCGAGCCGGTCCGCCGCCATGTCACCAGGGCAAGCTCCCCCCACCCCTGGGCCCGCGTTCGTGCCGTAGGGCTACCCATGCCGGACGCTCCCGGACACGGACACGGCGATCCCGCGGACGGGATCCGGCCATGATCCGTCCCGCTCACTTGGCGACGTTCGATATCCGGCATACCGTCCTGGTATGTCGGATGTGAGTGCGATCCCTCTCGGTGGTGAGGCGGGCGGTCCCGGGGACTGTGTGGTGCCCGGTGAGCCGGTGGCGCCCGGTGGCGGCCCGGTCGCCGCCGGAGGTGCGGCACTGGACGAGGCGCTGCGGGCGGTGCTGGCCGCCACCGCGCGCCGTACCGGTGCCTCCGCGGCCGGCCTCTACCTCATCGAGGACCGCGCCGCGGCACTCCGGCTGGTGGCCCTGTGCGGGCTGCCCGTGGAGTTCACCGCGCCCTGGCAGCGGCTGCTGCTGACCGCTCCCGTCCCGGTGGCCGACGCCATCCGCGACGACCGGCTGGTGTGGGTCGGCGACCAGGACGAGATGACCAACCGCTACCCGCGGACCGCCGCCGTCCTGCCGTACCGCTTCTCCCTCGCCGCGGTCCCGCTCACCGGGGCGCGCCGCTGCTGGGGCGGTGTGGTCCTGATGTTCCCCGCCGACCACCCCCGTGAGATCACGGCCCGTGAACGCGGCCACATCACCGCGGGTGCCCACGGCATGGCCCGACTCGTCGAGGACTCGCCGTACCCGCCCTCGCTGCCCGAGTCACCGGTCCCCGTACCCCTCGGCCATCCGCACCCGCCGCTTCCCGCCGGGACGGAGCAGGCCGCCGCGGACTGCGTCGAACGCTTCCCCGAAGGGATCCTCGCCCTGGACCTGGAGGGCCGCATCACCTACGCCGACACCACCGCCGCCCATCTGCTCGGGCGCCGCGCGGAACGGCTGCTCGGCCTCCAGCCGTGGCAGGCCCTGCCCTGGCTGGACGACCCCGTCTGCGAGGACCGCTACCGCACCGCCGTGGTCAGCCGGGCACCCATCTCCTTCACCGCGTCACCCCCGAAGGGCGACCCGCTGATCTTCCGCCTCCATCCGGACGCGACCGGCATCAGCGTCTGCGTCACCCGCCCGGGCGAGCAGCCACCGGGCAGCGAGACGCTGGGGACCGCGCCACGTCCCGGCGTGCGCGCCACCGGCCGCCTCTACCAGCTGATCCACCTGGCGGCCGCCCTCACCCAGGCGGTGACCGTGTGCGACCTGGTCGCGGTGATCGCCGACCAGATCCTGCCCGCGTTCGGTGCGCAGGGTCTGCTCCTGTGCTCCGCCGAAGCCGGCCGCCTGAGGATCACCGGCCATTACGGCTATCCCGAGGAGATGATCGAACGCTTCGACGGCCTGCCCCTCGGCAACGATCTCCTGCCCGCCGGCTATGTGATGGAGACCGGCGCGACCGTGTTCTTCGGCAGCTGGGACGAACTGGCCGCGAGCTATCCGCAGGTGCCGCGGATCAGCAGCAGTGACGCCTGGGCGTTCCTCCCGCTGTCCGTCACGGGGCGCCCGGTCGGCTGCTGCGTCCTCTCCTACGACCACCCCCACGAGTTCACCCGCGACGAACGCGCCGTCCTCATCCCGCTGGGCGGCCTGCTGGCCCAGGCCCTGGACCGCGTCCGCCTCTACGACACCCAGCACGGCCTCGCCCAGGAACTGCAGCGCGCCCTGCTGCCCCACACCCTGCCGAAGCTCGAGGGGCTCGACGTCGCCGCCCGCTGCCTGCCCGCCGGGCACGGCGTCGACGTCGGCGGCGACTTCTACGACCTGCTGCGCCTGGACGACACCACGGCCGCCGCCGTCATCGGCGACGTGGAGGGCCACAGCATCGCCTCCGCCGCCCTGATGGGCCAGGTCCGCACCGCCATCCATGCCCACGCCACCGCCCGCGCCACCCCCGACAACGTCCTGTCCTGCACCAACCGCCTCCTGGTCGACCTGGACTCCGAACTGCTCGTCTCCTGTCTCTACGCCCAGATCGACCTGGCCCGTCACGAGGTCGCCTTCGCGAGCGCGGGCCACGTACCGCCCCTGCTGCGGGAGGGCCCGCACCGGGCGCGTGTGCTGTCCCCCGACCCCGGACCGCTGCTGGGCGTCGACCCCCGCTCCGACTACCCCGTCGTCACCGCGCCCCTGCCGCCCGGCGCCGTGCTGGCGCTGCACACCGACGGCCTGGTGGAACTGCCCGGCGCCGACGCCGCCCGGGCCACGGACGACCTCGTCCGCTATCTCGCCGGCGCCGGGGACACCGACCCGGAGCGTCTGGCCGACGGCCTGATCCACCGCTCCTGGCCCGTCGGCCAGTACACCGACGACGTGACCGTCCTCCTGCTGCGCGCCGCCGGGCGGCCCGCCTGAGCCTGCCCGGACGGGCCTGCACGGACGGGCCGGGGCGGTGTCCGGCGTCAGTCGGGCAGCCCCACCCCTCCCAGCACCGCCAGCGGAGTCTGCTCGGCCACCCCCGCGATCAGCCGCCGCCCCTGCTCGATGAAGGCTCTGGCCTGCGGAGAGTCCAGCGAGGCGTCGTGCGCGGCGCGGTCCGTCCACACCTCCGTCACCCACACGGCCTCCGGCTCGGCCGACGTGGCGACGACGTAGTGGACACAGCCCGGGTCCGCGGCCAGCTGCCGCGCCGCCGTCAGCAGACAGTCGGCGAGGGCATTGCGCTCACCGGGCAGGGCGAGGAACTTGGTGACGAGTCCGTAGGTCATGCCCGAAGAGTAGGGCGGGGCACCGGCAATCGTCCGTTCCGGCCGCGCCCCACGGGATGTCCGATGGGGGAGGACGGTCTTGACAGGCTGCGTGCGCTTTCGCGACGTTTGATCCGCGGTGGACGGTTCGGCCCCCCGGGACGCCCGGGAGGGAACCGGGCGCCTACCCGGCACGGGTGGGTGCGGGCGCCGATGAAGTGGCCGGCGCGGGGCGCGCCGGACGTCGTAGGGGGGCGGTCTGGGCGATGGACATCTCGGTGGTGAGACCCGCTGAGCTGGGCGTGCCGTGGGTGAAGGCGTGGCACGAGGTGATGGACGGGTCGAAGGTGTTCGCCAACCCGTTCCTGGCGCCGGAGTTCGCCGCCGGGGTGGGGCTGTTCCGGGGCGGGGCGCGGGTGGCGGTGCTGCGGGAGGACGGCGAGGCCGCGGGGTTCCTGCCCTTCGAACGGGGCGCGTTCGGCGTGGGGCGCGCCATCGGCATGGGGCTGTCGGACTGCCAGGGGATGGTGCACCGTGCCGGGCTGAGCTGGGAGGCCCGGGACGTGCTGCGCGGCGCGGGGCTCTCCATGTTCGAGTTCGACCATCTGGTGGCGGGTCAGGAGGCGTTCGGGCCGTTCGTGACGGGAACGTTCGCGTCACCGGTGGTGGACCTGGCGCCGGGCGACCCGGACGGGGGGTACCCGGGATGGCTGCGGTCGGTCTATCCGGGACTGGCGAAGACGGTCCTGAAGAAGGAACGGCGCCTGGCGCGCGACCTGGGGGACCTGCGGTACGTCTTCGACGAGCGGGACCCCGCGGTGCTGCGCCGGCTGATGAACTGGAAGTCGGCGCAGTACCGGCGCACGGGCCGTATGGACCGCTTCGCACGGCCGTGGATCGTGGGCCTGGTCGACCACCTCTTCCAGGTGCGCGAAGAACACTTCTCGGGCGTGCTGTCCGTGCTGTACGCGGGGGACCGGCCGGTGGCGGCGCACTTCGGACCCCGGTCGCGCTCGGTGCTGGCGGCATGGTTCACGGCGTACGACCCGGAACTGCGCTACTACTCACCGGGCCTGATGATGCATCTGCGCACCGCCGAGGGTGCGGCCCGGGACGGCGTACGCGTCCTGGACCTGGGGCGCGGCGACAAGGAGTACAAGGACTGGCTGAAGACCCGTGAGCTGCGGGTGGGGGAGGGCTTCGCCTGGCGGGGGCATCCCGTGGCGCTGGCCCACCGGCTGTGGCGCCGCCCGGTACGGGGCCTGCGCAACACGGTGCTGGCACACGACTGGCTGCGCACCCCGGCCGACCGCCTCCTGAGGACCGTGGGCAACCTGCGCGGCGGCACCTGACCGCCCCCTCCGGCCTTCCGCCGGTCCGGGGTACGTCTCGTGCCGGCCGGACCGCCGGACCGTGCCCCCGGCCGCTTCGGGATCCCGGCTGCCCGGCACCCCGAAGCGGCCGGGGCCGCGGGGTCCCGGGCGGGTGCCGGTAGTGGCCCTCGGACGACATGATGCCGGGAACAGTCGCTATCATCCTTTCAAGGTAAAAGCAGAGGTTTGTCCCGTTGGGGCTGCCACCCCCGCCGGAGTGATGAATGAGCCGTATGCGTTCATTGGACGACGGCGACGAGCTGCTGCGCCGCCTCAGGTCGCTCACCGCCCAGGCCCGTGAGCGCGCGGAGCTCCAGCGTTCCCAGGTCGAGCTGGCCATCGCGCTGCAGCGCGGCATGCTGCCCCGCGACCTGCCCGTGACCCCCCGCTTCCGGCTCGCCGTCCGGTACTCGCCCGCCTACCACGGCCTCAACGTGGGCGGGGACTGGTACGACGCCTTCGCCATGCCCGACGGCCGCATCGGGCTGTCCATCGGCGACGTCCAGGGGCACAACATCGAGGCGGCCGCGTTCATGGGCCAGGTCAGGGCCGGGCTGCGGGCCCTCGCCACGGTCACCGGCGAACCGGGCGAGGTCCTCGCCCGCACCAACGACCTGCTGCTCTCCCTGGGCTCCGAGCTCTTCGCCACCTGCACCTTCCTGCGGCTCGACCCGGAGACCGGGACCATGGAGAGCGCGCGGGCCGGCCACATCCCCTTCGTCTGGGCGACCGCGGACGGCAGGTCCGGCATAGCCGACGACGAGGGCGGACCCCCGCTCGGCATCGAACGGGGCATCCGGTACCCGGTCTCCCGGTCCCGGCTCACCACGGGCGGCGTCTTCGTCCTCGTCACGGACGGCGTCGTGGAGGGACCGAAACTCAGCCTCGAGGAGGGGCTCGACACCATCGTCCGGCTCTCCGGGATCGCGGCCGTCGCGGGCCTGGACGCCAACTGGCTCGCCGCGGCCGTGATCAAGGGGGCCGAGCGGGTGGGCCACGAGGACGACGCGGCCGTCCTGGTCGTGGGCCATGACGAGCCGGGCCCGCTGCCGCGGTGGCGGCCCTGACCGGCGGCCGTGGCACCGCTCGCCTGGCCGACCCGGCGGCATCGGTGTCTGATGGCATCTGTGGTGGATGTCCAGCGACTGCGCAGACCGGCCGCCTTCGTCCTGCAGACGCTGACGGTCGCCGCCGCCTACTTCGGGGCGGGGCGGCTGGGTCTGCTGCGCGGGCTGACCGTCGAGGGCGCCGTGGTGACCCCCCTGTGGCCGTCGACGGGTGTCGCGCTGGCGTGCCTGCTGGTCTTCGGGATCTGGGTGTGGCCGGGCATCGCGCTCGGGGTCCTGTTCGTCGTCATGTCCCTCTCCCCGGTGCAGTTCGCCGTGATCGGCACCGTCTTCGGCAACACGGCCGCACCGGTGTGCGGGTACCTGATGCTGCGCAGGGTGGGCTTCCGCACCGACCTCGGCCGGCTGCGCGACGGGCTGGCACTGGTGTTCCTGGCCGCGCTGACCGCCACGCTGATCAGCGCCACCATCGGCGTCGGACTCCTCGTCCTGACCGGTCAACTGGCGGCGGACGGCTTCTGGCGGGTCTGGCCCGCCTGGTGGGTGGGCGACGCGATGGGCGTCCTGATCGTCACCCCGCTGCTGCTCGTCCTCATGGAGGCGCGCCGGCCCCCGCGGCTGACCCGCTGGAAAGAGGCCGTCGCACTCACCGTCGCCACCTGCGTGATCGTGCCGGTGGCCACGCTCAGCTCCGTCAGTCTGCTGTTCCTCGTCTACCCCCTGCTGATCTGGGCGGCGCTGAGCTTCCAGCTCGTCGGGAGCATGCTGTGCGCGCTGGACGCGTCCGTGATGGCGACCGTCACCGCGACGGACCGCACCGGGGCGTTCGAGAACATGAGCTCCATGACGGTCATGCTGAAACTCCAGGCCTTCAACGGCTCGATGGCCCTGACCGCGCTGCTGCTGTCCGCGCTCATCACCGAACAGCGCAACACCCGGCGCTCGGTGGAACAGGCGTGCCTGGAACTGGCCGAGGTGCTGGAACACCTCACCGCTGGGGAGGCCCCGCCCCCCGGGGCGCCGACCGCGGTCGACGGCGAACACTCCGCCGGGCAGCGCCGTGCGGACCTGCGGGGACCATGAGACGAGCCCTGCGGCGGCCCGGCGGCGATCGAGTGGTGACCTCCCTGGGACGGGCGTAGCGTCGGACGGGAACGACTCGCGCTCCAGCCCTGTGACATGCCATGAGCAGCAGTTCCCGGCCGACCTCGGCGACCCGGACAGCCGCCGGCGACACCGGTGGCGGAAGCCCCGTGGCCCTGCTGGTCATCGCCTCGTGCCAGCTGATGATCGTCCTGGACATCACGATCGTCAACATCGCGCTGCCCCACATCCAGCGCTCCCTGGACTTCTCCACCACCAGCCTCTCGTGGGTCGTCAACGCCTACACCCTCACCTTCGGCGGACTGCTCCTGCTGGGCGGCCGCACCGGCGACATCCTCGGCCGGCGGCGGGTCTTCGTCGCCGGGGTGCTGCTCTTCGTCGTGGCCTCCCTGCTCGGCGGGCTCTCCCAGAGCGCCGGGCAGCTGCTGGCCGCGCGGGCCGTGCAGGGCGTGGGCGGGGCCGTCGCCTCACCCACGGCGCTGGCCCTGATCAGCACCACCTTCCGCGAGGGCCCGGAACGCAACCGGGCCTTCGGGGTGTTCGCCGGGGTGTCCGCGGGCGGCGGAGCGATCGGCCTGCTGGCGGGCGGGATGCTCGTCGAATGGCTGAACTGGCGCTGGGTGTTCTTCGTCAACGTGCCGATCGGGCTGCTCATCGTCCTCGCCGCACCCCGCTGGATCCGGGAGTCCGAGCGCCACCCCGGGCACTTCGACATCGGAGGCGCGCTGCTGTCCACGGCCGGCATGGTCCTGCTGGTCTACGGCTTCATCCGGGCCGCCCAGGAAGGCTGGCACGACGCGCTCACCCTCGCGTCCTTCGCGGCGGCCGTGCTCGTCCTGGTGGGTTTCGTCCTCGTGGAACGCCGCTCCGGACAGCCGATCACCCCCCTGCACATGTTCGCCGACCGCAACCGCGCCGGCACCTACGGCATCATGCTGAGCCTCGCCGCCGCGATGTTCGGGATGTTCTTCTTCCTCACCCTGTTCGTGCAGGACGTGCTGCACTTCAGCCCGCTGGCCGCGGGATTCTCGTTCCTGCCGGTCAGCGCCGTCATCGCGGTCGGCGCGGCGCTGGCCTCCCGCTTCCTGCCCCGGTTCGGGCCGAAGCCGTTCATGGTGACCGGCGCGGTCCTGGCCTCGGCCGGGCTGGCCTGGCTGACCCGGACCGACGCGCAGTCCACGTACGCGGGCAGCATCCTCGGGCCGATGCTCGTCTTCGGACTCGGCATGGGCATGGAATTCGTGTCCCTGACCCTGACCGCGCTCTCCGGTGTCCGGGGCCGCGAGTCCGGCGCGGCCTCCGGGCTGCTCAACGCCACCCAGCAGGTCGGCGGTTCGCTCGGCCTGTCCATCCTGGTCACCGTGTTCGGCACCGCCGGGCGCACCGAGGCCCGGACCCAGGTCCCGGCCTTCCTGGCGCAGGCCACCCCCGCCGAGAAGCTGCGCTTCCGGCGCACCGGGACGCTTCCGCCCCCGTGGTCCGACCAGGTCCTCACGGCGGGCGTCTCGGCCGCCTTCGTCACGGCGGCGATCCTCACGGCCGTCGCCGCGGTGATCGCCCTGGTCGTGATCCAGGTCCGTCCCTCGGACCTGGAACGGCTCCGGGGCGGGGCGTCGTCCCCGGCGGCCACCTGAGCCCCCCCCGCGTCAGCCGGTGCCGCGCAACGCCGCCCAGGTGCCGTGGTCCACGACCCCGTCGGCGGGCAGCCCCGCGGCGCCCTGGAAGGCGCGTACGGCGCTCTCGGTCCCCGTTCCGAAGTCACCGCTCACGCCGTCGCCGCCGAGGCCGTAGCCGTGCTGCGCCAGCAGGCACTGCACCTGGAGGACGCGTCTGCCGCTGTCGCCCAGGCGGGTGCGTCCGTACCCGGCGTAGTAGGAGCAGTCGGTGTCCCCGGGCGGGGCGGCGGGCGAGGCCGGGGCGCTGGTCGCCGCGGGGGTGGCGGAGCCGGCCGGGTGTCCCGTGGCGGCGCCGGCCGACCGCGTCGGGCCGGCGGTGTGCGGCGCGGTGGCGGTGCCGGAGCTCTCGGGGCGGCCGGCGTCCCCGTCGGCCGTGGCGGCCGCGCCCTGCCCGGAGACCCCCTTTGGCGACGTCCCGTGGGAACCGCCGGACGCGGCCGGGAGGGTGCCCCGGCCGGGTACGGCACCGGTGGCCGTGGTGACCGTGCCCGGCGCGGCGGCCGCCGGGTTTCCGTCGTGCCGGAGCACGACGACGGCGACCACGGCGGCGGCGCAGACGGCGAGGCCCGCGACGGCGGCCGGCACACGCCTCCGGCGCACCCGGTCACGGGCTCCCGCCCCGGGTAACCGCGGATGCGGCCCCCCTCCGGCACCCCCGGCACCTCCGGCCGCCACGACGGCCGCCCCCTCGGCCGAGGCCGCTTCGCCTCCGGCCTCCGGGGCACCCGTCTTTGCGGGTCCGGCGTGCCCGGGTCCGTCGTCGCCGGTGGGGCGGGGAAGGGCTGTTCCGGGGCCGGTGGCCTCGGGGCCAGGCGTTGCGGGTCCGGTCGTGGCGGGTTCGGCCGTTCCGGGTCCGGCCGTCGCGGCGCCGGTGTGTCCGGGTGCGGACTCTGCGGGTCCGGCGTGTTTCGGCCTGCGTGCCGCAGGGGCGGCCGTCCCGGACCCGGCCTCGCCGTGCCTGGCCGCCCCGGGGCCGGTGGCCTCGGGGCCGGCCGTTCCGGGTCCGGCCGCCGCCGGCCGGGCCGCCGCGGGTCCGCCCGCCTGAGGGCCGGCCGTCCCGGGTCCGGCCTCCTCGGCGCCGGTGTGTCCTGGACCGGCTGCCCCGGGTCCGGACGCCCCCGGCCCCGCGTCTTCGGACCTGGCCGTCCCGGACCCGACTGCCGCGGGTGGAGCAGACCGGGGTCCCGGTGCTCCGGATCCTGATGCCCCGGGTCCGGCCCATCCGGGTCCGGCCGACCCGGGTCCGGCCGGTCCGGGGCCCGCGCTTCCGGGATCGGCTGCCGCGGGCCCTGCCGTCCCGGGCCCCGCTGCCGCAGGCCCCGTCGTCCCCGGCCCCGCCGCCGCAGGCCCCGGCACGCCGGCCGGGGTGAGTCTCGGCCGGTCGACCGGTGCCCGGAGCCGCAGGGCCTCCTCCAGGGGAAGGGCGCTGAGGGCGTCGTACGCCCGTTGCCGGGCCGCCACCCTGGTGGCCAGCGGGCCGGGCCAGGCGGGCGGCCCCGGCGGGCCGGTGTGCCGGGCGGCGGCGTCGACCAGGTCCCGCGCGGTCGGCCGGTGCGCCGGTTCCTTGGCGAGACAGGCGTACAGCAGCGCGCCGAGTTCCGGGTCGGCCGCGGTGACCGCCGCGGTCAGCCGCGGGTCGGGGGCCTCGAAGGCGATCCGGTGCAGCACGTCGACCCCCGAGCCGTCGCCGAAGGGCGCCCGCCCGGTCGCCGCGTGGACGAGGGTCCCGGCGAGCGAGAACACGTCCGACGCGGGCCCGCACTCCCCGGTCCTCAGATACTCCGGCGACATGTAGGCGGGAGTCCCCACCCGGTTGCCGGTGCCGGTGACGGCGCTCGCGTCGGCGGCCTTCGCGATGCCGAAGTCGATCACATGGGCGCCCCGGGCGGACAGCAGGACGTTGGACGGCTTGAGGTCGCGGTGCACGATCGCCCCCGCCGCGAGACCGGCGAGCGCCCGCCCCAGATCGGCGGCCAGCCGCCACACGGTGCCCGGCGGAAGGGGGCCGCCACCGCGCACCGTGGTCGACAGGTCGAGCCCGGGGACGTACTCGGTCGCCATCCACAGCAGGTCGTCCTCGAAGCCGGTGCCGCACAGCCGCGGCGCGTACGGCGCGCCCAGCCGGCCGTGCACCTCGGCCTCGCGCCGGAACCGGCGCCGGAAGCGGGCGTCCTCCGCGTACTCCGGCCTGATCACCTTCACCGCGAAGAGCCCCGGCCCGCCGTCCGCCGCCCGGGCCAGACAGACCCGCCCCATGCCGCCGCTGCCCAGCAGGGCGAGGGCGGCGTAGGGGCCGATGTGACGCGGATCGGCGGGCCGCAGGGGCACCGCCCCGGTCTGCCGTAACGCCGCGGCGCCGTCCGCCGCCGGGACCGGCCGCTGCTCTCCCACTGAACCCCCGAAGTCGTCTTCCCCGTACGCCAGTTCGCACCCAAGGAAGGAAGAGGCTAGCCCAGTCGCGCCGTCCGTTCAGCCGTTCGGTGTCTTCCGGGCCGTTCGGCCTCCGGACGGTGCCGGTCCGCTCCCGGGACCCCCGCCGGGTGCCCCGGAGGTCCCGGCCGGGGCTACGCCCAGATCATGCCGAGCTCGTCGAGCCGGGCCGTGCGTTCCCGGCTCAGCGTGCCCGCGCGGGAGCGCTGGTTGCCGATCCAGGAACCCAGCCGGATCTGCCGGGTCTGCCGGGCGCCCTCCTCGCCCACCGTGACCGTCTCCACATGGGCGCGCGGGACCCGGAGGTGTCCCTCGCGGTCGCGGAACTGCCGGGCGGCGGCCAGCCCGAGGGCCCACTTCTCGGCGTGCGGGACGCGCGGCGGGGGAAGCTCTTCGGCGGATGCCGGGGTGATGCCGAGGACCTGGGCGCAGAGCCACTGCCGGGGGGCGCCCAGCCGGTCCCAGCCGAGGCGCTGCGCCCGCACCCAGGCGCCGAGGTCGTCGCCCTGGACCACCACCGTGCCCGGATCCGCGGGCAGCGGGTGACCGGCCGCCAGATGCTCGCGGGTGAGGTGGAAACAGCGCTGCCAGACGACCGGCCAGGCCGGGCACCACGCCGGGTCGATCTCCTCCAGCTGCTCCCGCCGCTCGTCCGGCAGGGCGCCGGGCGCCGACGCCGGTCTGCGGGCGGCGGCGCGGGCGTTCTTCAGCCAGACGCCCACCCGGAAGCCTTGCTGCGCCGCGTCCTGCGGCGCCAGCAGATGGCCGTGCCCGGCGGCCCAGGCACGGGCGGCGGTCAGCCCCTCCTCCCAGGCCACGTCGAAGTGGGACCAGACCATGCCGAGCTTCTCCAGCCGCTCCACCCGCTCCGGTTCCAGCGTGCCGCGGGCGTGCCGGCGGCGGGCGTCGGCGATCCACTGGCCCAGCGGGAAACCGGCCGACGGGGCCGGCCACTCCTCAGGCTCCCCGCCGCCGGCCTCCGGTGCCCGGAACACGAACGGCACCCGCAGATCCCCGTGCACCCGCGCGTACCGGGCGGCGGCCTCGAGACCGCGCAGCCAGTGCGTGCGCTCCGGGTACAGCACCCGCAGCTCGATGAACGCGGCGAGCACCGCCGGATCGCGTGGCTCCGAGAACTTCAGCAGCGCCCGCGCCGGGCCGCTCACCTCCCGGGCCCCGCCCGCCCGCCGCTCCTCCTCCGCGCCCCCGGCCCCGCGGCCCTTGAGAGAGCGGCCGGCGGCCTGCGGCTGGGCGAGATGCTCCACCACCCGGGTGTCGTGGGCGCGCAGCGCCTCCAGGAGCCGGGCGAGGCCGCCGTAGGCCCGTGAGGTGAGCATGCTGTCCGGGGTCTCGCCCGGCCCGAGCAGCACCGGCACCACCAGCGAGGCGACCTTGCCCTCATCGGGGCGCATCCGCAGCGCCCGCCCGACGGCCTGCACCAGGTCGGGCATCGAGCCGCGCACATCGGCGAAGTACACGCTGTCGCAGTACCTGGTGTCGACCCCCTCGCCGAGCACCCGCACCGAGCTGAGGAAAGCCTTGTCCGCCCCACCCGCGAGACCGGTCCCGTCCGCCCCGCCGGCGAGACCGTCCGCCCCGCCGGCCCTGTCCCCGCCCGCCGGATCCCCGCCCGCCGCGAACCGCGCGAGCACGCGCCGCCGGTGCAGCGGCCGGTGCTCGCCGCACAGCCAGTCCGCCCACACCGTCCCCGGATACCGCCCGGGATCCCCGGACCGCAGCCGCGCGGCCACGCCGGGCAGCCCGGCCGCGAACGCCTCGGCCTCCTTGATCATGTGGTGGAAGACCAGGGTGCGCCGGAACCCCTCCTCGGCCGCCGCCTTCACCAGCGCCGTCTGCAGCGCCGCCAGACGCGCCCCGCGCACCCGGTCGCTGCGGTCCTCGGCACCCAGCAGCCGGGCGGCCTGCAGCGCCGTGTCGGTGACGTCCACGCACACCACCTGGTACGGGGCGCAGACACCGCGGTCGACGGCCTCCGACAGCGTCAGGGTGTGGCAGCGCGCTCCGAAGGGCCCGGCCGGATCGTCGTCCATCGACGCGACCAGTTCGCCCGGCCCCCCGGGCCCGGCCTCCGGCTCCCTCCCGTCCTCCTCCGGCTGCCACAGCCGCGGGGTGGCCGTCATGTACAGCCGCCGCAGCGCGGGCACGCGCGTGTTGTCGTGCACCACCGCCCACGGCTTGCCGATCCGGCCGGAGGTGCGGTGCGCCTCGTCGACGACGATCAGGTCCCAGCCGGGCAGCCCCGCGGCGTGCGCGCGCTCCAGGGTGCCGAGTCCCAGCGAGGCGTACGTCGCGAACACCGTCACCTTCCCGGACGGCCGCACCCGTGCCGCCAGCTCGCCGGGGTCCGTCGTGTTCGGGAAGCCGGCCTGGTCCCCGCGGAGCGAGGACACCCCGATCACCGGCCCCGTCCGCCCGGCCGCCCGCCACGCGGCCTCGGTCTGCGCGAGCAGGTCCAGCGACGGGACCAGCACCAGCACCCGGCCCGCCCGCAACGCCTCGGCACTGCGCACCGCCACCAGGGTCTTGCCGGATCCGGTGGCCATGACGACCTGGGTGCGCAGGCCCCGCTCGGGCAGCGGTCCGGAGGCCGGCCGGGCGAGGGCACGCACCACCGCGTCCACGGCTTCTTGCTGATGAGGGCGCATTCTCACAGGAATGACCATAGTTGGGCCGTCACCGGCCTCGTGAACTGGTGCGGAATTGACTGGAGTTGCGGAAGGTGACAAGAATTCAGCTCACTCCGCCCGGCTCCCGTCGCATGAGGGGCGGGGCGAAGTGGCCGCGAGTGACCCGGTCGCGGCGTGCCCCGCCGGGAGTGTCCGGGGGTACGCGCCGCCCGGCGGGCGTGCCGGTGGCGGCTGCCGTCCGCGCGTCCGCCCCGCGGGTGGCGCTCGTGGCCGGCCACCTCCCACATCTCACTCCACAGAGGCAATCTTGTCAGCCAGGCCAACTTTGTCGCGTTCGCAACAGCCCAGAAGGTTCGCCGTGCTCGCCGCGGCCGCTCTCGCGGGTGCCGCGGTGCCGCTGCTCGGCACCGGTGCCGCCCAGGCATCGACCTCCGGGGGCTGCGAGTCCGCCACCGTCCAGTACCGCATCGTCGACGCCGACGGCAAGGTCGTGGGCGCGGACTGGACCTCGCAGGGCGGGTTCCACCAGTGGGACACCGCCCCCGCCACCGTCGAGGTGCGGCTCGCCGCGGGCCAGAGCGTCGGGGACGGCTGCACGTACCCGGTCTCCCTCGCGCAGTACACCACCGAGGGACCGGACTGGGCGAGCTCCGGCCACCAGACCCTGGTCACCAAGGACACCGTCCGGCTCACGGCCAAGGACGTCGCGGGACCGGACGCCGGGGACAGCTGGCAGAAGCTGTCCGTGCGCACGCCCGACTGCTACGGCCAGATCGACCTGTACGGCGACGACGTCACCTACGACGGCGGGTCGGGGGAGGGCCACGGGCCCGCGCCGTACCGGCCCGACAACGTCAACACCCCGTACCACCTGATCGCGGCCTGGAACGGCGGCGACAAGGCGTGCACGACGGGCGGATCGACGCCCACCGCCGGCGAGTCCGCCCCGGCCACGCCCGCGACGCCCACCGCTCCCGCCGGGAGCACCACCCCGGCCGCCGGGACGACCGCCCCGGGCACCACGGCCAAGCCGAAGCCGACCTCCACGCCGACGACCACGTCCGAGGTGCCGCCCCTCGAGGCGACACCGTCGGCCGCGCCGTCCGCGGAGGGCGGCAAGAAGCCGCTCGCCGAGACCGGTGCCGGTGCCCCGCTCGGCATGATCTCCGGTGCGGCCGCCGTGGTGGTCGTCGCCGGAGCGGGCGCGCTGTACGCCTCCCGCAGGCGCCGGGCCTGACGGCGGCGCGCGGGGCGTCCCCCGTGCGGTGACGCGTCAGCGGGGCCCCGGACGTCGCCTCCCGGTGACGTCCGGGGCCCCGTCGGGTTCAGCGGGCCGGTGCCGGACGCGTACCGGGCCGCCGGGAGCGCAGCAGCAGCCTGCGCGCCGGGCGCTCCACACCCTCGTACAGCAGCCAGGACAGCGCGAGCGACACGGCGAAGGTCACGGCCGTGACGGCGATCGCCGCCGGCGGGTCGTAGTGGGGGGACCGCCCGGTCAGTTCCGCGGCGGTCCACAGCACCAGCAGATGCACCATGTAGAACGCGAACGACAGCTCCCCCAGCCGCACCAGCCGCCGGTGGCGCCACAGCGACGGCAGCCCGCGCAGGTCCGCGACGGCCGCCGCGGGGATCAGCAGGGCGAAACCGGTGATGGTGCACGCGGTCGCCGGGTAGCCGCGGGTGACCTGCGGGACGAGGAAGTAGCCGATGACCGCCAGGGCGAGCGACGCCTCCAGGCCGGGCCCGCGCCAGCGGCCGAGCACCACGAGCCGCGCCGCCGCCGCGCCGAGGACGAACTCCGGCAGCCGGGCCAGCGGATGGGTGTACGCCGCGAAGCCGAGCAGCTGGTGGGCGTCGGCCCAGGACAGCACGAGCACCGCCAGCACCGACACCCCGGCCAGCGCGGCCGAGCCCCGGGCGCCGAGACGGCGCAGCACCGGGGCGAGCAGCGGGAAGGCGGCGTAGAAGAACGCCTCGCAGGCCAGCGACCAGCTGACCGGGTCCAGGGTCTGCCACCACGGATGCCACCAGGAGTGCACCAGCAGTATGTTGGCGACTCCCCCGGACAGCGGGGGCACCGGGAGCCGGTCCGTGGTGACGGCGAGCAGCAGCGCGAGGGCGGCGGTGACCAGGTGCACCGGGTAGACCCGGGCGAGGCGGCGCCGCCAGAAGGCGGGCGCGCGGTCGCCGGGCCGGGCCGACCACAGCATCACGAAGCCCGACAGCACGAAGAAGAACGACACCCCGCTCGCCCCGGCCCGGAACGCCCAGTTCACCAGGTCGCCGCCGGTGCCGCCGAAATAGCCGAAGTTGCGCACGTGCAGCCCGAAGACCAGCAGCGCGGCCATCCACCGCAGTCCGGTGAGGGACGGCAGCGGGACCGGCGCGGCGGACGGCCGGTCCCGCCCGGGAGCCTGCCCGGGGGTCTCTCCCCGGGTCTGGCCGGCGGTGGTGGCGGACGGCGTCCCGGTCGTGGTCCTGGCCGCCGTCGTCATGGGTTCACCTGCTGTACGGGTCGGGTCCGGGGCATAAAAGTGAGCATTGCCCCTTCTGCGGTCTTCAACCCTGCCCCATGCCGAACATCACACCCACGGTGGCCCGCCGCCCGGTTCAGTCCCTGCCGCGCCCTTCGTCCAGTCGTGCCGACACAGCGCGCGCCATGGCCGCCTCGCCCTGGGCGTTCGGATGGGCGGGGGCCGCCGGGGACGCCGGCTGGAGCGGCTCGATCCAGCGGTCGGCCGGGGCCTTGCACATGTCGTGGCCGGCGGTCGGGCCGTAGGTGTCGACGTACCCGGCGTGGTTTTGGGCCGCGACCAGCCGGAGCATCAGGTTCAGCCGCTTCTCCGTGTCCCGCAGATACGGGAAGTCCTGCGCGGCGAACGGCACCGAGGGGAAGCAGCCGCTGCCGTCGTCGGGCAGCAGGTCCGGGTAGCCGACGACGAGGACGCGCGCGTGCGGGGCACGGGCGCGCACGGCCCGCAGCACCCGGTCGACCTTCGGGGCGGTCTCCAGCACGTTCACCGTCAGCTGATCGGTGCCCGAGACGCCGTAGTGGTCCTTGCACGGGCTGCCCGCCGGGTGCTGGGCGCCGAGGGCGGCGCAGGTCGCGATGATCGAGCCGAATCCGACGTCGTTGCCGCCGATCTGGACCGTCACCACGTCCGTGCCGCGCTCCAGCGCGTCGAGCTGCGGCGGATTGGCGCCCTGCGCCGTCCACATCTGCTCCGTGGTCGCCCCGGCACAGCTGACGTCGTCGAAGGCGGTCACCCGGTGCCCGGACGCCACGATCGAGGGGTAGTTGTGGTCCGAACGGGCGCAGGCCGCGTCCACCTGCCGCGGTATGCCGGGTCCGGAGGTGTAGGAGTCGCCGAGTGACACGTACCGTGTGCCGCCGTCGTGACCGGAGTGCCCGCCGGGCCCGTCACCGTGCGCCGAGGCGGGGACCGTGGCGGCGGCGACGAGGGCGCAGGCCCCCAGCGCCGCGCCCGCGGCGCTCACCGCGGCCGGCCTGCGGCGGCGCCGTCCCCCCGCCCCTGCCGCCGCCCCGGCCCCGCCGTCCGTCCCCGTCCGTGCGTCCTGTGCCATGAAGTCCTCCCCCTGGAGCCGGGACATCGCGCGGACCGCGCCAGGGGCACGGCCGTCGCGTATCGACCGGGCTTGTATACCGTCCGGTAGCTCGCCGTGACCAGAGGCGGGAGCCGATCGGTCGGAGGAGACCCGTGACGGCCGGGGCGGGCGGCTCCGCCGCGCGGGGCACCGGTCCGCTCGGGTGAACGCCGGCTGATCCGCTCGGGTGAACGCCGTACGGCGTGACGCGAAAGAGTTGTCCGATTCGTTTTCTTGAACCGTTCGCCTTTATGCGGGTAGGTTGGTCCCATGACCGCATCCCGGAACCCGACGACCGCCGACGAGCTGCGCGGTGCCGGCCTGCGGGTGACGGCCGCCCGTGTCGCGCTGCTCGAGACGGTCCGGCACGGCGACCACCTCGGTGCCGAGGCGATCGCCACCGGAGTGCGTGACCGCGTGGGCCATGTCTCGGTCCAGGCGGTGTACGAGGCCCTGCACGCGCTCACCGCGGCGGGACTCATACGCCGTATCGAGCCGGCCGGCAGCCCGGCCCGGTTCGAGGGACGCGTCGGCGACAACCACCACCATGTGGTGTGCCGCTCCTGCGGCGTCGTCGCCGATGTCGACTGCGCCGTCGGCGACGCGCCCTGCCTGACCGCTTCGAACGACCGGGGCTTCGCGATCGACGAGGCCGAGGTCGTCTACTGGGGCACCTGCCCCAACTGCTCCACCCCGCGCGGCGCCTGAGCGTGCGGCGCCACCGCGGCCGGGCCGTCCACCTGCCGCGCCCGCCCCGCCGGTGTCTTGCGCCCCACCGGATCCAGCAGCTTCACCGGATCCACCAGAGCCACACGATTCACCAGATCCAGTTACCTTCGGAGGGATTCCCATGGCCGAGAACCCAGATGCCATCGTCACCGACGCCAAGACGGAGGAGGCGGGCGGCTGCCCCGTGGCCCATGGGCGCGCGGCGCACCCGACACAGGGCGGTGGCAACCGCCAGTGGTGGCCCGAGCGGCTCAACCTGAAGATCCTTGCGAAGAACCCCCCTGCCGCGAACCCGCTCGGCGAGAAGTTCGACTACGCCGCCGCGTTCCGGTCCCTCGACCTCCCGGCCGTCAAGCGGGACATCGCCGAGGTGCTGACCACCTCCCAGGACTGGTGGCCGGCCGACTTCGGCAACTACGGCCCCCTCATCATCCGTATGGCGTGGCACAGCGCGGGCACCTACCGCATCAGCGACGGCCGCGGCGGCGCCGGTGCCGGACAGCAGCGCTTCGCCCCCCTCAACAGCTGGCCGGACAACGCCAACCTCGACAAGGCCCGCCGGGTGCTGTGGCCGGTGAAGAAGAAGTACGGCCAGAGCCTGTCCTGGGCCGACCTGATGGTCCTCGCCGGCAACGTGGCCCTGGAGACCATGGGCTTCGAGACCTTCGGCTTCGGCGGCGGCCGCGAGGACGTCTGGGAGGCCGACGAGGACGTCTACTGGGGCCCCGAGACCACCTGGCTCGACGACCGGCGCTACACCGGCGACCGTGAGCTGGAGAACCCGCTCGCCGCCGTCCAGATGGGCCTCATCTACGTCAACCCCGAGGGCCCCAACGGCAACCCGGACCCGATCGCCTCGGCCCGCGACATCCGTGAGACCTTCCGCCGGATGGCGATGAACGACGAGGAGACCGTCGCCCTCATCGCCGGTGGCCACACCTTCGGCAAGACCCACGGCGCCGGACCCGCGGACGCCGTGGGCAACGACCCCGAGGCCGCCTCCCTGGACGAGATGGGCCTCGGCTGGAAGAGCACCCACGGCACCGGCAAGGGCGGCGACTCGATCACCTCCGGTCTCGAGGTCACCTGGACCTACACGCCCACCCAGTGGGACAACAGCTTCTTCGAGATCCTCTTCGGCTACGAGTGGGAGCTCACCCAGAGCCCCGCGGGCGCCCACCAGTGGAAGCCGAAGGACGGCGCGGGCGAGGGCACCACGCCGCACGCCCACGACCCGTCGAAGAAGATCGCCCCGAACATGCTCACCACGGACCTGGCGCTGCGCTTCGACCCGATCTACGAGCCGATCTCCCGCCGCTTCCTGGAGAACCCCGACCAGTTCGCGGACGCGTTCGCGCGCGCCTGGTACAAGCTGACCCACCGTGACATGGGCCCGAAGTCGCTGCTGCTCGGCCCCGAGGTGCCCGCCGAGACCCTGCTGTGGCAGGACCCGCTGCCCGCGGCGGAGGGCGAGGCGGTCGACGCCGCCGACGTCGCGGCCCTGAAGGCGAAGCTCCTCGACTCCGGTCTGAGCGTCGCGCAGCTGGTCTCCACCGCGTGGGCGTCCGCGTCCACCTTCCGCGGCAGCGACAAGCGCGGCGGCGCCAACGGCGCCCGGATCCGTCTGGAGCCCCAGCGCGGCTGGGAGGCCAACGACCCCGAGCAGCTCGCCACCGTGCTGCGCGTCCTCGAGGGCATCCAGCGCGACTTCAACACCGGTGCCAAGAGGGTCTCCCTGGCCGACCTGATCGTGCTCGGCGGCTCGGCCGCCGTGGAGAAGGCCGCCAAGGACGCCGGCTTCGACGTCGAGGTGCCCTTCACCCCGGGCCGGGTGGACGCGACCGAGGAGCACACCGACGCCGAGTCCTTCGCCGCCCTCGAGCCCACCGCCGACGGGTTCCGCAACTACCAGGGCAAGGGCAACCGCCTGCCGGCCGAGTTCCTGCTGCTGGACCGGGCCAACCTGCTCACCCTGACCGCGCCCGAGACGACCGTCCTGGTCGGCGGCCTGCGGGTGCTCGGTGCCAACCACCAGCAGTCCTCGCACGGTGTGCTCACCGCCACTCCCGGTGTGCTCACCAACGACTTCTTCGTCAACCTGCTCGACATGGGCACGGCGTGGAAGGCGACGTCCGAGGACCAGACCGCGTTCGAGGGCCGGGACGCGGCCACCGGCGCGCTCAAGTGGACCGGTACCCGCGCCGACCTGGTCTTCGGCTCCAACTCCGAGCTGCGCGCCCTCGCCGAGGTCTACGCGAGTGACGACGCCGGGGAGAAGTTCGTGACGGACTTCGTCGCCGCCTGGACCAAGGTCATGGACCTGGACCGCTTCGACGTCGCCTGACCGGTCCGTCCCCGGGGTCCGGCGGAGTGCCGGACCCCGGCTCCACCCGCACCCGGCGTGGGGGGGGGGGGGCGGGGGGGGCCCCCCCGGGCC
>NZ_JBEYWE010000051.1:0-17553 GCF_040644295.1 Streptomyces sp. NPDC047000
TAGAGAAACGCCCTCCAGGCGGTCCCACCCATATCTGCCCAGGTCAAAGCTCAGATTCGCCCCTCCAGCCCGCCGAATTATGTCGAACGCGGGCCTGCCGGGGGGTGAAAATGACCGCCCGACGTCCGTGTCCGCCCGCGCCGGGGCCGTTGGAGGAGTACGCCGCCCGATTCGACGACCTCTTCGTCAGACTGGCCCAGCAGCGCGGATTTCGCGAGTACCCGACCGGGTTGCCGGCACCCCGCGAGCGGAACAAGACGATCATCTGCCTGGCCGGGGCGGAGCCGGTGACGGGCGCGGGAGCGCCGGAGGTGCAGCGGCTGCAGTTCTTCCTGTCCGAGTCCGCTCGGGAGGCCCCGGCCGCCCCGGCCTACTGGTGGGGTGACTGTTTGATCTTTGTCAGGAGGTCCTCGTCGAACCAGTCAGCCGCGCGTAGTGTGGCCATCCAGTTGTCCCGCATCTGCGGGGTCAGTCTGTCGATGAACAGTATGCCGTCCAGGTGATCGGTCTCGTGCTGGATGCAGCGTGCCAGCAGTCCGTCGCCGACCACCTGGACCGGATCGCCCTGCATGGTGAAACCCTTCGCCACGACGTTCATCCGGCGCCTGGTGTCCAGGTAGACGCCGGGAACCGACAGGCATCCCTCCATACCGTCCTGTTCCTCCTCGTCCGGGAATTCCACGACGGGATTGACCAGATGGTCCAGATCGCTACCGCTGCCGGGCAGTTTCGGGCTCCAGACGAACACGCGTAATCCGACTCCGAGCTGGGGCGCGGCCAGACCCGCACCACGACTGTCTTCCAGGGTGTCACGCAGGTCTTTGACCAAGGTGCGCAGTTCACCGTCGAATTCGGTGATCGGCTTGGCCTGCTCCCGCAGAACCGGATCGCTGAGTGTCCTGATGGAAGTGACTGTCATCCAAACCATTCCTCGTGAAATGAGCGCCCATGTTTTCCCTGGACGTCCGTACGTCACCCCGGGGGCCACCGCAGATCGGGCGTCCCGGAGCACGGCGGCCCGGGCCGCCGTGGTGTCACCAGATGCTGTTGAGCTTCGCCGTACAGCCCAGCGTGCAACCGGCCGCGTTGGGGTGGAAGGTCGCGGTCGGTTCGGCGAGATCGACGCCGTTGACCCACGGGTCGCTGCCGCATGCACCGTGGCCGCTGAACTGATCCCACATGTCGACGAAATAGGCGAACTTGCCGGAGACCGCGGCTTTGGTGCCTTCCGCGAGTGCGTCGGAGAATCCGTTCACGGCGGTGCGCTTGACGGAGCCCAGGTCGACCACGTCGCACGTCCCGGTGTCGGCGACCGCGTGCGGATAGCCGAGCACGACGGTCAGGGCTTGCGGTGCGCGGGCGCTGATGTCGGTGCAGAGGGCTGCGAGGTCCGTGGCCATCTGGGTCTTGGCGTAGGCGGACGCGGACTGCGTGGCGGCCACGCAGTCCGCGTCGCTCCCGGTCAGGCATGTCGTTGCCACGGAGGTGAACCGGGCGTCGTTGCCGCCGACGGTGATGGTGACGAGCCGGGTCGCGTCATTCAGGGCGGAGAGCTGGCTGCCGCGCGCGTCCGCGACGGTCGCACGGCTGCAAGTGACGTCCGTCAGCGGGAGCGCGGGGTGAGCGGCCGCCCACGGGTGCGGGTAGTTCTCCGGGCTGCGCTTGCAGTCACCGGAGGCGGGGTCGTAGGGGGCCGCTCCGACCCCGGACGCGTACGAGTCCCCGAGAGCGACGTACCGGAGCGATGTGTCCGCCTGGGCGACAGGGCTCGCCACGGCCGACATGCCGGCGAATATCACGGCAGTGGCGGCGACAACGGATCCTAATCTTCCCATACCTGACCTTCACGATTACAGGACCTTGACAGGACAGCCGCATTACCCGGCCGTGCGGTCTCCCGAGCTGAGGCCAAGCTACATGCCAACCCGAAAGAACTCCGAACCCGGTTGGGGACACGCTTGGTTGAGTCTTCAAGCCGTCCTGCGGCGGCGCCGGAATTCGATGTGCGCACGGCGAACGAGGCAACGGTTCTGCACCAGCAACCTGCAAAATCACAGCGGGTAAGGGCAGACCTGCTTCTTCGACACTTTCGGCGAGCAAACACCAAAGCCCTGCCACGCGGCATCGCCGGGACTTCCAGACATACACGTAGCAATTGAGGCGTAGCCGTCGAAGTCTCCGATGAACAGCCCTCCCATAGATCCGCTTATGTGCTGGGCCAGGCCAGAAAGTGCTGCACCAAGGTATACGTCGCCCTGGTACGGGACGCGGCCTGCGGGACGCTCGGCGTCGCCCGGATCGCCCGGCAACTACGCGACCGGACTGTCTGACCCACCGCGGGACTGATCCAAGCCCCCGGCCCGCGGGAGGGGTGGCGCGATCATCCCCGCCACGCTTCCCGTCGGCCCGGCACTCCGGCCGGACAGCTTCCTTCCTGTTCCCCAGACACCCGTACCTGTCCGGATCTCGCACGACGGCAAGGTATGACCGGCCGGGCCGGCCGGTGGGCTGTTCTTCAGGACCTGGGGTTCCCAGGTCCGCCCCCGCTCGCGGTGGAGAAACGTCACGGTGACCGCGGTCAGCTTCGTCTCCGGCCTGGCAGGCGGGGCTCAGCGGGTTCCCTGACCGGCGGTGCCGCACACGCGATGCCTTGTCAACCTTTGGTCCGCACACCCTCCAGAAGGACGTCGAGGTAGCGGCGGGCGTTGGCGGCGCGGCCAGCCGCACCGGTGGCCGGGCGCACCTTCGCGGCGAAGGCCACGCCGCACATCAGTGGGGCCATGTCGGCCGGTGTCAGGGCCGGGTCGGCGGTGCCGGCGGCCTGTGCACGGCCGAGCAGCTCCCCGAACAGCCGTGTCAACTGCTGCATGAGCTCCGTGGTCGACGAGAGGACGTGCTGCGGTGCGGCGAGGACCGCGGCGACGGCCGCGTCGGTCGTCTGTGCCGAGATCGCCGCGTGCAGGAAGTCACGCAGGCCGGTCCAGGGGTCGTCGCCGGTCAGGGCCCGCTCGGCCTGCTGCGCCAGCGATTGCAGGCCGGGCGTGGCGACTGTTTCGACCAGCGCCTCCGGCGTCGGGAAGTGGCGGTAGACCGTGGCCACGCCGACCGAGGCGATCCGGGCGACGTCGTTCAGCTGGATCCGGGCCCCGTCGTCCGCGAGCCGACGGCCCACTTCGACGATCTTGTGCCAGTTGCGGGCGGCGTCCTTACGCAGCGGGGCGGGGGCCATGTCCGCCAGCTTACCGGATAACCAATCCGTATCTGCTACGGTGAAACGGATGATCCATCCGATTCGGAGGAGGCGGCGATGCGCGACAGCATCGAGGTGAACGGCATGCGCCGGACGTACGAGGTCGTGGGGGCGGCCGACAGCGAGCCCGGGCGAAGCCTCGTCATGGTCTTCCACGGGTCGGGACAGACCGGGGCGGCGCACCAGAAGTTCACCGGTCGCGCGTACGACGCTCTGGCCGACAGCGGTGCGGCGGTGGTCGTCTATCCGGACGGCTACCGGCGCAAGTGGAACGACGCGCGCCGGGAGATCTCCTTCGCGGCCCGCAAGAAGAACATCGACGACGTCGGTCTGACCCGTGCACTGATCGGCAGACTGGCACGGAGCCACCGCATCGACCCCGGCCGGGTTCTCGCGGTCGGCTACTCCAACGGCGGCCTGATGGTGATGCGCCTGGTCCACGAGACGCCGGAACTCCTCGCCGGAGCGGCAGTGATCGCGGCGACCATGCCGGAGCCGGAAGACTTCCTGCTGAACGACGCGCCGCCCGCACCCCTGCCGGTCCTGCTGATCCACGGGACGAAGGACCCGATCGTCGGGTACGGCGGCGGCGAGAAGACGTGGTGGGCGAAAAAGGTCTTCCAGACCCGCGGACGGAGCCGTTCCATGCCCGGGACGGCCGCCTACTTCGCCGCCCGCAACGGCATCACCGTCCAGCCCGCCACCCGGAGCCTGCCGGCCTCGTCCCGGAAGACCTCGGTCGAGCGTACGGAATACCGGCAGGACGGCCATCCGCCGGTGGTGCTCTACACGGTGCACGGCGGCGGACACACCGTCCCGGGACCGGTCAGGTCGCCCGCCGTGCTGGGCAGGACCAACCAGGACGTGCAGGCCGCCCGGCTCGTCGACGACTTCTTCGCGGTCACGGAGCACGGAGTCGCCCGAAACGGCTGACCCTAGCCGGCCGAGGGGATTGCGGTGACGTACCGTGATCGATCGGCCGGCCGGGACCGGGGCACTCCCGTCCACGGTACTTTTGCTCCATGAAGGAACGTTTCAGCCTTCTTCGCGCGCTTCCTCCGGGTGCCACCGAGAGCGAGATCTTCCAGCTGGCCCTGCACCATGCCATGGGCGAGCTCGGTGCCCTGGGCGGGTTTGTGCACCTGCGGGGGCCGATGTCCGCGCTGCGTCTGGTGTCGGTCGCCGGTCTGCCCCGCGCCCTGTCCCAGAGGTGGGAGATCCTCGACCAGGAGGGGCCGCTCGCTCCTGCCCGCGCCCTTCAGAAAGGACGCTGCGTGTGGGGGCCGGCGCACTTCGCGGGCGGTCCGGCGGGCGCCGGAGGGGGCGAGGGGCCGCAGGCCGACGGCTCACGTTCCGGCGGCGGCCTGGCGGCCGTGCCGTTGTACGGCGGCGGGCGCGGCATCGGCGCCCTGAGCGTGGTCACGGCGGATGAGAGCGAGCCGACCGGGGAGCAGTGGGAGTTCCTGCGTGCTGTCGTCGCCTGGGCAGAGGACCGCATCTCAGACGCTCCCCAGCCGTCCCGGCCGACGCACAGGGCGCCGAGCGGCGAATGGCTGCGGCAGGCGCTGAAGGAGGTCCAGGTCGGTTCGTGGGACTGGGACATCCGCACGGGTGACCTGGTCTGGGACGAGGCGGCGCTGGAGTTGTACGGCACCCGGCCGGCCGATTTCACCGGCAACATCGAGAACTGGATGCGCATCGTCCACCCCGATGACCTGCCTCCCACACTGGCGGCGGCCCAGCGGGCGATAGCCGAGCACACCGTCTACGAGGCCGAGTACCGGGTGCGGCGCCTCGACGGCACGTACGGCTGGACGCAGGCCCGGGGAAGGGCCACCTACGACGAGCAGGGGCAGGCGCTGCGCATGGTCGGCGTGGGCTGGGAGAGCAACGAGCCCCGCTCGGCCCGGGACGCCCTCGGAGGGGCACTGCGCCACATGAGCGACGGGTTCGTCGCCACGGACACCGAGTGGCACATCATCTTCACCAACCTCGCGGCGGAGCACATGCTCGGTTTCCCGGAGGAGGAACTGGCCGGCCGGCTGCTCTGGGACATCGCGTCCGCCTGGCAGGCATCGGCCCTGGAGGACCGGTGCCGCAGGGCGGCGGCCGGGGAGGAACCCTGGGAGTCCGACGTGCGGATGCCGGACTCGGATCTCACGTTCCGCCTGCGGCTGGTCCCAGGGCCCGACGGGCACACCCTGTACTTCAACGACGTCACCGAGAGACGGCGCATGGCGGAGGAGCAAAGGGCTTCCGAGCACGCCGCCGCCGGCCGGGCGGCCCGGATCGCCGAGCTGAACGCCGATCTGGCCAGAGCCGTCACTTCTCAGGACGTGGTGGACGCGGTCGCCCGACGGTTCGTTTTCCCGTTCGCCGCCAGCGGCCTTCTGGTACAGGTCATCGAACACGACCGGTTGAACCGCGTCGGCGCCACCGGATACTCCGAGGCGTTCCTGAGCGCCATCGACCACCGGCCCCTGGGCGACCAGGACAGCCGGGATCCCGCCTGGGACGCGATCGTGCTCGGCGAGGCACTGTTCTTCTCCACGCCCGAGGAGCTCATCGCGCGCTACCCCGCAACCACGCGGCTCGACGCGCAGGACGACAAGCGTGCCTGGGCATTCCTCCCGCTCACAGCTTCCGGCCGCTCGTTCGGAGTGTGCGTGATCTCCTTCGACCAGCCGCGTGTCCTCCTTCCCGAGGAGCGCGCCGTGATGACCACGGTCACCGCCCTGGTCGCGCAGTCTCTGGAACGGGCCAGGCTCTACGACGTCGAATCGTCCCGGTCACGGGAACTCCAGCGCAGCCTGCTTCCGCAGAAGCTCCCCGTTCTTCCTGCCTGCACGGCTGCCGCCCGGTACCTGCCGGCCGGGCAGGGCGCCGCCGTGGGCGGCGACTGGTACGACGTCCTCCCGCTCTCCGGCAACCAGGTCGCGCTCGTCGTCGGTGACGTCATGGGCCATGGCCTGCCCGAAGCGGCCACCATGGGACGGCTGCGCACGGCCGTGCATACCCTGGCCGACCTGGAACTTCCTCCTGACGAGATCATGAGTCACCTCAACAGCATCGTGGACGAGATGGGTGATGCCTCCTACGTCACATGCCTGTACGCGCTCTACGACCCCACGACACGGCTCTGTTCGATCACCAGCGCAGGGCACCCGTCGCCGGCCCTGCTGCACCCCGACGGCACCGTCCTGTTTCCCCACCCTGACCCGGACCCGCCGCTGGGCGCGGCGGAGCCTCCCTTCGAGACGGTCGAGATCGCCGTACCCGAGGGAAGCGTCCTCGTTCTCTACACGGACGGCCTGGTCGAGTCGTCCGCCCGGGACATCGACACCGGCATGGCGGAGCTGGCCAAGCTCCTGAGCGAGGCCGGCAAGGGCGGCGGCCTCGCCTCCGCCGCCGGGCTGGAGGACCTGTGCCAGACCCTTACCGCCCGTCTCCTCGCACTGTCACAGCAGGCTCCCGACGACGCGGCGCTCCTCGTGGCCGCCCTGCACGCTCTGCCGCCCGACCGGATATCGGCCCTGCAGCTCCACGATGAACCGCAGGCCGCCTCCCGGGCCCGTCGGCACGTGCGTGACCAGCTCGCGGCCTGGGGCCTCAACGACCTGGTGTTCACCACGGAACTCCTGGTCAGCGAGCTCATCGGCAACGTCGTCCGGCACAGCCGGGGGCCGATCCAGCTGCGGCTGCTCTACGGCGACGAGCTGACCTGCGAGGTGTACGACGCAAGCCAGACGATGCCGCGCATCCAACGGGCCGCGGACACCGACGAAGGGGGCCGTGGCCTCCAGTTGGTCGCGGCGATGGCGAGCCGGTGGGGAGCCCGCTACACGCCGACCGGGAAGTGCATCTGGACCGAACAGCCGCTGCCCGGGGACGTCACAAGTGACGCCGCTCGGAGCACCGGGACCGTCAGCCCCTGAAGCCGCCGCCACCAAGTGGTCCGTCCACAGCCGGCAGCGGCGCGGCGGCGTCTTCGCTTTCGAGGCCGCCCGCATCGCACCTACCGGCCGACGGTCTGCCAGACCGTCTTCGCCCCCAGGATCGGGGTGATCCGGCCGAGCCCCGGCAACGCGACCCGATCGGCGACCCACTCCAGCCAACTGCCCCCGGGGGCTGCCCGTCAACCTCCTGCCCATCGAGTTCGGCGGCATCGGGTTCCTCGAACAGCACCCTCCGAGCGCAGGAAGTCCGCATCACGCGTCGGGAAGGTCTGCCCCGGGGTGGTCGACTGCCGATGCAGCCTGTCCCCTCAGGCCTTGAGGGCGTGTCCAGTCGTTGCATCCACGTGATCGGGGATCTCATCGTGGCGGTCGCCCACGGTGGGTGTCCCGGTCGGCTCGAACATGAGGATCGCGGCACCGGACGGTGCGTACGGCTTGTGCTCGGTACCAGCGGGGACGGTGAAGACCGCTCCCTGCGGAAGCAGGACCGTGCGCTCGCCCTCGGGCTCACGCAAGGAGATGTGCAGCTCCCCGTCGAGCACCAGGAAGAATTCGTCGGTGTCGTCGTGGGCGTGCCAGATGTGTTCGCCTGCGACCTTGGCGATCCGGACGTCGTACTCGTTGACGCGCGTGACGATGCGGGGGCTCCACAACGCATCGAAGGAGGCCAGAGCCTGGCTGAGGGGGATGGGCTGGTTACTCATGGGCTCATCCTCCGCGGTTTCGCAGGGGCAGTGTGAGTGCTAGGAATTGCACATGGCGAAAGAATCCTCGCATCAAGCTCACGCGGCGGGCATGCACCGGGTGGTCGTGATCGTGGACGAGAACTCGAACCCTTTCGAGCTCGGCTGTGCAACCGAGGTCTTCGGCCTCCGCAGGCCGGAGATCGGCCGCGTTCTCTACGACTTCAGGCTCTGCTCCCCCGAGCCCCGCACCCCGATGCGAGACGGATTCTTCACGCTCACGGGAGTCGCCGGCTTGGAAGCGGCCGATGCGGCGGACACCTTGATCGTCCCCAACCGCCCCGATGTCGGGGTGCCCCGCCGGCCCGCTGTGCTCGACGCCGTCCGGCGGGCGCACGCGCGTGGCGCACGCCTGATCGGCTTCTGCAGTGGCGCCTTCACTCTGGCCGAGGCCGGCGTGCTCGACGGGCGGCGGGCCACCGCCCACTGGCAGTGGGCGGCTTCTTTCCGGTCCCGGTTCCCTGCTGTCCACCTCGAAACAGACGTGCTGTTCGTGGATGACGGTGACATCCTCACCGCTGCGGGAAGCGCGGCCGCACTCGATCTCGGGCTGCATGTGGTCCGCCGCGACCACGGCGCCGAGATCGCCAACTCCGTGAGTCGGCGACTGGTCTTCGCGGCGCACCGGGACGGCGGGCAGCGGCAGTTCGTGGAGCGTCCCATGCCCGACTTCCCCGACGAGTCCCTGGCACCCGTCCTGGCCTGGGCGCAGGAACGGCTCGATTCACCGCTCACGGTGTCAGACCTTGCGGCACAAGCAGCGGTCAGCCCTGCGACGCTGCATCGTCGCTTCCGGGCACAGATGGGAACGACCCCGTTGATGTGGCTCACGGGAGAGCGGCTTGCCTTGGCCTGCCGATTGATCGAACGGGGCGAGTCACGCTTTGAGGTGGTCGCACGGCGGAGCGGGCTGGGCACCGCTGCCAACTTGCGCACGCTGATGCGTCGCGGGACGGGCATCACTCCGTCGGCGTACAAGCGTCGGTTCGGGCCAGAGGTGAATTGACGGCGGGGACGTCCCCCGACGGGGTGGCGTCCCGCCCGGTGGTCTAGGGGATCAAGGCACCGGAATCCGCAGGTCGGAGCTGGTGGCGCTGTCGGCTCGGGTGTTCACCCGACTTCACCGGGACGCTTCGCGGACAGCTGCCTCGACGGAGATCGCCACGGGCCTCCAACCGGAACGCGGAACGCTTGATCCCCTACACCACGTCGCGGGGCACGGCCCCCAACGGCTTCTGCGTACAGCCACGGTCGGGGAGTGACCGAACAGCGCACGGTCAGAACACCGCCTCTTCGCCAGTGGACCACCCCGGCAGCCGACCGTCCCATCGCGGCCGGGCTCACGGTCCTCGCCCACCCCGTTCGCGGGTGCGCGAGGACCGGACAGGCCGGCCGACCGCCTCGCACCGCGCCCCGCCGACACCAGAGCACGACGTCGGCGGGGTGCGGCGCTTGCTGTCCACCGACATCTGGAGGAACCGCTCGCGCTCATCCCCCGCCCGCGCCGCCGGATCGGCAAAGAGGCCGGCCGCCCCGCTCCCCCACCCGCATTCGAGACGGCGACGGACCGGCACAGACGACCGGCGGACCTCGGCACGGGGCGTCGGTCCGGGGGCGCCCGCGTCGTCCGGAACACCGGCCGGTGCCCCGTCGCGACCCCGGCTAGGCTCTGGCCGTGATCCAAGCGAAGGTGTTCTCACTCGCCGCGAACGCGCGTACGGCCGTGGCGCGTTGGCAGACCAACTCCCCGCTGGTCCGGGACTCGGTGGTCACCGTGCTGCTCGCGCCGGTGGCGTTCTCGCCGCTGACGGCGATGATCGGCGCGGAGTTCGGCGACCTGAAGGGGCGGCCGTACGACCCGCTGGGCCTGGTGCTGACCGGGCTGCTGTGGCTGCCGCTCGCCCTGCGCCGGTTCTGTCCGGTGGCCTCACTGGCGGTGATCTCGCTCGCCTTCGCCGCCCGTGAACTCCTCGCCTACCCGGGGACCGCGGCCAGCGCGGCGCTGTACGCGGCGCTCTACGCCGTCGGCGCGCACACCCCGCACGGGCCCGCCGGACGGCGCCCGCGGCTGGCCGCGGCCGCCGGCGGGACCGCCCTGTTCGTGTCGTACGCGATCGCACTGCACCACCGCGGGTCCCCGCGCACCGTCGCCGACCTCGTCCTCATCTACCTGATCCTGGCGGTCTTCTGGACGGCCGGGCGGACGGTACGGGCCTGGCGGGCCGGTGAGGAGGAGCGCCGCCGGCTCGGCATCGACGCCGCCACCGCCCAGGAACGGGCACGAATAGCAAGGGAGTTGCACGACGTCGTCACCCACCATGTGACCGCCATGGTGGTCCAGGCGGACGCGGCGCAGTTCCTGCTGGAGGACCACCCCGACAAGGTCGTCACCGCGCTCGGCGCGATCGGTGACTCCGGCCGGTACGCCCTCACCGACCTCCAGCACCTGCTGGGCGTGCTGAAGGCGGTCGACGGCCCGCCAGGCGACCACTCCCCCGTCCCGGGCAGCCTCTCCGACCTGGTGACGAAGACCCGCGCGGCGGGCCTGCCGGTGGAGCTGACCGAGAACGGCGAGCGCCGCCCGATGGCCTCCGCCGTCGAACTCACCGTCTACCGCGTGGTCCAGGAGTCCCTCACCAACGCGCTCAAGCACGCGCCGGGACGGCGTACCGACGTGCACGTCCACTACAGGAACGACGAGTTGGAGATCGAGGTGATCACGGAGGGCACCGCGGCTTCGAGCCGTACTCCCGCCCGGGCGGTCAGACCGGTGGGCCGCGGTGGCGGTCACGGTCTGGTCGGACTCCGCGAGCGGGTCGGGGTCTTCGGCGGCGAACTGACCGCGGGACACCGGCCGGACGGCGGCTTCGGCGTCCTCGCCCGCATCCCCACCGGAGACCACGCATGACCACTCCGCCCCCGATCCGGGTCCTGGTCTGCGAGGACCACGAACTCGTGCGCACCGGCTATGTCACCATCTTCTCCGCCCAGCCCGACCTGGAGGTCGTCGGCGAGGCCGCCGACGGGCTGGCCGCGGTCGAGGCGGCCCGCAGGCTGCGGCCGGACGTCGTGGTGATGGACATCCAGATGCCCGTCCTCGACGGCATCGAGGCGACCCGGCAGCTCGCCGGACCCGACGCCACCGAACCGGCGAAGGTGCTGATCGTCACCACCTTCAACCTCGACTCCTACGTGTACGAGGCGCTGCGGGCCGGTGCCAGCGGCTTCCTGCTCAAGAACACCCCGCCCCGCGAACTGGTCGCGGGCATCCGCACCGTCGCCGCCGGCGACTCCCTGCTGTCCCCGTCCGTCACACGGCGGTTGGTGGGCCGGTTCGCCGACCGCATCCGCCCGGACGACGACGCCCCGCGCGGCGGCCGGAACACGGTGCCGGAGCGGCTGGCGATGCTCGCGCCCCGCGAGACGGAGGTGCTGCTGCTGGTCGCCGAGGGGCTGTCGAACGCCGAGATCGCCGACCGGATGGTACTCAGCCGCGAGACCGTGAAGACGTACGTCTCCCGCATCCTCACCAAACTCGATCTGCGGGACCGGGTCCAGGCGGTGGTGCTGGCGCACCGGGTCGGGCTGGTCTCCGCGTCCGAATGAACCGGGCCGTCCCCGCCCCGCGCCCCCCCGCGGAGGGTGCCGTGTCCCCCTCGAGAGCTACACGCGAGTGTCCACCGCAGGGCGACGTTGCGGGGTGGGCCCCGAACCTAGTGTCTGGGGCATGACCTCGCTGAAGCTCACCACGCAGTCCGTCAAGGACCTCTTCGACCAGACCCCGCTCACACCGCAGCGGCCCGTCCGCTCCATGTGGACGCGGCTCGCCGTGATGGCCCCGGCGTTCCTCGTGGCGACCGCGGTGGGCGGCGGAGTTCGCGCCCTGGCCGGGACCAACCCGGTCCTCTCCCTGCTCTTCGGTGTGGTCGTCTCGGTCGCCGGGCTCGCCCTGTACGCCTACCTCGTCCGCCACCTGGAGCAGCGGCCGGTCACCGAACTCGCCCCCGACGACGCGAAGCCCTCGCTGAGCCGGGGCGCTCTGCTCGGACTGGCGCTCTTCACCGGAACCCTGTTCTTCGTCGTCCTCTTCGGCTCCTACGGCACCGAGGGCGGGGTCTCCGTGCTCGGCCTGATCACGGTGTTCGGGGCGATGCTGACACCCGCCGTGCTGGAGGAACTGCTCTTCCGGGCCGTCGCCTTCCGGCTGCTGGAGGAGCGCTTCGGCACCCGTGCGGCCCTGATCGTCTCCGCCGTCGTCTTCGGCGGTCTCCACCTGGTCAACCCCGGCGCCACCATATGGGGCGCGCTCGCCATCGCCATCGAGGGCGGTCTGATGCTCGGCGCCGTCTACACCGCCACCCGCAACATCTGGCTGGTCATCGGCATCCACTTCGGCTGGAACTTCGCGGAGAGCGGCATCTTCGGGGTCACCGTGTCCGGCGCGGACGACGCCCAGACCGGCCTGCTGCACGGCGTCCTCACCGGCCCCGAGGCCCTCACCGGCGGCGCCTTCGGTCCCGAGGCCGGCCTCTTCGCCATCCTGGTGTGCAGCATCCCGACCGTCTTCTACCTGCGCTCCGCCGCCCGCCGGGGCATGCTCCGCACCGGCCGCACCTCCTGACCCCGCACCCGCTCCACCCCACCAGACGCCCGTCTCCTCCCCGGCCGGTCCCCGGAGGAACGGGCGTCCGCCGTGTCCCGGGCGGTCATCTGGGTGAGGGCCTTCGTGCCGAAACGTCCTCACCGGTTCACCGGGGCACGGCCCCGGTGAGGACGGCTGTCGTGCCGTCCGGGCCACCGCCAGGCCCAGTCGGTCCGCGACCGAGGTCAGGTGCTCGGCATCCGGGATGCCAGGCTCGAGGACCAGGGTGGTGTCGGCGTACGACCTAAGGTTCACGTGTACGCCGACATGAGGCCAGGAGCGGGTTTTCAACACGGCGCTTGAGCTCCTCCACCAGCCTTCATCGCCTGGTGAACGCCCCGTGCAGTGGACTTCTCGGCCGCCAGCATCGGGCGGTGATGGGTCTGCGGGCCGCCGACAGGCGTCCTAACCTGAGAAGAGACATGACAGGCCCGCGGCTCCCTCCGAGGCGTCGAACCCGAAGCCCCCCACACAGAAAAGGGGAATCTTCGTCATGACCACCCAAGCCACCCAGTTCACTTTTGAGACCGTCGACGACTCCGGTATCATCCTCGGCCAGTCCTTCCTGACCGTGGACGGCAATGGCGATCCCGCCATCGCCTATCTATCCGGCTCTGAGGCCAACCCCGCCGTGATGGTGGCCCGTCGGCAGAACGGTCAATGGTCGCGGGAGAACACCGGCGGCACCGCAGCACCGGACACCGTGCGGATAAGCTTGGGGTTCGACTCGCAGGGCATTCCGCGGCTGGCCTACCGGGACCGCAGCACCGACCATGCGATCTTCGCCACCAGGGGAAACGGCATCTGGTCGTTCGAGGAGATCCCAACCGAGGGCGGGATCGCCGTGCGCGACGTCGCGGACGTCTCGATGCAGATCGAGCCGAATCTGCACGACCCGCCGTTCGCCGACACCCCGACAGTCGCGTTCCGCGACGCGTTCCAGGGAGATGCCCTGCGCGTGGCGAGGAAGACCGGCGGGTCGTGGCAGATCAGCAGCGTCGACGTATCGAGCGACACCAGGAACGGCGTCTCTCTGGCCTTCGACAGCAGCGCCGGGCTCACCGTCGCCTACTTCCAGGGCTCCGACACCGGCGCGCCCGCCATCAGGGAGCCGCTGAAGCTGGCACGGGAACTGCCCAGCGATGTGACGGACACCCGGCCGCCGGACTTCGACAGCCAGGTGATCGACAAAGACTTCGTCGCGGCCGAAAGCGTGTCCATGGCCCGCGGGCTCCTTGGCCCAGCGCTCATCGCCTACGCCGACCACAAGTCCCGCACCGTCCACGCCTGGGTCAACGAACTGTCGGGTCTGCCTCCGAGGATCGAGGTGGTCGCGGGGGGTAACGTCACCAACGGCCCCCGATACCCGTCGGCAGCCGGCAACCCTCACCAGAACCTCTTCGTCGCCTACCTCGACAACGGTCAAGTCGTCCTCGCCAGGCGCACACTCACCGGCGAGTGGACCAGCCAGCCGGTTGCCACCGGCGACGGTTGGCCATCCCTCGCGTTCGGCAAGGACGGCACAGCCCATCTGGCCTACGGCACCAGGAAGTTGATGTACGCGAGAAGCGCCGCCCCCGCCTGACGGGCACCGTCCGAGCAGCCCCGGTTCCTGCGCAGCCGGCGTCTGGTGCGTGACTACGAGCGGCGCACCGACACCGGTGAGGCCGTCGTCCTGTGGTCGATGACCATGATCATGAGCCGCCGCCTCGCCGCCCGCCAACTCCGTCGTGCTCCGGTGCCGGCAGCGTGAACCGGCCCGGTCTCTCCTCGACGGGCCAGCCCCGCTCCCCCAGCCGTTTCAGCCGGGCCCGCGCTCCCTCGACCCGCGAGGCGGACGCGCTGTCCCAGCCCAGCACCACCGCTGCCTGCCGGGCACCCAGCCCGTCGGATCCCGCCTCCCCGGCCGCGGCCATCACCGCCTGGTGGTCCACCGCCAGGACCTCCACCCCGGCCGCGTCCTCACGGTGAGGCACCGCTCTGCGCGGTCCGACCGGCCGCACCGGCTTCCCGGGCGACGGATCACCCGTCGGCACCGCGGGAGCGTCCGCTTCCGCAAGCGCCTCCAGATACTCCTGCAAGCCGGTCACCCGACGCCGGAGCACCTCCTCCGCATCCGCCAGAGCCGCCCGTACCCGCTCCAGTTCGGCACCGAGCTCCTCCACCCGGACCACCGCGTCCTTCTGCCGTGCCTCCAGGACCGCCCGCATCGACGGCATCCGCCACCCCCGCATCGTCTCGGACCACTACCGGCCCCAGACTCCCGCAGCACCGACGACACCACCCCTGACCAGCAGAAACCCTCGCAAGAGATTCGGAAAGAGAACAGTTTCTAACCCCGAGCGACCTCAGCGGTGTGCGCGGAGGTGTAGCGCTCGCCCGCCACCTGGTCGCTCAGCGGGTCCAGCGCGGCCAGCGCCTCGGCGTCCAGGGTGAGCTCCAGCGCGGCCGCGTTCTGCTCCAGCCGGGCAGGGCTGCGGGTGCCCGGAATGGTCGCCACCGCCACCCCGAGCCGCTCGGTCTGGGCGTACACCCAGGCCAGCGCCACCTGGGCCGGGGTCGCACCCAGCCGGTCGGCCACCTCGCGCACGGTCTGCGCGATCTTCTCGTTGGCCTCGCCCGCCTCGCCGGCGAAGCGGGGGTTGGTGCGCCGGAAGTCCTTCTCGCCCAGCGTGGAGCGGTCCAGGGTGCCGGTCAGGAACCCCCGCCCCAGCGGCGAGTACGGCACCAGCCCGACCCCCAGCTCGGCCATCACCGGGGTGACCGCCTCGACGTCGCGGGTCCACAGCGAGTACTCGCTCTGCACCGCGGTGATCGGGTACACCGCGTGCGCCCGGCGCAGCAGCTCGCCGTCGACCTCGGACAGGCCCAGATGGCGGACCTTGCCCGCCTCGACCAGCTCGGCCATCGCCCCGACGGTCTCCTCGATCTCCACGTCCTGGGGCGGGCGGTGGACGTAGTACAGGTCGATCACCTCGACGCCCAGCCGCAGCAGCGAGGCGTCGCAGGAGCGCAGCACGTAGTCCCTGGCACCGCGGATGCGGCGTGCCCGGTCGCCGGCGCTGCGGTCGATGCCGAACTTGGTGGCCAGCTGCACCTGGTCCCGGCGGCCGTGGACGGCCCGGCCCACCAGCACCTCGTTGTGCCCGGTGCCGTAGGCGTCGGCGGTGTCCAGGAACGTGATGCCCAGCTCCAGGGCCCGGTCGATGGTGGCCAGGCCGCCGTCCCAGTCGGCGGCGCCATAGCTCTCGCTCATCCCCATACACCCCAGGCCCATCGTACTGACGGTGAGACCGGGCGAGCCGAGCGTGGTTGGAGTGATCATGCGCGGATACTCCTGCTGCCCAGCGGACCGGGCGGTACCTCGAGGGCTGACGAACGCCTCCGACGCTAGGACTTGGAGCGCTCTCGAAGTCAAGCCGGAGGACCGGCCCCCGCCGGCGGGTCAGGCGCGGCGGGAGCAGGGGAGGGTGAAGCGGTCCACCAGCAGCAGGTCGCCACAGGGCCCGGACACCACGTATTCCCCGGCCGTCTTCACCGGCGGGCGCAGCGGCCCCCAGCTCGCGGCCTGGACCAGAGGGCACTGGAAGATCGAAAACCTTCTGCACCACGTCCGCGACCGCACCTTCCGCGAGGACGACTCCACAATCCACGCCGGCCGCCTCCCCCGCATCATGGCCGGCCTGCGCAACCTCACCATCGGCATCCACCGCCAGGACGGCCACACCGACATCGCCGCAGCCCTACGCCACACCGCCCGCGACTGCCACAGACCCCTGACCGCCCTCGGCCTCACCGGATGAACCCGGACAGACCTCGATCATGCAAGGGACCCTGGGATTTGCCGATCAATAACTCTTAGGTTTTCGTGAGCTGTTGGGTCGTAGGATGCGGGGGTGTCGGAGGGGACGAAGGCAGAGCTGGTGGATGTTTTCGGGTTGTTGCTGCCGCATCTCGATGAGCGCCAGCAGCGACTGACGCTGGGCGCCGCGGCCCGCGTTCTGGGCCATGGCGGGATCCGTATGGTGGCCGGAGCGGCCGGGGTGGCGGAGTCCACGGTGTCGCGCGGGAAGCGGGAGCTGGAGCACGCGGAGGAGCCCGCCGGCCGGGTCCGGGCACCGGGCGCGGGTCGGAAGCCCTTGCGGGAGGCCGATCCGGGGCTGGTGCCCGCATTGCTGGCGCTGGTCGAGCCGGACCAGCGCGGCGACCCGGAATCTCCGCTGCTGTGGACGGTGAGGTCCACCCGGAATCTGGCGGCCGAGCTGACGCGCCAGGGGCACCGGGTCGCTGCGGACACGGTGGCCGCACTGTTGAAGGCGGAGGGCTTCTCCTTGCAGGGCACCTCGAGGACCACCGAAGGTGCCCGGCATCCGGACCGGGACGCCCAGTTCCGCTACATCAACGACCAGGTCACGGCGTACCTCGCGGACAAGCAGCCGGTCATCGGCGTGGACACCAAGAAGAAGGAGGTGCGACACGATGCTGCACGAGATGAGTGAATGCGCTGGTCAGAGGCCCGACGGCTGACGTCGGCAGCGTATTCCTGGCCAGTGCTCAGGGTCAGTCCCCACCCCGACGTGCGGTGTCGGTAACGGCTCGGTGCGGAGCTCGGGGGAAAAGCCCAAGGGTCTGCGTTCCATCCGCAGACCACAGGCAAGGGGAAGACCGGACGGGTGAAGGCGACTGAACCCCTGATGATGCTTCGTGATCTTTGGCTCCGCAGATGGGATGGTCCAGCGGGGTGCAGGACTGGCCGCTGAGAAGCGGCGGGCGCCGGTTGGGGATTCTTTGTCAGCCGGGAGAGCATCGCCGTCCCGGAGTATAGGGGGCACCCACCCCGGTCGTATCTCGCTCGCGTGGAACGTGGTACTCAGGTTGAACTCGCGGAGTCTGGTGGCCCGTGACGGTTCTTGATCGTTGCGGTACGACGTCGTCATGCGGTACGCGCATGGTGGCGGGCTG
>NZ_JBEYWE010000052.1:0-15865 GCF_040644295.1 Streptomyces sp. NPDC047000
CGGCCAGCCGCAGTGGCCGGTAGCCGTCGGTGTCGAGCTGGGCGAGTTCTCCGTCGATGTCGACGGAGTGGGTGCCGTAGAAGTGCACGTTCTCGTAGTGGGTCCGCCCTGCGGTGGCGGGACATCGCCGTCCAGCACACCGCCTCCGACACCGGCCACGGCAGATGCGAGTCCCGCTCGCTCAAGACCTGCGCCATCGCCGACGAACTCGGCGGGATCGCCCTCCCCCACGCCCGCCTGGCCATCCACATCCACCGGGTGTGCGAAGCAACCGCGGTTCGCGGATGACTGACGGTGGATTCCCGGGTCGGCGCCGTCGGACGCCGCCACCGGCCTTCCGGTCAGCTCTGCGCCGCCGGTCGGCGGGTCAGCGTCATGGTGCGGCGGGTCAGGGGGCGGCCGTCGCCGGTCGGCGGGAGGAGGACGAGGTCCAGGGTGACGGGGGTCGTGGTGCCGGTGTCGGCGGGCGGGAGGTCCAGGCCCAGGTGGTAGTCGCGGGACTGGTTGTCGGGGGCGTCGACGGGGTACTCGAAGGCGCCTGGTGCGATCGGGTAGCCGCGGTCGGACAGGTCTTCGACGCCGGGGGCGACCTGCCGGAAGAGGCGCGGCCGGGTGCCCTCGGGGGCGGTGACCCGTAGGGCGAGGTCGCGGTGGACGGTCCGGCGGGTGCTGTCGAGGAGCGCGGCCAGTTCCCCGGAGAGGCCCGCCCGGCCGGCGGGCGCCGACGACGGTGCGGCGAAGATGTCCAGGGTGCCGTTCAGAGCGCGGGTGAGCGACGCGAGCTGACTCACCTCCCAGGCGGTGCCGATGCCCCGGGCGTGGCAGACGAAGCGGCCCGCGCACGAGGCCAGCGCGGCGGACAGTTCGTCCGGGCTCTCGGCCGAGGCCTTCATGTCCGACAGGAGGATCGCGGTGCGCACCGCCTCGGGATGTCCCGCGAAGAGGCGGTCGGCCAGCCGTATCCAGCGGCCGAAGGCCGCTGCCCGCACGGGTTCCAGAGCCGAGAGGGCGGCGTCCGCCTCGGCCTTCGTCACCGCGTTCGCCCGGACGGCGCGCATGCTGTCGGGGTAGAGCATCCGCGCGTACTCCGAGCCTGCCACCAGGGCGAACGAGACGCCGTCGTCCAGGCCGGCGACGGCCTCACGGAGGGCTCGGACGACCGCGGCGAAGTCCGGTCCGGGCAATTGAGCCGACAGGCCGGTCAGGAAGACGACGGTACGGGGCACCGGCGCCGCCACGTCGGCCGGGGCGGCGCCGGTGCCCCGTACCGTCACCAACAGGTCGAGGTCCGTGACGCCGGGAGCGAGGTACCCGCTGTGGAACACCTCGAGGACCGGCCCGGACGCGTCGACCGGCGTACGGACGGCGGGCGCCGGCAGCGGTTCGGCCGCGGGCGGACGGTCGGTCGGCGCGAACCGCGGACCGGGCGTGGCCGGACGGACCGGGGAGGGGCGGACGGGGGAGGCTCCGGCCGGCGGGGAGACGGGCCGGTCCGCCAGGGCACGGAGGAGGTCGGCGACGGCACCCCCGTGGGCGGGGCGGTCACCGGGGTCCTTGCTGAGCAACCGCGTGACCAGAAAGTCGAGTTCGGCGGGCAGACCCGGACGCCGTTCCGACAGGCGCGGTGGCGGTGCGTGCAGGTGACGCAGCATCACCGCCCGGAAGTCCCCCGGCACGGTGAACGGCGGCCGCCCCGTGAGCAGGGCGAACAGCACGCACCCCAGCGCGTACAGGTCGGCCCGCCCGTCGACCCGCTGTCCCAGGCACTGTTCGGGAGCCATGTAGTCGGGTGTCCCCATGACGCTGCCGTCACGGGTCAGACCGGAGTCCGCCCGTACGAAGCCGGCGATGCCGAAGTCGCACACCTTGACCCGTCCGCCGGGCAGCAGCATGAGGTTGGCGGGTTTGACGTCCCGGTGGACGACGTCCTGCCGGTGCGCGTACGCGAGGGCGTCGGCGGTCTGCGAGGCCAGGCCGACCGCCCTGTGCACGGGCAGCCCGGTCGGCTGCTCCCGCAGGACCGCCGCCAGATCACGCCCGTCCAGCAGTTCCATGACCAGGTGCAGCTGCCCGTCCTCGGCGCCGCTGTCGAAGACCTGCGTGATGCCAGGGTGCTGGAGCTGTGCCGTCACCCGGGCCTCACGCCGGAAACGGCCCGACAGATCGCTGTCATCGGCCAGCTGCGCGGGGAGGAACTTGACGGCGACCCGCCGCTCGAGCCGCGGATCGTAGGCCCGCCACACCTCACCCATGCCGCCGCGTCCCAGCAGCGCCTCCAGCCGGTAACGCCCCCCGACCCGCGTCCCCACCCCGTTCACGCTTCTCCCTTCCCTCCCGGGGCCGTTCAGGGCCTGCGGTCGTGGAAGGTGCGGCGCAGGTCGTTCACCCAGGCGTCGGGGTTCTCCCAGGGGATGAAGTGGCCGCCGTGGTCGTGGGCGTTGACGTTGACGTGGTTGAACCAGGCCGCCTGCGGGCCGTTCTCGAACGCGCGGACGCGCTCGTCGGCGGTATGGATGCCGGGCGGGTTCTCGTACGTGACGAAGGTGAGGCCGACCGGGGCCTGCACGACCGGGGTGCGGTCGTGGGCCGGGGTCCAGGGGTAGCGGTTGGCGTTGGCGTAGTAACGCATCGACGTGGCGATGGAGTTGTTCGCCCAGTAGATCGTGGCGTGGGTGAGCAGGTCGTCCTTGGTGAAGACGGACTCGAGGTCGCCGCCGTTGTCGCTCCAGGCGTTCCAGCGCTCCAGCAGCCAGGCGAGCAGCCCTGCGGGTGAGTCGCTCAGTGCGTGGGCCAGGGTGGCGCCGTCGAGCATGTGCACGGCCAGATGGGACGCCGAGCGGTGGTCCAGCTCGACGACGCGGGCCCGGACGTCGGCGGGCTGGTCGTCGGTGAGGGGCCGGTTGCGGGCGAAGTCCCAGGCGCGGGGGCCGGTGAAGAAGTCGAGCGGCAGCCCGGAGCCGATGTGGATGCCGTACAGCTCGTCGGCGTACTTGTGGCCGAGCTGGCTGGACACGATCCCGCCGATGTCGCAGCCCCCGGCGGCGTACTTCCGGTATCCGAGGATCTCGGTCATCAGGGTGTGCCAGAGGTCGGAGACCTTCCAGAAGTTGACGTCCGGAAAACCGGTGAGCGGGCCGGGGAAACCGAAGCCGGGCAGCGACGGCACGATGACGTCGAACGCGTCGGCGGGGTCACCGCCGAACGCGGCCGGGTCGGCGAGCGGGTCGATCACCTTCGACCAGTGCCAGAACGTCCACGGCCAGCCATGGGTGAGGATCAGCGGGACCGGGCGCGGGCCGCGGCCGGCCCTGCGCATGAAGTGCACCGGGACACCCGCGACGTTCACCCGGTAGTGCTCGTAGGCGTTGATGGCGGCCTCGGCCTTGCGCCAGTCGTAGCCGTCCCGCCAGTGGGCGACCAACTCACGCAGACAGCCCGCCGGGACGCCGTAGGACCAGTCCTCGTTCCCCTCGTCCAGCGGCGGACGGGTCGAGGCGAGACGCGCGCGCAGGTCGTCGAGGACCTCGTCGGACACATGGATCGGGGCGGGCTCCAGAGGGAAGGCGCGCGGGGTGGTCATGACGTGGTTCCTCCGGGCCCGTTCCTGAAGTCGAAGTCGTGGTCATGCTATCCATCAACTCCGCTACGCCCAGCAGTGTTCGGGACCGGAACCAGGCGCCCAGGGCGTGCACACCGGTGGTCACTTCCGCCGCAGGTGCGCGCAGGCCGAGGGGTTGACAGCTGCTCGCGAATAAGTGCCCATAAGTGTCTTTTAGGTGCTGTGAGTGCTGTATTGTCTTGTGTGTGAACCTGACGGAATGGGCACGCGCACAGGGGATTGCCCCGCGTACGGCCTACCGCTGGTTCCGTGAGGGCACGTTGCCGGTCCCTGCGGAGCGAGTGGGGCCGCGCACGATCCTGGTGAACATCGACGCGAACACCTCACCGTCCGTGACCGGTGGCGTTGGCCTGTATGCCCGCGTCTCCTCGCACGACCAGAAGGCGGACCTGGAGCGGCAGACCGCCCGCTTGTCGGCGTGGGCCGCAAAGGCCGGACACAAGGTCGTCCGTGTCGAGTCCGAGATCGCCTCGGGCATGAACGGCGCCCGTACGAAGGCCCGTCGCCTGCTGGCCGATCCGGCGGTGACCACCGTGGTGGTGGAACACCAAGACCGCCTCGGCCGCATGAATGTCGAACTCGTCGAAGCCGCCCTGTCTGCCACCGGCCGCCGCCTGGTCGTTCTGGATGACGGTGAGGTCGAAGACGACCTGGTGCGCGACATGGTGGAGGTTCTCACCTCGTTCTGCGCCCGCCTGTACGGGCGCCGGTCAGCGAAGAACCGAGCCAGGAAGGCGCTTGAAGCGGCGGCTGCTGATGGCTGACAAGAAGAAGCAGCTTCGCACCATCGAGGCGCCGTTCGTCGCTCTCGGCCCGTCCGGGGTGGCGATTCGCGACCGCCTCAAGCACCTCACGCCCGAAGACGAGAAGGTGTTGCGCCTGGTTGGGGAGCACCAGGGCCGTCTGGCATCTCTCGATCTCAAGGCCCGCTGCGAGGCCGGGCACGAACACGACAATGACGCCTGGGCAGCCCGTAAACGGGACTTGACGGAACAGTCCTCCTCGCGTATCGCCGGGACGATCACCAAGGCCACCCACGACCAGTACGGCCTGGCCCGCCGCTGCCTGCTCGCCCACATCCAGAACCTCGAAGCGGGCATCAAGACGCTGCGGCACCGCCTGTCGTTGCCGATCGGCGAGAAGGGCACCAAGCGGGCACCGGGCGGCTACCGGTCCAAGGGCGAGTGGTTCCACAAGTCCCGCCGACTGGCGACGCTGGAACATCGCCTCGACGTGACACGCGACAACTGGAAGACCGGCCGTGTCCGCGTTGTGCGCGGTGGCCGGCGGCTGCTCAAGAACCGGCACAACCTCCAAGCCGCCCAGCTCACCGAGCCCCAGTGGCGGCAGCGCTGGGAAGCCGAACGCCGGTTCCTCGCCGCCGATGGCGAGTCCGGCAAGAGGTTCGGCAACGAGACGATCCGCGTCACCCCGAACGGCGAGGTCAGCATCAAGCTGCCCGCGCCGCTCGCCCATGTGGCCAACAGCAGGCACGGCCGGTACGTGCTGGCCTCAACCGTGCGATTCGCGCACCGGGGCGAGGAGTGGGGCGACCGTATCGAGGCGAATCGGGCTGTCGCCTACCGCATCCACCTGAACGTGGAACGTGGCCGCTGGTACCTCACCGCGTCGTGGACCAGACCCGTGGTGCAGACGATCCCGCTTGAGGCCGCACGGGCTGAGGGCATGGTCGGTGTGGACACCAACGCGGACCACTTCGCCGCCTACCGGCTCGACCGGCACGGCAACCCGATGGGTGATCCGCGCCGCTTCCACTACGACCTGTCGGGCACCGCCGATCACCGCGACGCCCAGATCCGGCACGCCCTCACCCAGCTTCTGTACTGGACCAAACAGGCCGGGGCGAACGCGGTCGGCATCGAGAACCTGGACTTCGACGCCGAGAAGACCCGCGAGAAGCACGGACGCAAGAAGCGGTTCCGGCAGCTCATCTCCGGCATGCCGACCGGCAGGCTGAAGGCCCGCATCGTGTCGATGGCCGCCGAGCACGGCATCGCCATCGTGGCCGTAGACTCGGCCTACACCTCGATGTGGGGCGACCAGCACTGGCGTAAGCCCCTGACCAGCGAGACTCGCAAAATGACTCGCCATGACGCCGCTTCGGTGGCGATTGGCAGGCGCGCCCTCGGGCACCCGATCCGGCGACGGACGGCACCGCCCCACGCCGACCAGAGCGATCGTCGTGGGCATCGGACCGTCCAGGCCGATCGAGGTGGCCGGGAGCGTGAGGAAACCCGCCCTCCCGTCACGGAGCGTGCGCACGATGCACGTCGCCGGACCGGGACAACGAGAACGCGGAGGACCAGCGCATCCAACACCGTTCGGGATACGCGCAGTTCCGGGACGTGGGTCCAAGACTCACTCCTGAACACTGTTTAGGAACGGTAGGTGTCGCAGTAGCTCTTGTACTGCCGTACGGAAGTGGCCTCCAGCACGGCGTGTGCGACGGCCCTGGAGAGGGTGTCGGCCGCTGCGGAGCCGATCCGGGTGAGCGCGTGTGTGTCGTCCGGCTCGTCGTTGGACAGCCGGCGGCCGGTGCCGGTGGCCACCGAGAAGACGGTGTCGCCGTCGGAGAGGGTGTGCGAGGGATCGATCGCCCGCGCCAGTCCGTCCTGCGCCGCTGCGGCCATCCTGGTCAGCGCCGCGTTGGTCATGCCCGCGCTGGTGGCGACGATCGCGATCGTGGTGTTGCGGCCCCGGCCCGCTCCGGCGGCCTGCGGCATCCCCGCGACCGGCCGGCATTCTCTGCGGGAGGGTGTCCGCAGCCCCGCGAACTCGTGACCGATGCCCAGCGCGGCCCCCAGCAGGGTGCAGTCTCTCGGATCCACGGCGCTCCCGGGGGCGTTGACCACGACGAGTGCCCCGACGACGGTCCCGTCGGCCAGGACGACGCTGGCCGTTCCCACGCCTCCCTTTCGGGTGGCACCGCGACGTCGCCCGCCTGCCCTGCGCCGAGGCCGAGCACCAGATACCGGTCGCCGCCGGTTCGGCCGCCGGGGAAGTCCCACATGGTGCGCCCCAGCGTGTTGCGCCACCGTCGCAGCAGCACGTCCCGGTACACGCCGGCCTGGTAGTTCGGCTCGTCGAAGGCGAACGCGCGGGCAGCCGCGGGATCGGTGAGACCGAGGATGTGCACGCTGCCGGTGACCGCGCCGCCGTCGTCGGTGAGGGTCGGGCCCCGGGCGATCATCTCCTTCGCGTACCGGTCCATGTAGGACCAATGCTCTTTCAGCAGCTTGTCACGCAGCGGCAGGGAGCCGGGCCGGTCGCGGTGGTAGCAGAGAAATTCCACGACCTCAGGGTCTCTCCGAGGAGGGGACCGGGGCGAGCGGGTTTCACTGGTGATGACTGCGCGGCGACCTCACCCAGATGCATGCCCCTGCCGACTGCGCACAGCGGACAGCCGTCCTCCCGTTCCCGGCGGCGGATGATCGCGCGGCGGATTCGAACTGCAGACTCGCAGGGCGGCGTGGCTTGCGCGGAGCGGACGGGCGCGGTGTATTTTTGTGTGAGCACGAAGCCCCCGCCACGGCCGGTTACCCGTGACAGGGGCTCCAGCTCACCAGGAGCTCCGCTGTAGACCCCTAATTGTGCTGGGGGTCTCCAGCTACCTGGTGAGCCACCAGAGCGTCCACCTCCTCACCCGTCCGGCCTGGTGCTCCGGCAGAAGCCGGAGCAGCCGGGCGGCGAAAGTCGGTTTCGGCCTGGCATGACGACCCACAGGCGCGCCTCCCTTTCCATGGGGAGACGGCTGTCTGAGACCCGGAGCCGCTCCTCGTCGGGCCGGGCCCCGAGGAGCAGGGGTCCGGAACAAGGGAGGCGCGCCCAGAGGGCGTCATGCGGGTGACTATACCGCCAACTCCGGGTCAAAAAGGGACACTTCACCCTTGGGTCGCTTGAGCGAATTCACCGGCCGACGGGTGCCGCCGGACGGCGCCGAGGTCAGAACCCCTCGACGTAGACCGCCGTCCCCGTCTTCCGTGCCGTGTCGATCGCGTTCAGGCGGTTGAAGGTCACCGGCTTCATCTCGTGGCGCCATTCGTCGAGCGTCGCCACGCGCCACTCGGTGTGCTCGTGGGTGAGCCGGACCCGGGCGATCTGGGCGGCGGTGAGTTCGCCGCCGTCGAAGATGAAGCCGATGTGGTTCGCCGGCCAGGTCTCGTGCCGGGGGATGAAATGGACGCCGAGGAGACGCTGCGGGCCGTCGAAGACGAGGCCGGTCTCCTCCAGGGTCTCGCGCCGGGCGGCCTCCCAGGGCGTCTCGCCGCGCTCCATGTTGCCGCCCGGCCACTGCCAGACGGCCGGGTCGTTGTACGAACGCAGCTGGAACGGACGGCCGTCGGTGTCGGTGAAGTACAGGCAGGCGTAGGACGAGGCGCGCGCGATCGTCTCGATGTACTGCTCCGGCGGGAGCCAGTTGTCCGTCATGGCCGTCATTGTGGCCCGGCCGCCGCTCACTCCGCCCACGCGGGCCGCTCCGTGATCGTCAGGACCGCCGCACTGCACAGCCAGCCCGGGGCCTGGGAGAAGAGGACGACGTTGTCGCCCGGCGTCAGCCTGCCGGTGCGGACCATGTGCTCCAGCGTGATGAAGACGTCCGCGCCGCCCACATGGCCCACCGAGCGGCCGAACTCCCAGCCGCAGCGGGTCATCGGCAGGCCCAGCGGCATCATGATGGAGTACTCGATCATCCGGCCGTCCATGTTGATCGGGATCACCATGGCCAGGTCGGAGGCGTTCAGGTCGGCGTCCACCAGGGCGCGGTGGATGATGTCCAGGCCGAAGAGGGTCAGCTTCTCCATCGTCTCCGACAGCGGCATCCGCTGTTCGAACTGCTCCGCCCGTTCCACCATGCCGGACGCGGGGCCGTTCTCCGCGCGCAGCAGGAGCGGGCCGTCGCCCCGGTGCCAGGACTCCAGTTCGTGCAGCACGCCCGAGTGCAGCGACCGTACCTCCGCGAAGCCCGGCTCGTCGCTCACCAGGGCCGCCGCCGCGCCGTCGCCCAGGATGTACGCCTGGCCGAAGCCCTTCCAGCGGTCCATGTCCGGGGAGGAGAAGTTCTCGCCGGTCGTCAGCAGGACGGCGCCCGCCTCCGCCGGGCCCGTCAGCTTGCCGATCGCCACCTCCAGCGCGCTCAGCATGCCGTCGCAGCCCTGCCGCAGGTAGAGGGCGGGGACCGTCGGCAGGCCCAGCTCGCGCAGGATGTAGCCGGGCGGGTACGAGCCGTCGGGGCCCTGGTAGTGGACCGCGCTGTGGACGTGCGCCCCGATGTCCTCCGGGTCGATCTTCGAGCGGTCCAGTGCCGTACGGGCCGCCTCCACCGCCATGTCCATCGCCGGTACGTCGCCCGCGATGTGCACGCCCGTCAGGCCGTTCGCCGCCTGCACCTCCGCGTCCAGCTTGCCCGCCGCCACCGCGTCCGCCGCGCTCGCCCACTCGTGCAGGACCACGCCCAGCGACTCGATGTGCACGTTCTCGACCCTCATCGGGCCCCTCCTCTGCGATCGGCTACGACTGGTGGGACCGGCTGCGGCCGGCCGTCACCGGCAACGACTGACTCCGGCCGGCTGTCCCGGCTGTGATCAGCGGGCGAGTAACTGCTTCTTCAGGTGGCGGGCCAGCGCCGCCGGGGTCGCGTAGTCGAACACCACCGCCGCGGGCAACGGCAGTCCCGTCGCCGCCACCAGCGCGTTCCGTGCCGTCAGCGCCGTCAGGGAGTCGAAGTTCAGGTCCCGTGTCTCACCGTCCGCCGGTATCCGGTCACCGCCCGGCAGACCCAGCGCCGCCGCGAACCGCGCCCGCACCAGGTCGAGCACGGCCTCCTCCTGCTCCGCGTCCGACAGTGCCGCCAGCCGGTGCCGCAGGCCCGACGGGTCGGCCAGTTCGTCCCGCGCCACCCGGCGTGCCGTACCGCGCACCAGGCCCCGCCGCAACGCCGCCGAGCCGGACAGCGGGCCGTCCGGGCCGGCCGGCGCGACCCCGTCGAGGCCGGTCCGGGCCGCCGTCACCGCCGGGCGGTCCAGCGTCCGCGCCGCGTCGAAGAGATCCCGTGCCTCGCGGGAGGCGAACAGGTCGGCGGTACGGATCGACACCGCCGGGACGCCGGACGCGTACAGGCGCGTCGCCCACGCGTCCAGGAAGGCCGCCGCCGCCTCCGACACCAGGCCGGGGGAGGCGGAAGCGGGCGCGGGGGACGTGATGACCACCTCCGCGGGCTCCACGAGCGGCAGCGCCAGCGCCGTGTCCACCATCGGGCGCAGCACCTCGTCCACGTCGTCGTCGGCCGCCGGGTCCACCGACGTCATGAACAGCACCGCCGACGGCGGCACCGTCCCTCGCGCGGCATCCGGCCCCGAACCTGGCCCGGGCCCCGGCCCGAACTCCGGCTCCGATTCCCATTCCGCCACCGTCACCGGTGCTCCCACCGCCCACAGCTCCGTCGCCGTGTCCACCGCGCCCTCGCCCACGACCAGCAGCGGGCCCGCGGCCGCCGCGGCGCCGGCCGCCCGCGGCGGTGCCACCCGCTCCGTACGCGGTACCCGCGCCGCCCGGCCGCGCAGCGCCAGCCGGGGTTCGCCCGAGGCGAGCGCGTCCGGCAGGATCCGCCACGCCCGTTTCGACGCGTCCGTGTCCACCAGGACGAAACGGCCGGGGGCCCTGTCCTGCGCCGCCCCGACCAGACCCCACACGGCGGCCCCCGGGAGATCGAGGTCCTCCGAAGGGCCCCACGCGGGAACGGAGTTCTTCGTCAGGACGACCAGCCGGGCGTCCGCGAACAGCGGATCCGCCCAGTGCCGCGCCCACTCCAGGCCCTCGCGCACCGCCCCGCGGACCGCCTCCGCGAGCTCACCGGAACCGGCCCGGTCGGCGCAGGTGACGACCACGACGTCCGGTGCCGCCGCCGTCCCGTCCGCCACCGCCCGGGCCAGGGCGTCCAGGCCGGGATACGTCTCCGCGTAGCGGCCCGCCGCCATCAGGCCGGACCTGGCGCGCAGGGAGTCGTCACCCACCACCGCCCACCGCTCACCGGAACGGCCCTCGCGGGAACGCCCCGCGCCGTCGACCTCCAGCGGACGGTCGTCCCACACCTGCGCGAACAGCCCGTCCTGCTGGGCCGCCGAGGCACGCGCCAGTGCCGCCGCCGTCGTACGGCCGGAGGTCACCGACTCCGCCGTGAGCACCGGATCGCCCGCCGCGTCGGCCGCCTCGATGCCGAAACCGCCGTCGGGACGGGGCCGTACCCGCACCCGCAGCACCGACGCCCCGGACGCGTACAGCGCCACCCCGTGCCAGGAGTGCGGCCACCACAGGCCGTCGTCGAACACCGGTACCACCGGGTCCACCGCGTCGACCGGGTCCACCGGCGTGTGCAGCAGCGCCGGGCTCAGCACGGCGTCCAGCAGCGCCGGGTGCAGGCCGAACAGCGTGGCCTGGCCGCGGCCGCCGTCCACCAGCGCGACCTCGGCGAACAGTTCGCCGTCGCGCCGCCAGACCGAGCGCAGTTCACGGGGGACGCCGTCCGCCGCGGTGCCCAGTTCGTCCGCCGGGACCCGTTCGGCACCCGCCGGAGGCCATACGGACAGGTCGGCGGCGGGCGGGACCGCCGGTCCCGGGGCCAGCAGACCCGTCGCGTGGCAGGTCCACGGACGTCCGGCCGCGCCGTCCCCGCCGTCGCGGCGGGCGTGCACCGTCACGGTGCGTACGCCGTCGTCCACGCCCCGCGCGCCCACGGTCACCCGCAGCTGCACACCGTCCTCTTCGGGCAGCACCAGCGGCTCGGCCGTGGCCAGCTCCAGCAGCCGCCCGCAGCCGACGTGATCGCCCGCGTGCAGGGCGAGTTCGGCCAGCACGGACGGGAGCACGACCGGAACCCCGGCCAACGTCCGCGAGAGCGGCGGGACATCCGGGTCCGTCAGGCCCGGCAGACGACCCGAGAGCAGCACACCGTCACCCTCGCCGGGCAGTTCGACCGTCGCCTGGAGCAGCGGATGCGTACCGTCCAGGAGGCCCAGTTCCAGGGCCCCTTCGTACGACCGCGAGGTCTGCGCCGGCTCCTGCGCCTTGCGCCACAGCAGCCGGCCGGGCAGGCTGCCGAGCCGCCTGCGGGCGATCTTCCCGGCCGCGTTGCGCGGCACCTCGTCGATCTCGTGCAGTTCCTCGGGGAGTTTGTACGACGACAGCTCCGCCCGGCACGTCGCCAGCACCGACTCCGTGTCGATGCCGCCGGACCCGGGCCGCGCCACGAGATACGCCACCGGCACCTCGCCGAGCGCCTCGTCCGGCCGGCCGCCGACCGCCGCGTCCGCGATGCCGTCGACCCGCAGCAGGACCTTCTCGATCTCGCCCGGGTGGATGTTCTCGCCGCCGCGGATGATCAGTTCCTTCACCCGGCCGGTGATGGTGAGATACCCGGACTCGTCCAGCCGTCCGATGTCACCGGTGCGGTACCAGCCGTCCGCCAGGACCTCCGCCGTGGCCTCCTCGCGCCGGTGGTAGCCGCGCATCAGCGCCGGGCTGGACACCCGGATCTCGCCCTCGGCGCCCTCCGGGACCTCCGCCCCGGTGCGCGGGTCGGTCAGCCGGAGCTCCAGCCCCGGCACGGGGAGCCCGCAGGAGCCGGGAACGTACGGCCCCTCGGGCAGGTTGGTGGTGATCGCGCCGCCGGTCTCGGTACTGCCGTAGCTGTCCAGCAGCGCGATACCGAAGGCGGCGCGGAAACCCTCGTGCAGGGCCACGGGGCACGACGAGCCCGCGACCATGCAGACCCGCAGCCCGGCCGGGATCCCGAACGCTCCGGAGCGGGCCAGCTCGACCATGTGGTGGTACATCGTGGGGACGCCGACGAGGAACGTCGAGCCCTCCTCGCGTGCCGTGCGCAGGATGTCGTCCGCGGCGAGACCGTCCGTGATCCGGACCGTCGCGCCGACCGCCACCACGCCCAGCACACCCACGTTGTGCGCGACCGCGTGGAACAGCGGCATCGGCCACAGCACCCGGTCCTCCGGGGACAGCCCCAGCACCGGCGCCGTGCACGCGCCGGTCGCCCACAGCGACGAACGCTGCGTGGAGACCACGCCCTTGGGGCTTCCGGTGGTGCCGGAGGTGTAGAGCATCCAGGCCGGCTCGTCCATGCCGAGGTCGTCGCGCGGCGGGTGCCGTATCGACCAGGTGGTGGCCAGGGACTCGTAGTCCGGCACCCCCTCGGCGGCCCCGGCCCCGGCCCCGGTCCCCGGCGTCGCGGAGTCCGGTACGACCACCACCCCGACGCCCGGCCGGTCCACCAGCACCCTCTGCACCTGCGGGAGCTGGGCGATGCCGGTGATCACCATGCGCGCGGCGCAGTCGTCGAGCAGATACGCCAGCTCGGAGTCCGAGGACTGCGGGTTGAACGGCACGCCGATCGCCGCCGCCCGGGTGACGGCGAGGTAACTCTCCACCGTCTCGACGCGGTTGGCGAGATAGATCACCGCCCGCGCGCCGCGCTCCAGGCCCAGTTCCGCGAGATGTCCGGCCAGCCGGGCGGTGCGCCCGGCGAGTTCGGCGTACGTCACCGAGCGGCGGGCGTCGGCGAAGGCGATCTGCTCCGGCCGTGACTCCGCGTGCCCGGTGAGCAGTTCGTGCACCGGCCGCATCAGGTCGGCCCGGAAGACAGCCGGCCGGCCGCTCCGGGCGCCGGTACGGGCATCGGGACGAACGCCGGACCGGGCGTCGGGCCCGGCGTCGGTACCGGCGTCGGGCCGGCCGTCGGTAAGGGCGTCGGTACGGGACATCTCGCTGACGTGACTCGCGCTCATCCGCGCTTCTCCGCTCCTCGAACTGCTCGCGGTTCAGGCGCCCGACGAGCGGTAACGGCGTACCGCCAGCGTCCGGCAGACCAGGGCGATGACGACCGACCAGGTGACGGACACGACCACCGAGTGCTGGGCGGGCCAGGCGGTCGACGTGTGCAGTCCCGGATTGCCGAACAACCGGCGTGCGGACTGCACCGTGGCGCTGAGCGGGTTCCACTCCGCGGCCCATCGCAGCACCGTCGGCAGGGTGGACGGCGCGACGAACGCGTTGGACAGGAAGGTCAGCGGGAACAGCCACAGGAAGTTCCCGGTCGCGGCGGCCTCCGGGGCCCGTACCGACAGGCCGATCAGGACGCCCACCCACGACAGGGCGTACCCCATGAGCAGCAGCAGCGCGAAGCCGGCGGCGGCGTACAGGAGTCCGCGGTGGATGTGCCAGCCGACGATCACGGCGCAGCCGATCATCACGGTGATCACGATGATGTTCTGCACCATGTCCGCCACCGTGCGGCCGGTCAGCAGCGCGCCCCGGGCCATCGGCAGCGAGCGGAACCGGTCGACCATGCCGCTCTGCAGGTCGTTCGCCATGCTCACGCTGCTGTTGCTGGCGGTCGCGAAGGCGATGGTCTGGGCGAAGAAGCCCGGCATCATGTACTCGCGGTAGACGGAGGGGCCTGCCGCGCCGGGCAGGCTGAAGGAGCCCGCGAAGATGTAGGCGAACAGCAGGACGAAGATGATCGGCTGCACCAGGGTGAGGATGAGCACCTCGGGGACGCGGATCATCCTGATCAGGTTGCGGCGGGTGACCACGACGAGGTCACGGACCGCCTTGGCCGCGGAGGCGGGACGCAGGAGTGCGTCGGCCGGGGCGGGAACGGCGGCGGCCTCGGAGGTTCCGGGACGCAGGGCCCATGACATGGTCGTCACTCCTTCTCGCTGGACGCGCTGAACGCACCGGACACCGCGGACGCCGCGGACGCGCTGGACGCACCGGCGACCGCCAGCGCGGGACCCGTGGCGGGACGGGGCGGCTCGGCCTCCGCGCGCCCCGGTTCCGTCAGGGCCAGGAACACCTCGTCGAGGGTCGGCCGGCGCAGGCTGATGTCGCTGATCTCGATGCCGGCGCCGTCCAGCGCGCGGACCACCTCGGTCAGCAGCCGCACCCCGCCCACCACCGGCGCGGAGACCAGCAGCCTCGCCCGGTCCACGTCCGGGGTGCGGCTGCTGTGGCGGGCCAGCAGACCGGCGGCGCCGTCGATCTGCTCGCCGTGTTCCACGACGATCTCGATCTGCTGCCGGCTGGTACGGGCCTTGAGCTCGCGCGGGGTGCCGTGGGCGATGATCCGGCCCTGGTCGACGACGGCGATGTCCTGCGCCAGCCGGTCGGCCTCCTCCAGGTACTGCGTGGTCAGCAGCAGCGTGGTGCCCTCGCCGACCAGCCGGTCGATGGCGTCCCACAGCATGAGGCGGCTGGTGGGGTCCAGTCCCACCGACGGTTCGTCGAGGAACATCACCGGCGGCCGGACCACCAGCGCCCCGGCGAGGTCGAGGCGGCGGCGCATCCCGCCGGAGTACGTGCTCGACATCCGGTCGGCGGCACCGGCCAGATCGAACTGGGTGAGCAGTTCCTCGGTGCGCTGCCGGGCCGCACGCGGCCTCATGCCGTACAGCTCGGCGAGCATGCGCAGGTTCTCACGACCCGTCAGCCGGTCGTCGACGGCGGCGAACTGGCCGGAGAGACCGATGGAGCGGCGCACCAGGTCAGGGCTGCGGACCACGTCGTGGCCCGCGACCGTGGCGGTGCCCGCGTCCGGCCGCAGCAGCGTGGTGAGCACCCGGACGGTGGTGGTCTTGCCCGCACCGTTGGGGCCGAGGAGCCCCAGCACGGTGCCTTCCGGGACCGTGAGATCGACTCCGTCGAGGGCCCGGAGCTCCCCGAAGGTCTTGACGAGGCCCTCGGCGTGGATGGCGCCCGGCATGGCTTCTCCGTCCTGTCTGTGCTTGCCGCGTTAAGGGGTCCGGCGGGCGCTCAGGTCGCCGCGATCAGCTTCAGCTCGGGGTGCGCGGTGCCGCCCTCGATGGCCACGGACGAGATGTGCGAGACGATCCGCTCGTCGACCGGGTCGTTCGCCGGGTCGTCGTTCACCGCGAGGTACTCGTACGTGGTGGAGCGCTGCGCGGGCACCCGTCCGGCGCCGCGGATCAGCGTGATCAGTTCCATCAGGTTGGAGCGGTGCCTGGCCCCGGCCGACGAGACGACGTTCTCCTCCAGCATCACGGAGCCGAGGTCGTCGGCGCCGTAGTGCAGGGTGAGCTGGCCGATCTCCTTGCCGGTGGTGAGCCAGGAGCCCTGGATGTGGGCGACGTTGTCGAGGAAGAGGCGGGCGACGGCGATCATGCGGAGGTATTCGAAGATGGTGGCCTGGGTGCGGCC
>NZ_JBEYWE010000053.1:0-14392 GCF_040644295.1 Streptomyces sp. NPDC047000
ATCCGGCCGGACCACCACAGCGCATCACGCATGACCGATCCGGGTCCCGTACAAGGAGGTAGAGATCGGGCCTTCCCCCAAGGCCGGGAAGTTAGCCTGTTTGTGCTGGCGGCAAGGGTGTTGAGGCCCGGGTTGTGGCTGCGTAGAGGCCGGGTCCGAGTCTGTGGATGAGCCCGGTGTCGGCCCATCGGGAGAGCTGCCGATGCATGGTGTGCAGCGTGACGTCGCCGAAGTGGGCAGCGATCTCCGCGGGTCTCCACAGGCGGGTCGGGTCGTCCTGCAGCAGGGCGAGAATGCGATGCCGTCGGCGCTGGGCCGGGGCGGTGTGGCGGTCATCGCGGGAGACCGTGGGCAAAGGCGTTTGTTCGGGGCCGGGTTCGAGGACGGTGACGGTGAGGCCGGTGATGGTGCGGCTGTGATCGGGGCGGCCGTCGCCTCGTCGCTCGCTGTAGCGGGACATCGGGGACTTCACCTTGCGGGTGCTCGCCCGGTGACGGCGAGGCGCAAGGAGTCGGGACAGCACCCGCCGACCGATCAGTCCGAGGCGGCCGGGATCGTCGGGGACGATCCCGATCGCCTGGACGACCTGGTCGCGGGCGGTCTGCGTGCCACGGTGAAGCTGCAGCGGTCGGGGTCGATGCCGGGGACGGACTCGGCGGCCTCGACCATCACGACCCGTAGGGCCTGGTAAAGGGCGAGCAGGGCCCACATCTCCTGTTCGAGGCCGACCGCGTCGCCCGAGCGGAGGTGCCGGCCGGTGAGGAGCGTGTGGCGGAGCGCGTGGTACGCGCTCTCGTGTTCCCGGCGCTCGTGGTAGAGGCCGATCAGCGTCCTGGCCGGGTGCCGGCGGTGATCGGCCAAAGTGGTGACCAGCTGGTAGGAGTCGGTGAAGGCGGTGCCATCAGCGCAGGTCACCGTGATCTCGGCGTCGATGATCCGGACTGCGACAGCGCCGGTCACCGGCAGGTAGGAGCCGTCGTCGGGGCGGGCCAGGACCGGGGTGCGCCGGTTGCTGCGGAGCCGGCCCAGTACCTTCGCGCCGGTCGTGGTCACCCGGGCAAGGAAGTCGTCGGCGTCGAAGCCCTTGTCCCACAGCACCAGCATGTCCGGCCCGAGCAGGTGCAGCAGCCGGCGGGCATAGGCGGTCTCACCCTCGTCGGTAGGGTTGAACACCGCGCCGATCAACGCTCTCGTCCCGGTCTCGACCAGCGTCGTCAGCTCCAGCGTGGGACAGCCGTGATGGGCTGTGCGCCCGAGCCAGGACCGGTTGCGGGGTGAATCGGGTACCCGTAGCGAGCTGCAGCCGTCGAAGGACACGGTCCGGTAGGAGCTGAAGCGCACTCCCGGTGTCGTCGGGTGGGCCAGGGGCCCTGCGAGGACCTCGAACAGGGACCGCACCGGCGCGGCCCCCAGCCTTCGGCGAAGGTCCCGCAGGGCCTTGGCACTCGGCGAGGCCACCGGGATCCCGGCCAGGCCGCCGGTGAGCTTGTCCCAGACCAGCCGGTAGCCGACCTCGGGGAACAGGCACATCGCGAGCAGGAAGTACATCCCGACCCTGGACGGCAGATCACGCAGCCGCCGTTGCACGGTCCGCGTCTCCGACAGCACCGCGTCCACCAGCTCGAACGGCACCACGGCGGTCGGCTCTCCCGGATGGCCCGGCGCGAACCGGCCCGCCGCCACGGTCACCGAACGGGTGACGGCCATCAGCGCGGACGGCAGGGCAAAATGGACCCGCAACGGAGCTCCTCACGTACAAGCTGTCTTGGTCGACTGCCTGTACCAACGCGCTCCGTTGTGCTTTCGCCTCGGACACTCAACACACTTGCGGGACCTGCGAAAACGCTGACTTCCCGGCCTTGGGGGAAGGCCCCGCGTTGGTCCCGAGCCTGAAGGGCATCGATCAGTACCTGAGGCGATGGGCCACGCAGAAGTACAAGCGGCTCCGGCGACGCCGGAGCCGGGCGTGGCAGGGCTTGGAGAAGACCGCCAAGCTCTGCCCGGGGCTCTTCGCCCACGGGAAACTCCTTCGGCCTCGAACGACCGGGTGACGGGAGCCGTGTGAATCGAGAGGTTCACGCACGGTTCTGAGAGAGCCGGGAGGTGAGATCCCTCCCGGCTACTCGCTGGAAGCATGTCGGGTATCGGCGGACACCGCCTGGTCGCCCCTGGACCGTGTGGACTGCGGGCGTGGCGGCTTCAGGCGCGGCGCGCGGACAGGCCGGTGGTCACCGGCTCGTCCGGCCGCCCTACCGCGCGTCCTGGCGCCCTCGCCGTTTGCCGGTCTCGGCGCCAACGGCATGCCGGTCAGCTTTCCGCAGCCTCCCCGGCGTGCCGCCGGATCGCGCATTCGACGCCGTCGAGGATGCGCTCAAGGCCGTAGGTGAACAGGACATCAGGGTCGGCGAACCGTCTGGCCTCGCCGGGGTCGAAGGCGCCGGCGTCCACCGCCCGGCGCAGTGCGGGGAAGCGTTCGGCGTCGGCAAGGGCTCTCATCGCCGTGCCGTAGGCGGCCGCCCCTTCGCCGACCGGGACACCGCTTTCCCGTGCGGCGTCCTGCATGTCGGCAAGGACCCGGGCGTCCGCGAACACGTGTCCGTTGAGCAGCAGCAGGATCTGGGTCTTCTCGAACTCGCCGAGGGGTGTTGCGGCCAGGGCGCGCAGGCCGCGGTCCAGCCAGGTGAGCTGGCTGGGGGTGCCCATCCGCTCAGTGACCCGGATGCGCTCCAGCCATGGGTGGCGCTGCATGGAGGCCCGTAGCTCCCGCGACCACTTCTCCAGGGCGGTACGCCAGTCGTCGTCGGGGATGTCGAGCACAAGTGGTGGCTCCCAGGCGGCGTCGTGCATGAGGAGCAGGAGCTCGTCCTTGCCGGCGACGTAGCGGTAGAGCGACATCGTGGTGAACCCGAGACGTTCGGCGACGCGGCTCATCGAGACCGCGCCGAGACCGTCTGCGTCGGCCAGCCCGATCGCGGCCTGGACGATGCGCTCCAGGCTGAGGCCCAGTCTTGGCTTGCGCTGGGCCCGCTCGTCGGTTCCCCACAGCCGCTTCAGGCCGCTGGGCAGCCCTTCGTTCGCCGTCTCGGTCCGCTCGGTCCGTTCATCCACGATCTATAGTGTAGACGATGTGTATGTCATACACTCAATGTACGGCATACATTCCGGCTTGCGGAATTCCGTAATGAGGTGACAGAACGTGACGACAGCGATCTCGGTGTCCGGTCTGGTGAAGGAGTTCGGGTCGACCCGGGCCCTGGACCGGCTCGACCTGACCGTCAAGACCGGAGAGGTGCACGGCTTCCTGGGACCGAACGGCGCCGGGAAGACCACCACGACCCGGATCCTGCTCGGCCTGCTCCGCAAGGACGGTGGGGATGCCACCGTGCTCGGACGGGACCCGTGGCGCGATGCCGTCGCGCTGCACCGCCGTATGGCCTACGTACCGGGCGAGGTGCATCTGTGGCCCAATCTCACCGGCGGCGAGGTGATCGACCTGCTGGGCGCCCTGCGGGGCGGTCTCGACCCGGCCCGCCGCGCCACCCTGCTGGAACGCTTCCAGCTCGACCCCACCAAGAAGATCCGCGCCTACTCCAAAGGCAACCGGCAAAAGGTGGCCCTGGTGGCGGCCTTCGCGTCCGACGCCGAGTTGTTCCTCCTCGATGAGCCGAGTTCCGGTCTGGACCCGCTCATGGCGGCCGTCTTCCAGGACGTGGCCCAGGAGGCGCGGCAGGCCGGCCACACGGTGCTGCTGTCCAGCCACATCCTGGCCGAGGTCGAGGCGCTGTGCGACCGCGTCACCCTCATCCGCGCAGGTCGGACCGCTGAGACGGGGACCTTCGACCAGCTGCGCCATCTGACGCGTACGAGCGTCGTCGTCGAGACGGCCCAGCCGGCCGGCACGCTGAGCACGCTGCCCGGGGTGCACGACCTGAGCACCGACGGCCGTCATGCGCGCTTCGGAGTCGACCCCGGTGAGCTCAATCAGGTGCTGCAGCACCTCGTCGCCTACGACATACGCACCCTGACCAGCTCACCGCCCACCCTTGAAGAGATCTTCAAGCGCCACTACGGGGACGGCGTGGCCACCACCGCCCCGGACGCCGAGACCACAGCGGACACCACCTGGGCGGAGCAGGTGAGTTCACGATGACCGCGCTCACCGGCACGACCGCGCTCACCCGGCTCGCGCTGCGGCGCGACCGCTTCGCGCTCCCCGCCTGGGTACTGGGCCTGGCCTCCCTGATGGCCGGGTTCACGGCCATGTCGGCCGGGCTCGAGGACGCCGATCTGGTCCAGGAGACCGAGTTCACCGCGGGCAACCCCGGGCTGCGCATCTTCGGCCTGGCCTCCGGGGCCAGCGTCGGCGGCTACACGATGCTCCGGAGCTACCTGCTGCTGGCGGTCCTGGCCGGGCTGATGAGCACGCTCGCCGTGGTCCGGCACACCCGGCAGAACGAGGAGACCGGCCGCGCCGAACTGGTGGGCGCCTCCTCGACAGGACGGCACGCGGCCCTGACCGCGGCCGTCGTCGTGGCGGTCTGCGCGAATACCGCGCTGGCGGTACTGACAGGACTGGCCATGATCGTGAACGGTCAGCCGGTGGGCGCGTCGTTCACGGCAGGGGTCTCCATCGGCGCCGCGGGTACGGCGTTCGCCGGCGTCGCCGCGATCACCGCGCAGCTCTCGTCGAACTCACGGGGGGCCAATGGTCTCGCCGCCGCGGTGCTGGGCGTCTCCTTCCTGCTCGCCGGCGTGGGCAACATGCTCGGCAGCGTCGATGCGAGCGGCCTGTGGGCGGAGAGTTCCTGGTCGGCCTGGTTGTCGCCGCTGGGCTGGGGCCAGCAGATGCGGCCCTTCGACGGCGGACGCTGGTGGCCGCTGGCGCTGTTCGCCGTCTTCCTGGCCGTCCTGCTCGCCGTGGCGTGCTCGCTCGCCGGACGGCGGGACGTCAGCAGGGGCGTACTCCCCGACCGGCGCGGGCGCGCCGCGGCCGCACCCGGTCTCCTCAGCCCGCTGGGCCTGGCCATGCGTCTGCAGCGCGGCACACTGCTCGGGTGGGCGACCGGCATGCTCACGCTGGGCGCGGTTCTGGGCGCCGTCACCGACGACGTCAAGAACCTCGAGGGCGCCGCCCTCGAGTGGTACACGCACATGGGCGGCACCGACCGGATCGTCGACGCCTACCTCACGTCCATCGCAGAGATGGCCGGTATGGCCGTCGCCGTCTGCGTCGTCCAGATGCTGCTGCGTATGCGCGCCGAAGAAGCCGAGGGTCACCTGGAGTCCCTCCTCGCGTCGTGCGTGAGCAGGCCCCGGTGGGCCGTGAGCCATGTCCTGAGCGCGGCGACCGGCGCGGTGGGGCTTCTCCTGGTCTTCGCCGTCGGCACGGGACTGTCCGCCGGGCACGTGCTGGGCGACACCCCGGCCCAGCTTCGCGCCATGACCGAGGCGGTTCTGGCCCAGCTGCCCGCGATCCTGGCGATCGGCGCTTGCGCGATCGCGGTCACCGGGCTGCTGCCGCGCTGGGCCGGACCGGTCTCCTGGTCGGTCCTCCTGGCGTCCCTCCTGCTGGGTCCGATGTTCGCCCCCACCATTGACCTGCCGCAGTGGGTGCAGGACGTCTCACCGTTCACCCACACCCCCAGGGCCCCGGCGGGCAGCGTCACCGCCGCCCCGGTCGTCACCCTGCTCGGGGTCTCTGTGGCCCTCGCCGCAGCGGGCCTGATGTCCTTCCGCCGCCGCAGCCTTGTCCTGCCGGCCTGATGCAGAAGCTCCGGGTGGCCGCGCCCGTGTAGCGGCAGCCCGCAAGCAGGCCCGACGCGATCACTCCCCGCCGCACGCCGGTGCGCCGCACCGGCATCGCTGCCGGCGCGCTGGCGTTCATCGGCGGGGTGGCCCAGGGCGACGCGGGGGACGACAGGCAGGCGTCCGGCGCCGGCACGATCCCGGCCCAGCCCATCACCCAGGCCCGGGGCGCCGCCACCGGCCCGCCCTGGGCCGCTCCGGCGGATCCATCCGCCCGGGCGGATGCGGCGGGGCCGGCGCTGCTCGGCTCCGAGGGCCGAGCGCTGCACATCCACTCGCACTTCGACGTGGTCGTCGACGGCGAGCCGTGACCGTAGCGTCCGGCATCGGCGTCGACGACGAGAAGCACAGCATGAGCCCCTGCACACGCATGACCCATCGGGCCTCATCCACATCGAGTCGCCGAGGAAGGCGGACTTCACCCTCGCCCCGTTCATGACCGAGTGGAACGTGGCGCTGACCGCCGACAACATCGGAGGGCTGAAGACCGGCGACGGCAAGGAACTCCACGAGTACGTCGACGGCGAGGAGTACGTCGGCAACCCCGGCGCGATGAAGCTGAGGTGGCGTCAGGAGATCGCGATCGTCCACGGCGCAGCGAGCAAGAAGATCACGATCCCGGACAGCTACAGCTTCTCGCCCGGCGAGCGGCTCTCGCCGGGCCGGCGGGGGCGACACCGGGTACGGTCCCTCCCCTCTCCCTTTCGGGATGCTGCGGCCGGCTTCCCCGCCACCCGGCGCGCCCCAGCCCGGGGCTGTCAGATGAACGAACGGTGCAGCCACGTTGGTTGGGGCGGAGGCCGTTCTCTTCTCGAACATCGTGTGCGTTTCCGCCGGTCGGGCATGAGGCGGCGCCGTAAGGCCACCGGACGGCCTGCCCGGGCATCTGAGTGACGCTCAGGCCCTGAGCCGTACGGCCGCGCGGTTCCTCGTCGAGCAGAACCGCGCGGCCGTCGCCGTGCTCCCGGTCGCCGCTACGGGGCGTCCAGGACGGTTCCGTTCAGCACCGGGCCACCGGGGACCGGGTCCCCGTTGTCGTCGGCCTGCTGGAACCGTACGGACTCGGCGGGCTCCGTCACCCGGTCCGCGACCGTGGGCAGGGTCACCTCTGCGCTCACCTTCCCCGCGGGCAGATACACCCACTCGGAGAGGTACTTCACCTTCGACAGCGGCCGTTCGGGATCCGGCTTCTCACCCGAGGATTCCTCGAGCCACTCCGGGGCGACGTCCTTGGTGGACAGTTCCGGGCCGTCGGTTACCGGCACGACGGCGAAGGCCACGCCGAGATCCACGTCCACGGCCTGCGACAGGGACACCTTCCACTTCAGGGGCTGTCCCTCGGCCACCCGGTCGGCCACCGGTGTCACGCTGACCGTGGGCATCGGGTCGTCGTTCAGCACGGTGATCCCGCCGCGGTAGGAACCGATGACGGCGCCCCGTACCGCTTTCACCAGCACGTTGTTCTCCACATCGTAGGAGAACCGCGTGTCGCCCTTCACCTGCACCGCCACGTCGATGTCATGACCGCCCGGGCGCACCGTCACCAGATGCTGCTCGGCCTTCCCGGTGACCGGGTCGACGACGTAGACCCGCACCTGCCCGCTGCCCCGTCCGGACACCTGCACCGGCACGTGGTACGTGCGCACGCCGGAGTCGCCTTCCTCGACCGCGGTGCGGCCGACGTCGACGCGCGGCAGCGCGGGCTGCACTGCCGCCGGGGTGCCGGGACGCCAGCCCCAGGCGTCCATCAGCCATGCCTTGCCGGAACGCGAAAGCGGGGTGAGGCCGAGGGATTTGACGTGCTTGAGGTCGAGGCCGGCCCGGGAGGCGGCCGTCAGCGGGACGCGGATCTCCCGCGCCCAGTAGGAGGCGGTCCGTTCGCTGCCCGGCAGGCCGTCGACCCGGACCCGGCCGAGGCTCGCTCGCTTCCCGCTGGTGTCGGTGAGGGTCACGTCGAACTGCGTGCCGGCCGAGTTGGGCGGCACGAACATCCGCAGCGCCAGGTCCTGGGAACCGCTGAGCGAGACCGGCGCGGCGGGGTGCACCTTCACGGTGTTTCCGGCCGCGGACCACTTCAGGGCCACCGCGCGGCGGCCGACCTCTCGGCCGGTCTCCCATTGGGCGAAGTGCGGTGAGCTGCCCTTTGCCCCGGGGCCCAGGCAGGCCACGCGCGGATCCGGGTCCACGGCCGCGCACAGCCGCCCGCCGGTCACCGAGACCTTGCCGTCCGGCAGGAGGCCGCCGCCACGCCTCGCTCCGACTGCGTGCGTGAGCACGCGCGCGGGGTCGGCCGAGGGCGCCCGCCTGCCCGAGCCGTCGAGCAACGGCCGCACCCGGTCGTCACCGGCGACGAACAGCCGGGCCGCCGCCGCGATGTAGGTGCTGCCCGCCCGGTGCTGCCGGTCCGCGGTCAGCCGGGTTGCGGCGCCCGGCGAGCACACCGGGTCGCGGTGCTCGGGATCGTCGTAGAAGTCGTCCTCCGCGGGTGCTTCGGCCTGCCCCGGAGTCCACTCGGTGTTGAAGAAGTTGTGGTCGGCGCCGACCATGTACACAGCGCTGTGCAGTGCGGCGCCCCGGCTCACACCTCGGGTGCCGTCGACGTAGACCTCGCCCTGGAGGTCGGACACGTCGCCGTCACAGCCCGGCAGGATCGTCACCGACGGCACGTCCGCGACCGGGTTCTGGCCGAAGACCGTCGGTCCGATGAGGACGGTGCCGCGGATGTGCCAGCGCACCGGGCCGTGGTAGCCGTCCTGGGCGGCGGGCGGCGGGTAGAGGCTGTCCATCGCGGCCCGGTTGACACCCTCACCGCCACGCGAGTGGCCGACGAGCAGGACGCGTGAGAGGTCGGCCCTCGGGGCGTTCCGCACGACGGCGGGCGCCGAGTCCGGATGGGCGGCCCAGCCGGCCCAGCGGGCGAGGTGCTGCCGCACCAGTGAGGAGCGGGCCTGCGCGCCGCCGTCCTCGGCCGCGTAGTCCTGGCCGTTGATGCCGTTGGCCGAGATCGACACCGTCATATAGCCCTGGGACGCGAGGAGTCGCTGGTCGCGCAGATAGCCACGGTGGCTGGGGATCGGCTTGGTGCCTGCCGGGCAGGGCCAGTCGCCGCTTGCGTCGCCGCCGCGATAGCAGGTGGTGTGACGGCCGTGCAGGAACAGGACGAGCGGGCGTGGGCCGGTGGCGCCCTTCGGCACGACCACCACGGCCTTCATCTCGACCGGCTGCTTGAACCCGGGCAGCCGCACCGGGTCGAGGTCGTACTCGCCCGTCGTGGTACGGAACGCGCCAGGCTTTCCGGGGTCGACGGAGTTCGCTGGGAGAGGGGCGGACGGCTGCGCCGCGGTCGGGGAACGCCGGCCGCCTTGGGTCTGCGTACGCCCCGCCGCGTCCAGTGTCCGTCCGGCGGAGCGCACTTGGAGCCCCTTCAACGACGTGGTGTCGCGGGCCCGGCCGAGGTCGAGACGGAATGTGCGCCCGTCCTTGTCGGGCCGGGGGACACCGAGCCTGCGGCCTCCGGAGTAGAACTCGACACGCGCGTCCCCCATGGGTACTTCGGCGATCGAACGCCAGACCAGCTGCCGTTTCGTCCCCTCACCGGCTATCTCCCAGCCGGGCGGGAGACCGCCGTTCCTGTCGGCCACCGCCCTGGACGGTCCGGTGTCCGGCACCGCTGCCGCCTGTGCCGGCCCTGGCGATCCCCCCGCCACCGCGAGCACCACCGCGGCAGTCACCCATATTCGCCGGGTACGCATCTAGGCACCCCTCCTCAACTTCCAGGCTCAGGCACCCCGTTGGTCAGCGGGGGCCTCTCGCTCCTCAGAGGATGGCGAGCGGAGCGTGTGGGTTGCCTGTGGGCCGTGACCGATCAGAGCCGGACCGTACGGCTGCGCCGACCGGGCGGAGGGGCTTGGAGGCACGGCCACCGAGAAAGGGCACTGGGCGCTTCCCAGTTGGCCGGAGATCGTTTCCCGCTGGGGCGGCCCCTCGATATGGACTGGAGTCGGGGCGGCTGCGCAGGGCAGAGTGGGACGGTGAGTGAACTGTGGGCTCATGCCCTGACGTGGGCGGATGTGGATCCGGCTCGACATCCGTTCGAGATGGACGACGATACGGCGGAGGAGTTGGCGAGCCTTGTCGTGCCCTTGCTGCCCAGCGCTGAAGTCGCTGGCGAGGATCGCCGGCGTTCGCTGGATCCCGTCACCAAGTTCCTGGCTGACCGGTACGGCCGATGGGCCTGTGGATGGAACTGGTCGGTCGGTGAGGGCGACGTCGACGGAGGCGTCGTGGAGGTGTGGTGCTGTTCATCCGACTCCGTGACGACCCCGGATGCGACCGCCCCGCTGGTTGTCGAGGCCCTTCGGGAACGGCGTGGCTGGCTGGAAGACCTGACGGAACGGTTCGCGGACCTGGCTCCGCCGGGGAACACCCCGGTGACTTCGACGGACCGCTGGTACTGGGAGCGAGCATGCACCCGTCTGGTCACCGTGGTGGCCGACCGCACCCATGCCGAGAGCGGCTGGTACGGGCACTGCATGCAAGTCCTCCGATGGTTCCTCGCCTACAGCGGCATCGACGAGGGCCAGGCACAGGAGATCGTCGAGAACGCGGTCGGCGGCCGGTTCGGCAGTTGGATCGCGCCTGACGTTCCGGTGGTCGACGCGGTGAGCTCGCGGTTCGCCAGCAGCGTGGGCGAAATCAGATGACTTTCGGGCCCGGCCAACCGAAGGACAGCCTCGCCGACTGGCTGCGCATTCGGACGAAGATCTCCTGGCCATCCTGGCACGGCGCACACCCCGACTCTGGAGCACCAGCCAGCGACGGCTTCCGAAACTTCTTCATGGCGACGCGAGGCGGACGTGACAGCGAGGGAACCGCGCGGGTCCTGACCGCCCTCGACCTGGCCTTCGCCGACGCGGAGCAGGGCAGGCCGCTGACCTTCGCCCTGATGGCGAAGTGGCAGCGGACCGTACTGGGCCACGACCTCGTCGGTTTCCGCACGATGCCGGCCTTCGCGAAGGGCGGACGGGAGCGCTACGGCCTCGCACCCGATACGCGGGCGCGATTCGAGCACTGTCTGACCGAGAGCACTCAACCGGATCTGCCCCTCCCCTCACGCGCCGCCCGTGCCTACCTCGACATCCCCTTCTTCCATCCGTTCGAGGACGGCAACGCGCGCGCGGCCATGCTGACGTTGGCCTTCGTCCTGGCACGCGAAGGCGCCCTCCTCGACCAGGTCCACCCACTGCAGACCACCCGCTGGGCCGACGACGCCGAAGGCGCGGCCGATCTGGCGGTGCTGCTCGGAATCCTGACCACGGCGGCGGAGCGACGTCTGTCCCACGTAAGGCAGTCATGAACGAACGGGACCTCCTGCTCAACGAGCTCGCGCAGGGGCTGCGCCCGATGTCAGAGGGCATCGAATGGTTCAACGGCCTCGGCCAGGAACAGCAGTCCGAGGTGCTGCTGTTCCTGCGCCATCACTGCGTCCAGGCGCGCGCCGTCGCCGAGGACGCACCGGAAAGCATCCGCCGTGCCGGACTGCGCCCGACGCACACGCCCGCAGTGCTGATCTCACAAGGCCGGATCGACGAGCAACTGGGAAAGATCGCGGGTCTGGCGCCCCTCGACGAACGCCGGAAGGTGTTCAGGCTGCTGATCGCGGTGCTCACGATTGCCGACGCGCGGCGCCGCGAACGCTTCTGCTCCGGCGGCTGCGGTCACTGGTGGCACAGGCTCTCCCCATCACCGGACAGCCCAGCGCCATCCCCCTGAAGGCCGGTTACCAGTTGGATCAGTCCCACCAGAAGCCCCAGTTGTGGACACCGGTGAGCCGCTCTGCGTACGCGGACAGTGTGTACGGCTGTCTGCCTTGCCAGATGTTGTCGGGGCAGAAGGCGAAGTGCTCGGCAGCGACCAGGAGGGCGTCCTCTTTTGTTGTGGGTGGGGCGGCGACGCTGAGGTGCAGGGTGGAGAAGCCGACCGCGACGACACGGGCGCCGAACCGGTTCTCCCAGTCGCCGACGACCGCGGAGAACTTCGCCGTGTCGTTGTCGTAGTTGACGGGACCGGACCATCCTGCCGTTGTGAGGGCTTCGGCGCCGGATGCGGCGGTGACCAGCCCGAGACGCGACCGGGGGTGGTCGGAAAGGAACACCTCGGCGTAGTCGGCGGCCAGTTGGTCGGCGCTCATCACTGCTTCTCGGCGAGGTGCGCGTCCGGGCCAGCTCTGGCCGAAGGGGGCGGTGACGGCGAGGCGCCGATCGGCCGACAGCATGTCGTCGTCCTCATCGACGGCGGTGTACCTCGCCCACCACGTCGCGAGAAGGTCGGCTGGGTCGTGGCTCGCGACGGCGGACATCTGCTCCGGGAAGATCTCGCCCGATCCCCAGGGGCGGAATTCCGCGTCCTCGGGGTCGAGCGCGTCAAGCAGTAGGGGCCACTGGCCGGTGCCGCCGTGTGCGGCGTGCATCCGAGCCCACAGCCCGTCTGCGGCCGGCTCGTCGCTGAGCCATAGGGGTTGGGAATCCCCATCGCCTTCACTGGACGTGATCATCCGGCCGGGCGGTATCACTGGGCGGATCCGATCACACGGTCACGGAACTGTTGGAAGGTGTGCCAGCCCGACATGTGTCCCGGATTGATCAGTTCCCCTTCGGCGAGGTCGAGCACCTTGCACCGCAGAGCCTCCGCGAGGCGGAAGACGGGTGCCAGCGCGTCGTCGCCGGAGCCTCGAATGTGAAGCATGATCGAGTCCACCGGGTCTTCTGAGCCGATGTTGAGTTCGATGGACCACGTGGGGCCGGACAGGTCGCCCCACGTGGGGTCCGAGAGATCAACTTCAGGAAGTGCCTGGGTGACAGCCGCGAGCACGTCGTATTGTCGGCCGAGCGGTTCCGGCGAGCAGCCGTCGGGAAGCTCGTGCATCGAGGTGACGTCGCCGGGCAGGCGGAGGAGGAGCACGTCCCAGCTCATGGTGGCCTTTCGGGTAGGAATCGAGTAGCGGCCGCGGTGGGTCAGATCAGGCAGAGCTGCTCTCAGGGAGGCCGTGGCAGGAGCACGTTCTGCAATTGGCGGACGTTCGTGTGCCAGGGGGCACCACCCGACTCGGCCCACAGCTCCATCAGCTCGGACGGCTCGGTCATGACACGGTCGAGGGCCTGACGTGCCAGATCGCGCAGGCCTGTGAGATCAGGAAGGGGCTCGTCCGGCCCATAAACGGGATCAGCAGGCTCACCCCCGGGACACTGCGCCGCGACGAGGGCGGCTGCGGCCGCGGCTGCCTCTGATTCGGGCACTTCGAGGTAGTCCACGGTGTCGATCACACGTGTGAGAGCGCCGCGAACGATGCCCTCGCGTTCGTCGGCGGTTGCCTCGTCAAGGTCGCAGCACAAGTCCGCTGCCCTGTCGTTGCCGAAGGGGCCGACGTCCCAGGTGCCCATAGTCTCTCCCGATCACGGTGCTGACCGAGGAATCCTGACAGAGGCCACTGACATTGATGCTGATAGATGAGGTGGCCTGGGCAGGGGCGTCTGTGTGAACGTGCCGCCTGGGCCGTCTACGGAAGCGACATGTCGTGCCGGATGTCGCATTCGTCGTCTCGAAGGTGTACGCGGCGCAGATCTTGGAGTGCGGCAACAGGGAAGGGGTGCTGCACCCACTTTGCTCGATAGCCCTCTTCGCCGTGGATCCGCAACACTGACTGTGCGGCTTCCATGACGGCATGGCTCAGAACGCTTCGGTCTTGCCTCGAACTCCAAACGAGCGTGCCGTCAGCGTCGTTCGCGTCAAAGCTCGCTGACATGTCCGGGAACCGGTAGATCGCGATGTCGACGTCCGGGCCTTGGCCCCGAAGAACCCACCTGAGTTCGGCCGGTTCGAGGTCGAAGGAGAACCGGTGGACGGTACCTGGACCATAGAGACCCGCAATGCCATGAAGCACGTCGGCAAGAGCATCCGTGCAGTAGCTGACGAAGTTCTTGTGCTCCGAAGCCCCGTCAGCAACACGGCACGTTGCCCAGCCGGACCCGCTGAGCTCCCAGCTGAACTCGAGATCAGTCATCGCCCCTGGCCTTCTCGGAATCGGGACCGGAAAACCGTGAGCTCTTGGCCTCCAGGGCTGGCTCCCGCGCGACGTCCCGACGGTAGTCGTCCAGTAGGCGGAAGAACTCATCGACCGGCGTGGTTCCGGCCGTCGCCCTGTGCTCGATCTCCGCGGCCCAGCCCAGGGAACCGGACAGGCCGTGCTTCTCGTGAAGCCAGCGGACGAAGTCCGCTTCGGGCCAGAAGACAAAGGGCTCGTCAATGGAGTGCACACCGAGCGCAACGCGGTAGCCGATGAGGATGAACTGCAGGTCCTGAAGCCGGCCGCTGGGCAGCCACATGCCGGGCCGGAGACGGATCTGGTTCAGGAAGTCATTGACGTCTGTGCAGTCCTGCCAGTGCTTGACGGTGGCGTGCGGTACGGCTTCGGTCGGCATGCGCCGACCCTAATACTGGGTGGGGGGTTTGTTGGTGTATCGAGTGTGTGCTGGCCTGGGGTGTTGTGGGTGTGTTGAGAGGCGGGGTGGGCGGGGTGTGTGTGCTGGGC
>NZ_JBEYWE010000054.1:0-12215 GCF_040644295.1 Streptomyces sp. NPDC047000
CCCGCTTTTCCTGCTCCTTGGGCGTCAGCCCGCCACCATGCGCGTACCGCATGACGACGTCGTACCGCAACGATCAAGAACCGTCACGGGCCACCGGACTCCGCGAGTTCAACCTGAGTAAGATTCCCGACAGGTTCACCAGGCCGCTGCGCTGGCCTCCTCGGTGGAGGGAAAATGGGGTTGGGTGCCCGGTAAGCCGATGACTCTTTGATGCCGGTGAGCTCGACCGACAGGATGGCGATGGGGATCTGCTAGCGGACTTCGGTTTGCGCCACGGCTTCGGCCCGGAGCGCGCGTGTCAGATTCAGCGACTTCCCGGATCCCTCCGGGCACCCGTCCGATCGGTGCGCGTGGGAGGGATACCGCGGTGGCCAGGACGTGAAGGACGAAGTCATCTATCTACGGGCGGCGGGGCTGGACCTGGGCAAGCGGTTCCTGGTGGCCTGCGTGCGCACCCCGGCCGTGTCCCGGGCGGAGACCTGGTCGCTGGAGACGGAGCGGTTCGAGACCACTGCGGCCGAGATACGGCGGCTGCTGGCGTGGCTGCTCGAGCGCCGGGTGGAGGTGGTGGTCTTGGAGGCCACCTCGGACTACTGGCGGCACCTCTACTACACACTGCAGCCGCAGCTGAACCTCATGCTGGTCAACCCCGCCCACCTCAAGGGCATCCGGGGCCGCAAGAGCGACCCCAGCGACGCGGCCTTCCTGGCCCGGGCCGGCGCGTCGGGGATGGTGATGGGCTCGTTCGTGCCCCGGCGCGAGATTCGCGAGCTGCGTGATCTGACGCGGTGTCGCACCGAGGTGATCACGTCCCGGGGCCGGGAGGCCCAGCGGCTGGAGAAGGAACTGGAGGACACCGGGATGAAGCTGTCCTCAGTGATCAGCGACATCACCGGGGCCACCGGACGGGCCATCATCAACGCCTTGATCCAGGGGGAGCGCGACCCGGGGACGCTGGCCGACCTCGCCGTGCGCCGGGCCCGCAGCAAGATCCCGGCCCTGGTCGAGGCGCTGGAGGGCACCTTCACCGAGCACCACGCCTTTATGTGCCGCCACTACCTCGACGAGCTCGACCACCTGACCGCGGTGGTCGAGCATCTCGACGCCCGCATCGCCGCGCTCCTGGCCTGTCTGAGCAGGGACCAGGACGTGGACCGCCTCGACGCCATCCCCGGCATCGGCCGCGCCGCTGCCCGGATCATCATCGCCGAGACCGGCGGCGACATGGCCCAGTTCGCCACCGCCGGACACCTCGCCTCCTGGATCGGGGTCTGCCCGGGAATGAACGAATCCGCCGGCGTCAACAAGTCCGGCCGTACCTGGCCGGACAACAGCAGCCTCAAGCGCTTACTCGGCGTCGCCGCGATGGCCGTGAGCCGGAGCAAGGACACCTATCTCAGCACGTACTACCGGCGCATCGCTTCGCGCCGCGGCAGCCTTCGGGCCCTGGTCGTGGTCATGCACAAGCTCGCCATCGCGATCTGGCACGTCCTGCACGACAAGACCGACTACCACGACCTGGGAGCCGACTACTTCACCCGCCGCGACCCCGAACGCGCGATGCGCCGCATGACCAAGGAAGCCAACCGCCTCGGCCTGACCATCCGCTTCGAACCCATCCAGGCGACCTGACCTGCACGAAGCCTTTATTTTCGTGTCAGAGTCAAGCCGAGAGGCATCACCCTGACGAACCAGAATGCAGCAGGAGTTGGCAGAGAGAGTCCGCGCGATTTGCTCAGCCTCGTAACATCCCATATCATCGAAATTGCATGGACTATGCACTGACGGAAGCGCAGGATCGGGTGAGACGCAATGTCCTCCCCTCAACTGACAATCCCGTGAGCATGCAATGTCCCAGGCGAGACAGGGGCCGCGGACAACGGTTTCATCTTGGCTGTTTCCTGGTTCGCCATTGCGATCTCTGAGGTCACTCGCAGCACCAGGATGACACAGCGCCCCCAGCACAGTGGTCATGGAATTGGTCAGCGCACTGACACTCATTCTCCACGTCGGCCTGCCTTGCTCGACACCGCCATCCACTTTGACGAAGGCGAATGCTGAGCAACAGACGTCGCTGCTGGGTGCGGTCGCGGCTCCGGCTACCGTCGCAGTGGCCTTCCGCCGGCAGGAACCGCCGTCCGCCGTGAGCGCCGCCTGGGTCCCAGTACGCGTTCCGGCGGGAACATCCACCGCTGCAGCGAAATCCAGCACCTTCGCCCGCAGCGTTGCACATCACACTTCATGGAGCATGAAATGCCAAAACTGACGACGGCACAGCAATCCTTCCTCGGCAAAGCCATCAGCGCAGCCCAGGCCACACAGACGGAATTCCAGGTGCCGGTCTCCGTCACGGTCGCTCAGGCCATTCTGGAGAGCGCGTGGGGCACACACCACATAGGCGGCGCCAACAACTACTTCGGGATAAAGGCTCAGACACGGAACGGTCAAGTGACGTGGGGTTCCATCGCAACCGGATTTGTCACAGTACCTACCCGCGAGGTGATCAACGGTCACGACGTGACAGTCCAGGCACACTTCCGATCATACAAATCGATGACGGATTCCTTCCGTGACCACGGCTCATTCCTGCGGAAGAACTCCAACTACGCGGCGGCGTTCAAAACAACGGACGGCATCGCCTTTGCGCGGGCCGTGGCCGCTGGTCACTACGCTACGGACCCGCATTACGCGGAACTCCTCGTGAGGATCATCCGGGAGCAGAATCTCCAGCCGCACGACCGTTTCCACATGCCCAGCCATTCTTGATCTCCTGAACGCGGCAGGCCCTCGGCGCGACGAACGCCTCGCCTGCCACTCCGCGTTCGTCACCATCCGCACCCCGCCATCAGCCAGCTCGCCGCCCAGGTCCGCCTCTCAACACACCCACGACATCCCAGGCCAGCACGCACCCGACACACCGACGAACCCACCTCCGAGCGTTACGTACACCCGTGAACTGCTCGCGGCGATCCCCGGTGACCGCGCCGCCGCTCCCGCCGCGGAGACCACCCCGAGGTGAGGACCACGGTCACATGACCCGTGCCTTCAGGCCCGCGGTGCCGCGACGGAGGCGCGGACGAGGATGTCCGCGGGGAGCACGACCGTGCCGGTGGGTTCGGCGGCGTCCGGACCGGTGTCCGCACCGGTCTTCGCCATGAGGGCGAGCAGTATGCGGGCCGCGTGCCGCCCCATGTCGACGGCCGGCTGCCGTACGACGCTCAGCGGCGGGTCGGTCAGGTCAGTCCACGGTGCGTCGTCGAACGCGACGACCGAGACGTCCTCGGGGCAGCGCAGACCGTGGTCGCGCAGGCGGCGCAGGGTGGTGAGGGTGGCGTCGGACTCCGTGGTGACCAGGGCGGTGGGCGGGTCGTCGAGAGTCAGCATGGACGCGGTGGCTCGGGGCGCGTCCGCGAGCGTCGCGGGGCGTGGCGCCACCAGACGCTCGTCGACCTCCAGGCCGGCGGCGGCGAGGGCGTCGCGGTAGCCCTCGAAGCGCTCGCCGATGGTGGAGAGAGTGTCACCCGGCGGTCCGGTCGGGTGGTCGCCGACGGCAGGTCCCCACACCAGGCCGATGCGCCGGTGACCGGCGTCGAGCAGCAACTGGGTGGCGGCGCGCGCCGCCGCGACGTTGTCGAGCACGACCGCGGGGGCTTCGAACCGCCGCAGCACACGGTCGACCAGCACGACCGGCACTCCGAGGGTCCGCGCGGCCTCCAGGTGCAGGACCGGGTGGTCGACGCCTGCGGTGCTGGCCACGATGATGCCGTCGACCTGTTTGCGCACGAGGGCCTCGATGATCTCGGCCTCGGTGACCACGTCCTCGTCGGTGCTGGCGACCAGGCAGTCGATCTCCTCGGTGTGCATCTGGTCGGAGATGCCCCGGGTCACGGCGCCGAAGAACGGGTTGGAGACGTCGCCGACGACGACCCCGACCGTCCGGGTCACCCCGGTGGACATGCTCCAGGCGAGGGCGTTGGGACGGTAGCCGAGGCGGCGGGCGGCCTCCTCCACCTTCCGGCGCATCTCGGGACTGACCGACCCGTAGTCGCCGAGCGCCCGCGCGGCGCTCGCCCGTCCGACGCCGGCCTCGGCGGCGACCTCGGAGATGGTGGGGAAAGAGGTTCTGCGGGGACGACCGGGCGGCATGCGGTACACCCTACCGGCCGGTCGTCCCCGCTCGTTCACGCCCGGTGGACCACTTCTCCACCGGCGATCGTGGCCGTGACCTGCACCTGAGTGAGCTCGTCGGGCGAGGCTCCCAGGAGGTCGTGCGAGAACACGGCCAGGTCGGCGCGCAGGCCGGGCGCCAGCGTCCCGACCCGGCCGGCGGTGCCGCGCGCCCTGGCGCCTCCCACGGTCCACGCCCTCACCACCTCGGCGGCGGGCAGCGCCTCCTCGGGGCACCAGCCGTCCGGCGGCGAGCCGTCGGTGAACCGGCGGTGGGTCGCCGCGCGGATCGCGTCGGGCAGGCTCGGCCAGAACAGGGGCAGGTCCGTCCCGCTGCTGAGCGACACACCGCTGCGGGCCATGGTGGCGAACCGGTTGAGCCCCCGGCCGGCCGGCCCGAGCAGCGCCTCCGCGGGGCAGTCCTCCGCGCTCGGGAAGAGCCCGAGGAACTGGGGGTAGACCTCGAAGGTGAGGCCCAGTGCCCCGGCCCGCGCCGCGTCCGCCGGATCGACGAAGCTCAGGTCGGACAGGGAGTGCCGGGGCCCGACGGGGTGCCCGGCGGCGGCGAGCCGCTCGAAGACGGTGACGGCCCAGCGTGCCGCGCCGTCACCGTCCACGTTGAGTCCGAGGGCGAACCCCGCCTCGACGACCCTCCGCGCGGCCTCCTCCAGGGCCTCGTAGTCCGGAAGTTCGGTGCCCGCACCCGGCAGTCCGGGGTAGCCGCCGAGCATATGACCGGTGCCGTCCACCCACACGCCGTCGGTCATCAGCTTGAACCCGTGGAACTGCAACAGCGGGTCCCGGCACTCCGCACTCGCGCGTCGCCCGAACTCCAGGTCGACCGGCCGCCGCACCGGCTGGGAGGCGAACGCCAGCCGCAGCCGGAGAGTGCCCTCCGCCCGCATCTGCCGCAGCACCGGCAGGGCCCCGAGGTAGTCGTCGAAGGCGATGTCCTTGACCGAGACCACGCCCCGGCGGAACAGCTCGTCCTGCGCGGTGCCGTAGACCTCACGGACGAGGCCGGCATCGGTGAACGCGTCCGCGAACACGGGGGCGAGCGCCTCGTTGGAGATCGGCCCGGGCAAAATCGCGTACCGCCGTGCGGCGGTGCCGTTCTGCCAGAGGAGCGCCCGGTCGGCGTCCCAGACGACGACGGTTCGCCCGTCCGGGGCGGAGCCGAGCGCGGCGGCGAGGGCGTCGCCCGTGCCGCGCCAGCCGCTGCCCAGCACCGGGACGGGTGCGGGGTGGGAGTCCGCGGCCTTGACCAGCCGCGCCGCGGCTTCGGCGGGGTCGTCCGTGCCGGCCAGGTCGACCGCGAGGTGGTCGGGGACCGTACCGGTGAGGAACACGTGGTTGTCGTGCAGACCCGCGCAGACCAGCCCCTCGCCCGCGTCCACCACCTCGGTGCGCGGCCCGCACCACTCGGCGCCGTCACCGGGGCCGACGGCGGTGATCGTGGCACCGCTGACGGCCACGTGGCCGTGGGTAGCGGTGGGACCGGTGCCCGTGAACAGGTTCCGGGAGCGGACGAGCAGGTCCGCTGCATCGTGTGCGGCGCTCATGCCATCACCACCCCGGCGACCAGGTAGGCGACGGCGGCCAGCACCCACGCGATCGCCTGGTAGGGCAGGTTCGTCAGCCAGTGCTGGAAGACCTTCGTCCGGGTCGTGAACGTGTTGAGCAGACCGACGTCGGAGGTGATGCAGGAGGTCGCACCCCACAGGCCGGCCGAGATGAGCGCGGCGATCACCAGGTTGGGGTTCGCGTCGGCCTGCTGGGCGAGGGGGATGACCACGGGCAGCGCCAGCAGGTACAGGCTCCAGTTCAGGGTGACGAGAAACTCGGTGATCCCGAACAGTACGAAGATCAGCACGGGCAGCAGGGCCGCGGGGACGTTGCCCGACACCCGGGAGACGACGAACTTGGTGAACCCGAGGTCGTCGAGGGCGGCCACGAACACGAACGCCAGGCTCATGATCAGGGCGAGGGACAGCATGTCCTTCATACCCTCGATCACGGTGTCGAGGTAGCCCTCCGGCGTGAACAGCTTCTGGGCGACGAACGCGACCGCCGCCAGCGCGAGCGTGATGAGCAGCGATATCTGGATGGACCCGGTCCACAGGGTGAAGGTCACCAGCAGCGCGAGCGCGAGGAAGAAGTTGATCAGTCGCGGCCGGCGGCCCTCGCCCACCGTCTGCTCCGCCTCGGCCTCGGCCGGGTCGACCGTCATGTGCCTGCGCATCGCGCCCAGCGGCGGGATGACGCCGACCGCCGCGAGGAACCCGACCAGCAGGGCGGCCATCGGGTAGAACATGAACGGGATCAGCTGGGCGTACCCGGCGACCTCGTCGCCCGCCTTGACGTGGCCGTTGATGACCAGCAGGCCCGCCACGAACACCGAACCGGTCGCGAGCGGGTTGAACGCGGACCCCGGGATCGCTCCGGTGCGGATGAGGTAGGCGGTGAACAGCCGCGAACGGCCGACGCGCTCGTTGGCGCCGGACATCGCGGCGCCGGTCGTCGAGATCGACAGGTACCCGTCCTGCGAGAGGAAGAGGGACGCGAGCAGCGTCGTGATCGACGCAGCGCGGCCGGTCTTCGCGAGACCCGCGACCCACTCACCGAACCGGGCGGACAGGCCCGACCTCTCCAGCACGGCCACCAGGCCGCCGATGCTCAGCAGCGTGATGATGAGCCAGAGGTTGTCGTGGTTGGTGAGCTGCTTGAACAGGGTGTCGTTGTAGGTGGTCATGAAGCCCCAGCCGTGCGTCATGAAGACCGCCAGGGCGCTGCCCCAGACGAAACCCTCGACGACCCGCTGGGTGATGAGGACGAACACGAACAGCATCACCGGAGGCAGCAGGCTCCAGGCGCCGTGCACATCGGTCCCCGCGAGGGCGGTGACGACGAGCGCGATCAGGAGCAGGCCGTAGGCGCACTGGTCCCGGCGGGACGCCAGGCGCCGCCAGCCGGTGGGGGTCGGAACCTCCGGCGCGGGCGCATCGCCGGCGGGGGTGGGGGCGGTGGTGGTCGAGTCGACGACGTTGTCGCTGGCCATGGGCTAGTAGCTCCGTCCGTGCCGGAAGGCACCTTCTGTGCGGGTCTGGAGGGCGGCGAACTGCGACGCGGCGAGCAGCGCCTTGCCGAGGTCGCCCGGTGCCGGGAGGCGGTCGTGCGACCAGCCGGCGGCATGGGCGTGCACGAGGAACGCGGCGACGAACGAGTCACCGCAGCCCATCGTGTCGACGGCGGGGCCGCCGGGGTCGTAGGCCTGCTGCCGCACCAGACGCTCTCCGTCCCAGAGGATGGAGCCCTGGGCACCGAGCGTACCGAGTGCGAGCCGGGTGCCCCGGACGACCGCGCGCCGGAGGGTCGCGACGAGGGCTTCGTCGTCCCCCTCCGCGCCGGAGAAAAGCGCGAGATCGAGGTGCGGGCACAGCCGGTCGAGCTGTTCGTCGGTGCGCCCCTCCGCCTCCTCGGAGAAGTCGAACGTCAGCAGCGGACCGCGGCCCGCGAGCTTCACGAGTTCGTCGGCGGTGCCCGCGTAGACGCCGGAATGCACGATGTCGAACCGCTCCGCGGCCCACTCGGCCGTCTCCTCGTCGAACACGTACGGCTCGGCCAGGGCGACGCCGCCTTCGTTCCAGCCCAGGAACGTGCGGTCGCCGTCGATCACCTCGACCTCCGCCCAGCCGGTCTCACCGTGGCGGGTGACACTGCGGTCGTAGGAGACGCCCTCCTCGGTCAGGGTGGCCCTCAGGTGGTCGGCCAGATCGTCGTCGCCGAAGACGCCCAGGTAGGCGGCCTCGGCGCCCAGCTGCCGGGCGAAAACGGCGACGTTCACGGCGTTGCCGCCGGGGTAGTAGACGCGTCGGTCGACGAACTTGTCGATGAAGTTGTCGCCGAGTCCCAGGATGCGCATGGTGCCGGTCCCCGGGCCGCTCAGTACTCGACCGTGCGGTAGTAGCGGCGCAGGTCCAACGAGTGGTCGCGGACACGCTCCAGGTGAACGCTCAGCCGGTTGCACGCAGCGCCCATCACCGTCGGGGAGAGCAGGTCGCGGAACCGCTCGTCGATGCCCTCCAGCGCGTAGGTCCGGGTGTCGAGCACCGTGACGGCGTCGCTGTACTGCTCGGCGAACCGCAGCACGCGGTCCATCAGCGGGCGGGAGCGGTCCTCTCCGAACAGCAGCAGCAGGCTGGTGTCCCGTTCGATCAGCTCCAGCGAGCCGTGGAAGAACTCGGCGCCGTGCACCCGGGTGGTGTGCAGCCACTGCATCTCCTCCAGGACGCACATCGAGTAGTTGTACGCCTGGCCCCACAGGTTTCCGGCGCCCACGAGGAAGTGGTAACCGGTGTCCTTGTGCCGCTCGGCGAACTGCTCCGCGACCGGGTCGGTGACGCGGTGCACGTCGAGCAGGACGTCGGGCAGCGTCTTCGCCTGCGCCGCGAGGTCGTCCCAGCCGTCGAGCTCGCCGCGCAGCGCCAGAAGGCGGGTGACGAGCAGCATGATCTGGATGTTGCAGGACTCGGCGGCGGTCGAGTTGTCCGCCTCGTTCACGAGGACGTGCGCGGACGCCTCGGCGAGCGGCGTCCCGGCGAATCCGGTCAGCCCGATGACGGTGGCGCCACGGTCCCGGCACCACTCCGCCGCCGCCACGGTCTCCTGGGTCGTGCCCGACAGCGAGGAGAACACCGCGACGGTGCACTCGCCCACGGTCGGGTCGCCCAGCAGCACCAGCTCCGCGGCGACGGCCGCGCGCACCGGCATCGTCGAGCGCTCGTGCGCCATGGACTCGTAGGCGAGCATCACGCCGTACGAGCCGCCGGAGCCGACGAGGAGCAGGTTGTCGTAGCCGGCCGCGTGCACGGCGTCCGTGATCTCCACGACGGCGGGGATGGTCGCGACGGCGCCGCCGACGACGTCGCGGTAGGTGGTCTCGTCGAGTCCTAGCACAGGGGTCTTCCTTTTCTCCGAGCGGGACGAGAGGAGCACGCCCGCTTTTGATACCGGTATCAGACACCATGATTGATACCGGTATCAAGACCCGGACGGCCCCTTGTTCCGCCGGGTGGTTCTTGGCATGGGCCGGCCGGCACGTCAGGCGCGGTGACCGGGAACGCGGGGGCAACCCGACGGGCGGGTACCGGACAGGGCCCCGCCCGTACCATCTGTCGCGAACAACCGGACGGTCCGCGGGCCGTCAGGTCCCGCCGAGGAGACCCAGGGAGCACTGGGCGAGCCGGGAGACGGTCAGCTCCTGCAACCTGGTCTCGGCCGCGGGCAGTTGCTCCAGGGACAGCATGCCGAGCAGGCGGCCGGCGGCCGGGGCGAGGGCGTCCGTGGCCGCGCCGACGGGGACGGGCAGGCGTCGGCCGTGCGCGGTGAGGGCCAGGACCGGGCCGAGCAGGGGCGTCGGGGCGGTGGCGCAGCGGCAGGTCCTTGACTTGGCCGGGTCAGCCACGCGAGGGCGCGGGCGGCTCGCTCCGGGTGCCGGCAGGCAGGGGCCAGGTCGTTCGGGTCGGCCGTGGCGATCGCGGTGGCGGCGTCGACCTCGGCCGGGGTGAGGTGGCAGGCGACCTGCTGTTCGTCGGTGTCCCCCGGTGACGGGTTCGGGCCATATCTCACGTTGAAGGCGGCGAGGCGTCGAAGGACCGGTCATGAGGGTCCAACACACGCTGAGTAGGTCACCTCGACCAATCACGCGCCGGCCCTGACCGTATAAAACAGTGCACCCACGCAGGCAGCGTGGGTGCTTTGATTTCCGGGACCTCATGCCCCGATCTACATCTGGTGGCGAGCGTCTACTTCGTGATCGTAAAGATCGCTAGTCCGCTCGCACCGCGAGTATGCCTTTCACTGCTCGTGACGACGACGTTCAGTTTTCCCCCGGCACAGCAGATTTCAGGGTCGACTGTAACGGATGCCTTCACTGTGCCGGTTGAATCAGCAGACCACGGAGTTCCTGCTCCGTACGGCCCCAGAAATTTTTGAAGGTGTTCGCCATTCTGCAACTCTACCGTGACCGGCTCATTGCTTTGAAAACCCGGTGCTACCACGTCGATAGTAGTTCCTACTGGCCCCGAACTCGGCGTAATGCTCACCGTCTTCCGAGCGGCTTCTATATATTCGGAAGGAGCATTCGAGGTTGGGCCGCTCAAGGTGCTCGCAGAGGCACTCGCTGATGCGCTCGCCTTAGAATCGCTCGGCGAGTCATCTTTCATTAGCCCGAACAACCCAGTGACCGTCGCTGCGATGATTGCACCCAGTGCGGTTATCGCTGCGCATACGATGAGCACCTTTTGACTCGTTGTCAAAGGCTCGTGTATCGGCGGCGGCTGCGGGTCAGGGGGGTTCTGGCCAATCTGGAGGCTCGGGTATTTGAGTCGAACGACAGCGAGAATTTTCTCTCGCCCGTCCACCATTACACCGTTTTCAAGTTCCCTGCTGATTTCGTACCAGAAAGATTGCGGTGATCGAAAAGCAGGGATATGCCCCGTAGGGAACCCGGCTCTATCCAGCAGTTCATACACGTCGTCAGCTCGCTTATAGCGCTTGCTTAACGCGGCCTGCTCATCCTCGCTGAAGCCTGCCAACATCTCTCCTTGAACCCTGCGCAAGCCTTTGGCATATGCCGTCACGCTGGCGGTACGTGATCATGGTTTCTTGATCGCATCCGCCAAGCGAACGCGATCTGGAGCATCTTAGCGAGGCGTCTGTCGGCTTGAGCCCATATGATCCAAAATCTCGCAACAACGCTCTAGATAGCGTCACTTACTGATCGTTTCAGAATGCCGTTCTGCGGAGACGCTGGCGGCCCCATGGAACAATCCCTTCAGCTGCGGGCTCAGGGGGATGACGCCGTATGGAACGGGTTGGGGCTGCACGAGACCTCGTGCTCGGTTACGTCCACGCTCTGAACGCGATTGACGAGGCCATGAGGGTGGCCATCCCCTCACTGGAGCGACTGGCGGATGTCCTGGGCCTGGCTCGGTCGCGCCGGATCAGCCGGAGCGATCACATCGGCGCCTACTCCTACACGGTTCATGGGGCAGGCTGCGGCTTCGTCAGCGACAACGGCTGCGAGGTCGATGTGGACTTTGCAGCCGACGGGAGCGAGGTTTTCGACCTCTGGCGGTTGCGCCGGTACGGGCTGAGCCTGCCGGAGGCTGTTGACGTCACGGATGAGGACCTGCGCTCCGCAGTGCGGTCGCTGGAGCCGCTTCTGACCGAGGTGCGGCCCGGGTGGTTCAGCGTAGCCAACTGAGCTTCTTCGAGCGGGCCACCGTTCGGGTGACGGTCCGCGAAGCGCAACGAGCGAGGCCCCCGGGCAGTTGATGGAGATGTCTGACGTCTCAACCACGCTGCTCGGGGGCCTCGTTGGTCATCTATCCTACCGCACTCGACCTGCCGCACTCGACCTGCCGCATGCGCTCGTGGAGTGGGTCACCATGCTGATCGTCACCCGTGAGGGGGACCGACGCTGCAAGCTCCGACCGTCCCAGCGCGCGATGGTGGCACTGGTGTACCTGCGCGAGCACACCACCCTGGCGAAGATCGCTGCCGGGTTCGGGATCGGTGAGTCCACCGCCCACGCCTGCACCAGCGCGGTTGTCCGCCTCCTCGCCGAACGCGCACCGGGCCTGCTGAAGGTCCTGCGCGAGCACGATCCGGACTTCGTCCTGCCGGACGGCACGCTCGCCGAGTGCGACCGGGTCGGCGACGGACGGGCCGACCACTCCCACAAGCACCGCCGGCACGGGGTGAACGTGCAGGTGGTCACCGATCCCGACGGTCGGCTGCTGTGGCTCTCGCCCGCGCTGCCGGGCCGAGCGCATGATCTGACCGCGGCCCGCGCACACCGGATCATCCGGATCTGCGAGCGCCAGGGCATCCCTCTCCTGGCCGATCTCGCCTACCAGGGTGGCGGTCCCTGGCTGACCACCGGCATTAAGAAGCCATCTCATTTGGCTGGGTAGGCTGGCGGTCGTGGTCTCGATCATTGAGCGGTTGGTGCCGGATGAGTTGTGGGAGCTGTTCCAGCGGGT
>NZ_JBEYWE010000055.1:0-11907 GCF_040644295.1 Streptomyces sp. NPDC047000
CCTCCCCGCCGGATACCCGGGAACCGGGGGCTCTGTCGGTGGCCGGTCGTAGAGTGGGCGTGATCACCTGCGGGCGGTCCGGTACCGGGCGCCGGGGGTGGTCGTGGCGGGCCTTGGGGGCAGCGGAGACGGGGGCGATGGCGCGTCATGAGGCCCACACCGGCCGCGCGGACACTGCGTGAGACGGCGGCCGAGTATCTGACGACGACGTTCGCGCTGGCCGAGCCCGACCCCCAGGACGCGCTGGAGGCCTTCCTCACCGAACCCCGCCGACGGACTCTTCCGGGGCCCGTAGCTGCGCATCCGGCGGCCCTTCCGACCAGCGCCGGACAGGGCCTGGTCGGCCGACGCCGGCCGTCTCGGCGGCGCCCTGCGCTGCCTGCCGTATCGGACGGTGGCCGGCCAGCGGTTCAACGCCTGTACCTGGGGAGACAAGGGAAGCTTCGGCACGGTCTTCCTGCCCGACTCGGGCCAGGACCGAGAGGCTGCGGCGGATATCACCCGGGCGGTACGGGGGGGCGGTCCTGCACAAGGGGACCGCCCCGGACTCCGTCTGAGCCTGTCGGACACGGACCTCGGACAGGGTCGTCCGGTACCCGACTTGATCAGCATGCTGTCCTGTGATGGAGGCAGCATCAAAACAAGGCTGCGCCTGGCGCAGCAACCCCTGTGGCCGCCCTGCAGGATTCCGGGGCGGCCATAGCTGTTGGGTGCGGATCTTCTGAAGTGACGGTCGGGATCAAGCAGTGAGGCTGTAGTTCTGCTGGTCAGGGCTGGGGTAGAGACGTTGATGTTCACGGGCCGCGTGGAAGATCCAGGGTGTTGTAGTAGCGGCCGCCGGCCGAGTGCTGCAGTTTTTCCAGGTCCTCAGTCGCCCTGGCCCAGCGCGCTCCTGCATCCCGTGCAGGCCGCCGGGACATGGTCCTCGGTGACGTCGGGGTGCTCGGATATGGAGAGTCCGGTCTCGCCCGCCCCGGGCTGACGGCCCCGCTTGCGCCCGCTCTGGGGTGCCGTCTTCTCTCCCGGCCGCCCGAAGGTGTCCGACGACGACGGCATCGAGGAGTTGCCCGAGTTGCGGCCAAGACGCCGCTCCAGCTTTGACACCCGCGCGGTCAACGACTCATTGGCTGCTGCCAACTCCTCGTTCTGCCGCTGGAGCAGTCCGAATCACCGCGAGGAGAGCCTCCCGCGACGCAGACTCCAACCTCGACGACATGATCACGGATCCTGCCGCACCTACCCCCAGACTGTCGCATCGTCAGGCAACGAGCCCGCCCGCAACCTTCTGGATGCTTATGGTGTGAGCGCAATGAGCGCTGACGTGGGGATGTATTCGACATGATCGGTTGATAACTGTCATGAAACACGAAGGTGGCGCCTGAAAGTCACGGACAGGCATAGTCTGCGGAAATACCACACGCAGGGCTGGGGAGTCCTGTAGCGCGGTGGAGGTGTGATGGGCGGGGATCCGTACGGATCGGCGGTAATCGGTGAACTCGGTCGATGCGAGCTTTCCGTGGTGTTCGGTCATGGTGTGGAGGTGCCCGATCCGTACGGAGACCGGGCGCTGCTGACTGCCTCCATGACACGCGGTTACGGCGCTGTGCCCGATGAGGACCGAGAACGGCTCCTGCGGTATCTCGAAGCGGTCGTCGCAGCTCGCGCGACGCCGGTGCACACCAACGTCGCCTTCAACGCCGTGTACTTCGGCTACGACCTCGGCGGCGACGGCTACGGCGGCAGCCCGCTGCGCCTCGACGACTTCCCAGTGATCACCTTTGGGCAGTGTGCCCCAGTGCTCCCCGTCGGTGCCATGGTGTGCGTTGCCACCGGTTCGGACCCGCTCTACGCCGAGATCGTTCACAGGGAAGGCGCTCACCCGGAGACAGGAGTCCTCGGCGACGTCCCGGCCTGGGTGTCCGGGGCACCCGCAGGCGCCGAGGGGCCGGGCAGGCCGGGGGACGACACCGCTCCACGACGCAGGGAGCTCCTGATCCCAGACCTCCAGGCTTTCGGTCCTGCCCTGAGCCTGTCACCGACCCAGCTCCACCGGCTGCGTACCCGACGGCGATGGATCAACGAGGACGGCCATGTCGTCGTCGACGTCCGCCACCCCTCCCAGGAGGCTGCCCGACGCGACGAACCGACCTGCTACGCCGACCACTTGCTGACTACCGCACGGGCGCAGTTGCTCAGTCCCTACGTTCCCGTCTCCCTTGCCGAACTGGTCGGCGGTACGAGTGACGACGATCTGCGCGCTGGTCTGCTCGGTCTCCTCGACACCGTGCGAGGTGTCCTCGAATCCAGCGAGACGCTGCGCACCTGGGACGCGTACGCCATGACCCGGGCCTCCCTCGCGGACTGCTGGCGAGACACCGGGCCCCTGGGCGGGGACGACCTCAGGTCCCTTGCCGCGGCGGTGGAGCATGCGGCTGTTCCGATGAAACGGCGCCACGGCCTGAGCGCTCCCGTCACCGTGTACACGGCTGTCGGACCGCGGCTTCGAGGGTTCCCCGGGGCCGCGGAGGTGCTGAGAGGTGTCGGCTACGCCGCAGCGGTGTGCCGGGCGAACCTGGCGCTCGCCGATGTCGTTCGACGGGACAGCGAGCAGGGTCTGTTCGGGAACGGCACGAGAGTTTCGCTTGACGACGCCTTCGAGAGCGGAGGCGTGTGGCGCTCGCATCATCCCGGTGACGCGGAGACCGCCGGAGATCCGCTGATCCCGGCGGGACTCGGCTGGGCGTCCACCGCTACCGTCCTGCCGGAGCCGGAGCCGGAGCCGGAGCCGGAGCCGGAGCCGGAGCCGGAGCCGGAGCCGGAGCCGGAGGCAGAGCCGGAGGCAGAGCCGGAGGCAGAGCATGAGCCCCTACGGGAAAGCGAGTTGGAACCGGTCGATCTACCTCTCGCCGATGATGCCGCTCTTGGTCCCAGCGAGCTGCTCCGGGCCGATGAACGGGAGATCGTCTGGCGGTCGCCGCTACGGCTTGCCCATCTCATCGGCGGATGGCTGCCCTTGTATCCACGCGCTGCCCGGGAACTGCTCCGGACGCACGGCCCGCATCCCGCGCTGGGACTCGAACTCCGGCACTCCGGCCGACCGTCGGACGGGAGCGGGCCGGTCCAACAGGTGATTGCCGAACTCGGCGATGGATCCGAGCGGTTGACGTCGGTTCTCTGGCCCGGCGACTTCTTCCCCGGCCTGATGCTCGAGCTGTGCCTGACCCGCGGTGGCAGCGTGATCCGAGCGGCCACGGTACGGCTCGGCGAACCGGTACAGATTGGTGACCGTGTGATCGGGCACTGCTTCGATCCCTGCGTCCTCACCAGGGAGGACGCTCCGGGCAGTGACCGCCGTGGCGACACCGCGGTGGGACTCGGCCCCCGGGACCTGGTGATGCGCACGGTGCGCCGTTGCGGTCTGCTGACGCCGTACGGTCATGCCCTGCTCGACCGTACGGGCCTGCCGCGTGCGGCCTACGGTCGCCGGCCGGCGCTGTCGCAGGTCAGGGAACTGGAGGCGGCCGTCGCGGAACTGCTGGCGGAACGGATCCTGCAGCCGGCCTACGGCAGCCGCGACATCTGGGGCCAGCCGCACCATCCGGCCCGTGCTGGGGAGCCGACCATCCCCCTCATCGGTTATCGGCCTGCTCGGCAGCGGGTGATACATCCGTGGGGCGGCATGGAAACGGGCGGCGGGAGCCTGCGCGGCATCCAGTTCGTCCCCGGCCACCTGCGGCGTCTGCGGCCGGGCTGCTCACCCAGCGAAGCCCAGCGCACGGCCTTCCGGGAGTACTGCGCACGGCTCGGCAAGGCGGACGGCTGGGAACTGCCCCGCGGCTACACATTCGTCACCGAGCATCTGCGCGGCCAGTGATCCTCGCCTTTGCTCCCCGCGGGTCCCGACTTCCTGCTTCCTCCAGACTCCTGCCCCGGCAGCCCTCGCACCGAGCGAGCCGGAAACACGCAGCCGGTGGCAGAGCCGCAACCAGTCGCAGCACCGCACGCAGCGGCAGAAACGGAGCACGCATCCATGCATGACCGCTACCACGTCATCGCGGGGCCACCGTTGTCCCCGCCCAACGCGCCCGTCGAGGACCTGGGAAGCCTCGCCGCCGCGCTGAACGCCCTGGACAACCCGGCTGCCGCCGCGCTGAACGATCTCACGGCCGGAATGGTCGAACTCGCGTTCAACTCTCTCCCGCCCAAGGACCGGCAGAAGCTGCTCGGCAACCTGGGAATTCGCATGGCGGCTCCCCGACGGGCAGGCGGCGCCTTGTGCCGGGACATTCTCGCCAGGCTGCGACGTGACGTACGGCAGCACGCATGCACCTGCGGAGTCAGGGCCCTCACGGGCACCGTGCGGAACCAGGTGGCCGGGTTCGTCTTCGCCCAGGGTGACCAGACGGTGCCCGACCCCGTCTCCCGGTGGGGCGGGAAACTGGTCCGGGCTGCCGTGTTCTCCTGGTGCAATGCCTCTGTCGCCGACGCCCACCTCCTTGGCTGGGCGGCGGAACAGGACTGGTTCGGGACGGTATCCGACGACGAGAAGGAGACCGCGAGACTGGCCGCTGTGGGTGAGGCCGCCCGGGCCGTCACGATGGCGAGCCCCGGCTTCGAACCCGGTGATCCGCACGACAGAGAATCACGGCCTCCCTATGACGGGGAGCGTGAGTCCGCTGCCGCTCCTGACCGGCTCGGCGCGATGAGTACCGTAGCGGAGACCGCCGCGTCCGAGACCTCGGGTCCGGCATCCGCCATCGGGCAGGTGCCGGACCCGGAGGAGGCGTGCCACCGGCTGGAGTCCGCTCTCACTGACGCCCGGCAGGCTGCGGAGCGCGTGACGGCTTCGGTCGCGGACGGGTGCCCGCCGGGCGACGGCGACCTGGCTGAGCTCGCAGCGCTGGGCGCAGGCTTCGGCAGTGCCGAGGCGGTGTTTCGCGCGGCAGGTATCGAGGAGGTGCCCCGCCGCCTGAAGGACATGGTGCGGGTCGCACAAGCGCACCGGGAGGTAAAGGAACGCGACCGTGAGGCCCGGCAGGCGCTGCGGGAGCTGCTGGACGTCTCCTGCCCCGGAGGCAGCTCTGCCGCCTCCGCCGCCGAAGCCGCGCGCGGTGCGGCCTGCCGCCTGCTGGACGCAGCGGTGTGGGAGGAGGCCCAGCAACAGGAGGGCGCCGCACTCGCCGCTCTGGTGCGGCTCGTCCGGCTGGAGCGGGACGCGGATGCCGCGGTGGAGATCCTGGCCCTCCAGGATCAGGTCGTACGCGTGCTGCCCGCCTGCGCTATGGCGGCGTTCATGGCGCACGAACTGACGCTGCCGCAACCGGATGACGCCTGCGACGAGGGCCGAGCCGGCGGAACTGCCGGAGCCGTGGCCGGCCCGGATGCCACCGGCACCGTTGAGATGGACGGTGCGGAGCCCGTGAGTGGCCCGACGGCTGAGGAGGCCCCGTACCCGCGCGCCGACGGGTACGGGGAGACCGGCGAACCGACGGGAGACCCGGCGGAGAGCGCCGCCGGTTCCGCCGAGGGGGTGTCGCCTAGTATCTACCGGGAACCGGAGACAGCCGTACCTGCCCGGGCCGCCTCGTTTGTCCCGCGCCCTGATGACGCAGAAGCTCAGGCATCCACCGCCAAGGACGCAGTGGCGCCGACGGCGGAGGAACAGGGCGACCTGACCGCACCTGCACCCGCACCCGAGCCCGTACCGGGCCCGGTACCCGTGCCGGTCGTCACCGCAGCAGCCGCTGAGGACGCACCGGCACCCGCTGTGGAACCGGCCCCGGCCTCGTCCGTGCTCGCTGCTCCGTCCGACGACGACTCCGACCGGACCGTCGCCGATCAGGCGCTGGCCCGTCTGATCGTGGAGCGCCGCTTCGGCCTTGCCCATCATGTGGCGAGGGCCGCCGGTCATCCCGCGTCTCAGACGGCCGCCCTCCGGTTGGCCGGTGCCGCCGCGCTGCTCAGCTCCGGTGACAGCCGCAGCGCCCGGCTGACCGCGGGCCTGCTCCAGCAGTACGGGGGACACGCGGGCGACGACGCGGACAGCAGCGAACTCGTCCTGCTGCCCGCCCTGTTGCGTACCGCGCTCATCACTGGCGACCATCTGGCGGGTGCCCAGCTCAAGGCCCTGGTGCCCAGGTTGCCGGATCGGCTGGGGGAGGCGGCAACCGCCGTCGCCGACCGGGCCCTCAGCGGTGTGCTGATGATCGCTTCACCGCTGGTCGTCATCGCCGATGCCGCCGAGACGGAGGTCCGGCTGCGGGAGCTGGGCGAGCAGTGCTCCGCACTGCTCGCACCGCCGAAGCTGAGGTTCGCGCGGGCGACGGAGATCGCCAAGCGGTGGCTGGCGGAGGACGGGATGCTCGGCTCGCTGCTCGGCCCCGTGGCCCGTGGCCACCGTGCCGCGGTGCCGCAGGTCCGGGAACGGGCCGAACGCCTCTCGAAGCTGACCGAGATCAACAATGAGATCGACCGTATGGACCGCAAGCACCGCTCGTCCAGTGGCAAGCCCCTCCAGGGCTCCGGGCGGCAGGATCTGGTGCACCTCGTGGAGCGGGCCGCCGGACTGGCCAAGGAGTGGTGCCTGACGGTCGACGGCGCCCGCCGCGGTGGCCGGTCCGAGGGAAACCGTGCGGCCAAGGAGATCTCCTCCCTGCGGCAGACGCTGCTGGATGGCAAGAAGGCGGTGCTGGAGGAGCTCGAACAGCTGACGCGACGGCCCGGCGCCGTGGCCGCCGCGGAGGCATGGGCGGCACGCACCTCAATGACCGAACTGTTCGCCCTGCTGGCGGGTGACACCGGAACCACACGCCCCGAGTGCGCGGTCGCCCCGGAACTCGTTCTGGATGCCGAACTGCTGAAGGTGTGTGACACCAGCGAGGAGCGGCCGGCACTCGACCGGCTGCTGACCGCCGTGGACCGAGGATGGGACGAGGCGCTCGCGGAGCGGCTCACCCACGACGCTTTCACTGCGGTCCGCACCATTGCCGGCCTGGCACGTGGTGAAGCGCTGCCCGACGCACAGGCCGGGGAGTTCGTCCCGCCCACGGCCGCCGAGATCGCCGCACGCGAGGCCACCCGGCGCACAGAACTGCGGCAGGACCATGATGACCTCCTCGCCGAGCTGTACCGCGCACAGGCCGACGGCGCCCTGACCGAAGACCAGGATCTGCGCCTGCAGGAACTGCTGGCCGGTGCCCGCGATCGGCTCGACGACACCGCGACACAGGATCTGACGGCCGTACGGCGTGCGCTCGACGCCGTCCGGAGCGACCTGCCGACCTTCCGGCAGCAGGCGGCCGACCGGATCCGGGCCAGGCTCGATGCCTTGGACCTCAACACCGACCAGCGGGCCCAGGTCCTGCGCCACCTGGACACCGGCGGCCTGGCCACGGCGGCCGACCTCGTCTACTTCCTGGAGATCGGTGAACCCGTACCGGAGATCGAGGCGGGTGAGTCCCACCTCACCGAGTTCTTCCCGGTCGTGCCCGACGGCCTGCCCAAGGGCATCGACCGTGACCTCGTCGATCTCGTCCGGTCCGGCGGCAAGCACCTGGTGCTGCCCGTCCTGGACTACGGCACCCTCTCCAGCGACGAGGCGGCACTGGCTGCCGACGCCTTGGACGAGTGGCGGGAGTTGGGCGCGACCGAGCCGAAGGACAGACTCGATGTGTCCGCGAAGCGGCAAGTGCCTCCGCTCCTCAAACTCCTTGGCTATGATGCCAAGAGCGCCAGGCCACTTGATGAGCGGTCGCCGCACCGACGCGAGTACCGCCTCTTCGAGGCGACCGAGGTGGAGATCAACGGCAGGGCGAAGGCACCGGCGTTCGGCTCGCAGATCAAGGAACAGGGCGGCACTCTGCGCGTGCTGATGGTCTGGGGCCGTCCCAATGCCAAGGTCGTCGTGAGCCTGGCGTCCCGCGACACCAGCGAGACGAGCCTTCTCGTCGTCTACTTCGGCACGATGGCCCGCGAGACCCGGGTGGAACTCGCCACCGGCTCGGACGACCAGAAGCAGCCGTTGCTCGTCGTGGACGACGCCGCTCTCGCCTATCTCGCGGCCCGGGGCAACCGCCAGGTCAGCACGGCCACGCAGGTACTGCTGCCGTTCTCCGGCGTCAACCCGTACATCAGGGAGAAGCGCGGCCGCATCGGTGGCGAAATGTTCTACGGCCGTGACGCCGAACGTAAGAGCATCCTCAACCCGCTCGGCACTCAGGTCATCTTCGGCGGTCGGGGCCTGGGTAAGTCGGCCCTGCTCAGCGACGCCGGGGAGCGGTTCGCGGAACAGCGGCCCGGTTACCACCACGCCGTGTGCATCAATCTCGACCAGGAGAACATCGGCAAGGGCAGCTCACTGGGACCGGAAGCGCTCTGGAGCGTCCTCGACCGGGAACTGACTGCGGCCCAGGTGATGAGCCGGCCCCAGGGTCGCGGAAAGCGGCAGGACATCTCCGAACGGGTACGTGCCGCGATCCGGACCTGGCTCGACGGAGACTCCCGGCGCCGTCTGCTGATCCTGCTCGACGAGTGCGACCAGTTCTTCGAGGCGGACGCTCCTCGCTTCGACCAGACCAAGAAACTCAAGGGCCTCGGCTCCGACACCAAGGACCGGGCCAAGGTCGTCTTCGCCGGGCTGCACTCCGTCCAGCGCTTCTCCAAGCTGGCGAGCAACGGTCCGTTCGGCCATCTGGCGCAGACCCCCAAGGTGATCGGTCCGCTCCCTCCGCAGTTCGCCGCCGAACTGCTCGTGGAACCGATGCGGGCGCTGGGCTTCGAGTTCCGCGACGTGTACCTCGTCAACCGGGTGCTCGGTTACTGCTCCTACCAGCCCTTCCTGCTGCAGATGTTCGGTCACCGGCTCGTCGAGCGGATGCATCGCAAGAGGACCCGGCGTGGGGCGGAGGGGCCTCCGTACCTCGTGGACGTCGACGACATCGAGATCGTCGAGTCGGACACCGCTCTCAGGGACGGTATCTCGGCGGCGTTCAAGGACACGCTGGTCCTGGACCACCGATACGACGTGATTGCCAACGTGCTGGCCTACCACGCGCGCCACCGGGGCCTGGAAGTACGGCTGAGCGACGCGGAACTGCGCGAGGAGTGCGAGACGTTCTGGCGCAAGGGCTTCAAACAGCTCGACACCGAGGGCTTCCGCGCCTATCTCTCCGAGATGGTCGGCCTCGGCGTCCTCGCACCCAACCATGATGGACAGGGCTGGCACCTGCGCGGTCCGAACGCCCTGCGCATGATCGGCACCTCCCACGAGGTGGAGGCCCGGCTGGTGAGGGCGGAGGAGGACTGCAGGCTCCAGGAAAGCATTGTGCAGGAGGGCCGTCCGGAGCTGCCCGACGGCCGTCCGGCTCCGCTTACCGTCACGCAGCTGGACGACCTTCTCGGTGAGCGTTCCAACCAGACCAGGGTGGTCTTCGGCACCACCGCCACCGGGGTGACCGACGTCGGTGACACACTGCGTGCGATCGCCGGCCGCATCGCCGACTGGAAACTGCCGCCCATCGGCAGGGCCAGCGTCTACAAACAGGAGCTCACGGGCGGTGCGCCGCGTGAACGACGGGTCGTCATCAGTGACTTCGCCACCTATCCGGCCCGCCCCGAGGCCTGCCGGGAGGCCGTGGATCTGGCCGAGACGATGCTGCCCACCACCCCGGGAGTGACCCGGGCGGTGGTCCTCGTCACCGATCCCGCACAGCTGGAGCTGTGGCGCACGCTGCTGACGGGAACCGAGCCGGCCTCGGCCGTCCCCGTGGTGCTGCGCCGGCACGACCGCCGCGGTCTGCGCGGCTGGGCGCAGCGCGTCGAGATGTTCCACACGGACGACCGGCTGGGGAGGCTCCACGACCTGACCGGCGGCTGGCCGGTACTCGTCGACAGGGCGTACCGGCTGCACGGTGAGACTGGCGACCCCGACGAGGCGCTGCGCCGTCTGGCAGGTCTGTTCACGGACCGTGCCGCGACCGACGAGTTCGTCGAGGCGACCGGGGTGTACGCGGACCCGCTGCTCGCCACCGGTTACCGGGCGATTGATGAGGAGTTCGAGGACGGGCTGTTCGACTTGGACAGTGCGGTGACCGCCGTAGCGGTCCACATCGACAATGAGGATGAAGCGCACTGGATCGTCAACTGCCTCGACGTCCTCCAGGTGTTCGACCGTGAGGATACCCAGCTGCGCCTGGAGCCGCTGCTGCGCCGATGCGTGGTGCGCCGTCCCTGACAGCAGGTGACAAGGATGAACTGCGCCTCGCTCAGACCGAGTTCACTCGTTGCCTGTGCGCGGCCGGTTGGGAGCCAGGTGACATCTAGCTGAACCGACGTGAGAGCTCTGCCGTCCGAAGGGAACCGGCAGGGCTCTCACGATCCTACGAACGTCAGACGCCGGGCTCCGACGAGGCCAGCTCGACGAATCCCGCCCACGTTGCATGCGACACAGTGAGGACGGGGCCGGTGACAGCCTTGGAGTCCCGGACGCGCACAGCGGTCGTAGCAGCGGCGACCTCCACGCACTGACCACCCTCGGTCCCGCTGTAGCTGCTCTTGAACCAGGCGAGGTCGGAGGTGACGGCCGAGGCCTCAGCGTTGTTCATAGCGATCCCAGCAACCCTTCGATGAACGCCGTTGACTCTCGCGGACTGAGAGCCTGTGACCGGATAATCCCATAACGGGCGGCGGCGAGAACTGTCTGTGCCGTATCGGTTTCGAGGGCGCTGGTCGCATGGGTCTCGGTGTAGACGAACTTCTTGCCGTCCTTACGCGTGACTACGGTGAACGGCCCGTTCACGCCCGCGTTGTCCACGCACTCGGTGGGCATGACTTGGATCTCGACGTTCGCCTTCTCGCCGATCAGGAGGAGTTGCTCCAGTTGGCCTCGCCGAACATCCGTGCCGCCGTAACGATGCCGCAGTACGGCTTCGTTGACCACGAAGCTCAGCAACGGTGTGGGCTTCCGGTCGAGGATGCCGTGCCGGGCCAGCCGGGCGGACACCCGCTGATCCACCGTCTCCTGATCCAGGGGCGGTCGCCGCATGGCCAGCAGCGCCCTCATGTACTCCTCGGTCTGGAGCAGGCCGTTGACGACGTGGGTGTCGTACATGAGCAGCTCGATACACTCCTTCTCCAGCAGCGCCATTCCCTGGAAGAACACCGGATACTGCGCCTTCTCCAGCTCCTCCTTCCACAGGCGCAGCAGACCGCCCGCCTCCAGCACCTCGTCGGCCTGGTCGATGGCCGTCGGTGACGGAATCCTCCGCCCCTGCTCGAACGCGGCGACCGTGGACGGCGAGTAGCCGATCCGGCGGCCGAACTCGACGCGGTCCAGGCCCGCTCGGAGCCGGAGGGTCTTCATGGTCAGGCCGAAGGCCACCACCACGCCCCGACCGGCGTTCTTCTCGGGCCGTCGCCCGCTGCCGTCGTCGTTCTCCCACTCGTCCCCGACACCCACAACCGTCGTCCCGCCGCCGTCCGCAGCCGCACTCGTACGCTCTGACATGTCACCACCGCCTCCCCCCGACCAACGCCCCACAGGGGGACGCCGTCACGCCGTGCGCTTCGTACTCGTCGACGCACCACGCTTACAACAGCCCCGCGTCGGCGCGTCACCACGCGTAACGCTACGCGACCGACGGCACGGTGTTCGGCATGGCGAACGGACCCGGCAGCCCATCTGCCATCACCGCCCTCACCGGCACCCCCCAATCCGGCTGCCCCCCGTCCGGCCGCCCTCCGCCTGGACGGCTGGGGCATCGGGTACGGCACCGAACCCCGCGACGATCTGGTGCTGATCGTCGCGGAGCCAGCGGAACGCCTCCCGCGCCGCCCCGGGACCCCGGAGGCCGCCGGGACCGGTGAGGCGGGCCGCGGCCTGCTGCTGGTGTCCCGGCTGGCCGCCCGCTG
>NZ_JBEYWE010000056.1:0-10813 GCF_040644295.1 Streptomyces sp. NPDC047000
CCGGGCGCCGCACATGTCGGTGAAGCGGACCTCCTCCGAGCGCGGTACCGCGACGATCGCGCGGCCCGCCGTCCGGGGGCCTCGTGCAGGACCGCTCGTACGAGGCTTTAGAGTAAGTCAAGCAACTGACTTAAAAGTGTGAGCGTCTTCCCGGGCGTCCGGCGCCGGCCCCGCACCCCGGATCCTCACGTCCTCACCGCCGCACCCCACCTCCTGGAGGCCCTGCCATGTCCGACGCTGTTGCCCGACCCGCCGACGCCGGGGGCGCCGCCCCGCCGCGGCCGAACGCCGTGGTGGCGGTGCTGGCCCTGGCCGGGATCGTCGTCTCGCTGATGCAGACGCTGGTCATCCCGATCGTCCCCGAACTGCCCCGGTACCTGGACGCGTCCGCGTCCGACGCCGCCTGGGCGGTCACCGCGACCCTGCTGGCCGCCGCCGTGGTCACCCCGGTCGCGGGACGGCTCGGCGACATGTTCGGCAAGCGCCGGCTGCTGCTGGCCAGTGTGGTGCTGCTGGTCGCCGGGTCGGTGGTGTGCGCGTTCAGCGACACCCTGGTCCCGATGATCGCCGGCCGCGCGCTCCAGGGTCTCGCCGCCGCCACGGTGCCGCTGGGCATCAGCATCATGCGGGACGAGCTGCCGGTGGAGAGGCTGGCCGGTTCCACCGCCCTGATGAGCGCCTCCCTCGGTGTCGGCGGCGCCCTCGGTCTGCCGGCGGCCGCCTTCATCGCCGACCACTACGACTGGCACGTCCTGTTCTGGACCTCCGCCGTCCTCGGCGCGGTCGCGTTCGTGGCGATCCTGACGTTCGTGCCCGAGTCCGCGGTGCGCAGCGGCGGCCGCTTCGACCTGCCGGGCGCCCTCGGCCTGGCGGTCGGCCTGATCTCCCTGCTGCTCGCGGTCTCCAAGGGCGCCGACTGGGGCTGGGGCAGCGCCACCACGCTCGGGCTGTTCACCGTCGCCGTCGTCGTCCTGCTGGCCTGGGGCTTCTTCGAGCTGCGGGTGGCGAACCCGCTGGTCGACCTGCGCACCACGGCGCGCCGCCAGGTGCTGTTCACCAACCTCGCCTCGATCGCTTTCGGTTTCTCGATGTTCGCGATGGCGCTGGTGCTGCCGCAGCTGCTCCAGCTGCCCGCCCAGACCGGCTACGGCCTCGGCAAGTCGATGCTCGCGGCGGGTCTGGTCATGGCCCCGCAGGGCCTGGTCATGATGGTGTTCGCCCCGGTCTCCGCCACCGTCACCCGCCGGAAGGGCCCCAAGGTCACGCTGATGACCGGCGCCGTGATCGTGGCGGCCGGGTACGGTCTCAACATCCTGCTGATGTCCGAGGTGTGGCACCTGGTCCTGGTGTCCTGCGTCATCGGCGCGGGCGTCGGCTTCGCCTACGGCGCGATGCCCGCCCTGATCATGGGCGCGGTCGCCCCCTCCGAGACGGCCGCCGCGAACAGCCTCAACACCCTCATGCGGTCCATCGGCACCTCGGTGGCCAGTGCCGTGGCGGGGGTGATCCTGGCCCAGATGACCGTGAACCTCGGCGGCTACGCGCTGCCCTCGGAGAACGGCTTCAAGGTCGTCATGGCCCTCGGCTCGGGCGCGGCCCTGCTCGCCTTCGTCCTGGCCTCCTTCCTCCCGGCCCGCGGCGCGGCCGGCGCGGCGGAGACGGTCGTGTCGGGCGAGACCGACGAGGAGAGCGAGGTGGCGGCGGAGCAGCCGTCGGCGCGCTGAACCTCTGCATCGCCGTGGCCCGGATCCGCCCCGGATCCGGGCCACGGCGATGCCCCGGCGGGGACCCGGGCCGGGCGGACCGGCGGGCCCGTACGGACCGACGCCACGTCATGGTCCTTCCGTCGGGCGGGACTTCACCGATGTGACGCACACCATTCTTGGCATGGACGGGTAAACCGTGGAAGCTGAACCGACCCTTCCCCCCACAGCCGTTGTGGCTGCGCCCATGAGGAGGACGCAGTGGCGTCACCCAAACTCAGGACACACAGCAGAAGATGGCTCACCGCCCTGGCCGGAGCCGCGGCCCTGGTCGTCGCCTTCCCCGCCGTCGCGTTCGCCGCCCCGCCCCCGGCGCTCCCGCAGAACGCCGAGCCCGCGGAGCTGGCCTACCAGCCCGCCTTCGACTACGACACGGACGGCTGCTACTCCACCGCGGCCATCGGCCCGGACGGCACCGTCAACCCCGGCCTCAACCCGACCGGTGCGCTGAACGGCAACTGCCACGACGCCTCGGACCTCGACGACACCAACACCTACTCGCGCTACAAGTGCAACAACGGCTGGTGCGCCTACCTGTACGGCCTGTACTTCGAGAAGGACCAGGCGCTGCCCGGCATCAGCCTCGGCGGTCACCGCAACGACTGGGAACACGTCGTGGTGTGGGTGCAGAACGGCGCGATCCAGTACGTCTCCACGTCCAACCACGGCTCGTTCACCGTGCACCCGGTCGCCGACGTCCGTATGGACAACGGCCATCCGAAGATCGTCTACCACAAGGACGGCATCGGCACCCACTGCTTCCGGCTGGCCAACTCCAACGACGAACCGCCGGAGAACGACAAGCACACCTGGCAGTACCCGCCGCTGATCGGCTGGAACGGCTACCCGGCGGGCCTGCGCGACAAGCTGAGCGCCTACGACTTCGGCAGCGCCCACTTCGGCCTCAAGGACGACAGCTTCGTCGGCCATCTGACCTCGGCGATGCCGTCGGGCATCGCCTTCGACCCCAGCGCCTGAGCCCCGCCCGCAGTACGACTCGAGCCCCGCTCGCGTCCGTCCCCCGTCCGGCGGGGTACCGGCACGGGCGGGCTCCCGAACCGCTATCGTGTCCGCATGTCCGTCCCGGAACTGATCCGAATCGTCTCCCGTGACTCGCCGATGGCGCTGGCCCAAGTGGAGCGCGTGCGGGCCGAGTTGGCCGTGATCCATCCTCAGGTGCGCACCGCGGTGGTACCGGTGAGGACCACCGGCGACAAGTGGCTCGGCGACCTGGCCCAGGTCGAGGGCAAGGGCGCGTTCACCAAGGAGGTGGACGCCGCGCTGCTGGCCGGTGAGGCGGACCTCGCGGTGCACTGCGTCAAGGACGTGCCCGCGGACCGGCCGCTCCCGGCGGGCACGGTGTTCGCCGCGTTCCTCCGGCGCGACGACATCCGCGACGCCCTGGTCCACCCGGGCGGTCTCACCCTGGACCGGCTCCCGGCGGGCACCCGTATCGGTACGTCGTCGGTGCGCCGCGTCGCCCAGCTGGCCACCACTCACCCGCATCTGGAGTGCGTGCCGTTCCGCGGCAACGCCAACCGGCGGCTGGAGAAACTCGCGGCCGGCGAGGCGGACGCGCTGCTGCTGGCGGTGTCCGGCCTGGAGCGCATCGGACGGCAGGACGTGATCAGCGACATCCTGTCCCCGGAGACGATGATGCCGCCGATCGGGGCCGGGATACTCGCCCTGCAGTGCCGGGAGGGCGACGACGCCCTGATCGACGCGGTCAGCGGCCTCGGCGACCCCGCCACGCACCGCGAGGCCACCGCGGAGCGCATGTTCCTGCATGTCCTCCAGGGCCACTGCAACAGCCCCATCGCCGGGTACGCGCGGGTCGACCGCGCCGGTGAACTGTCGCTGCGCGCCTGCGTGTTCACCCCCGACGGCAAGACCCGGCTGAACGCCCACGAATGGGCGGGGCGGCTGGATCCGGCCACCCTGGGGACCTCGGTCGCCGTGTCGCTGCTGCGGCAGGGGGCACGGGAGATCATCGACGGCATCCCGCACTGACGGCGCCCCGCCGGGACGCACCCCGTCCCGGCGGCACCCGGTACGGCGGCGGCGCTCCCGTCCCGGCCGGGATCAGGACGTACCCGGCTCCGCCTGGTCCCTGAGGAAGGCGCTGATCTGGTGGGCCAGCCCGGCCACCGCGGCACCGGCCGGGGCGACCGCGCCCGCGGTGCCCTCACTGACCCCGATGCCGCCGGTCCACAGCCGGCGCCCGGTCCACTCCTCCTCGACGCGCAGCTGGATCTGCACGTCCACCTGACCCAGGTTCGCCTCGGCGGCGGCCGCGTAGAGCACGGCGGTGACCCGGCGCAGCGGATAGACGTCGAAGCCCTCGACGAACTGCGAGCTGCGCCAGTCGATGAAGGCGCCCTCCCCGTCGGGCCCGACACGGATGTCGACCTGACCGTCCTCCAGCTGGACGCCCAGCTGCCGGGCGCCGCGGTTCTCGACGGTCACCCGGACGCAGAAGTACGTCAGCCCGGCGGCGGCGTCGTCCCGCCCGCGTGGGGGCTCGGCGGTCTCCAGACGGTGGACGCGGACCCGCAGACCGGCATGCTCGTCGTACTCCCGCCAGTCCCCGACCACGTTCGGCTCGTACACAATGCACCCTTCGCCCTCTGACTGCTGCTTCCTATCTGTGTGCTCCGCACACTGTCAAATGAGCGGAATGCGCTGTGGCCTGGCACTTCGCCCGCTTTGATCGGCGATCAAGCCGTGCGCAGGAAGAACGCTCCGGCACGCCAGGAAAACATCCCCGGGCGCGTGCCGCACATCACGTCCCGGCCGCATCCCGGGCCGCGTCCCCAAGCCGCGTCCCGGCCGCCCCGCTGGCAGGGTCAGCGGTCCGGCCGCCCCGGCGGTGAGGAGGCCGCGGCGACGCCCGCCGCGGCGGCCGTCACGAGCACCCCGGAGCCGGCCGCCGGACGGGCGGGCGTACCCGGCGGCGGGCCCCGCAGGGCGTCGCCCCGGGCTGCCCCGGCCTTGCCCTCCGGCCTGACCGAAGGTCGGCCTGTACCCCTCTGCGGCGGCCTCAGCAGCGGGGCGAGCCCGTCCTCGGCGACGGGTTCGGCCAGGCGGAGGGCCTGGGAGTGGGGCCGTTCGGGTGGTTTTCGGGGATCATTCCGCGGTCTCCTCGTGCAGCAGGAGCGCGAGCCTGCGCAGCGCCGGGACGGCGGCGCGCAGCGCCTCCTGATCGGCGTCGTCGAGCCGGGCGACCTGGTGGCGCACCAGATCGGTGCGGCGCTCGCGCCAGTCACGCAGCCGCGTCTCGGCCGCGCCGGTCAGCAGCAGCCGGGCGGCCCTGCGGTCGGCGGGGTCGGCCTCCCGGCGCAGACAGCCGTCCCGGACGAGCTGGTTGACCAGGGTCGACACCGAGTTGCCCGCCAGGAACAGCTCCTTCGCGGCGTCCGAGACACCGATGCCGGGACGGGTCCCGACCAGCCGCAGCAGCTCGGCCTCGGCACCGCGCAGACGGGGCGCGGTCTGCTGCCCGCGCACCCGGCGCCGGACCAGCCGCTGGACGGCGGCGAGGGCGTCGGCCAGTTCCCCGGGGAAGCCGTCCGGGCCGCCGGACGCGTCTGCCGGGTCCGTCGTCCCTGCCCTCTCCGTTGTCACCGTTGTCGCCGTTGTCCCCGTCGGGCCGGTCGTGTCCGTGTCCACCCTCACACGTTAGCTCTGTTACAGAGGTAACTGCCGTCAGGACCGGTCAAGGTAAAGTCAAAGGCACGTATCGTCCGCCCGGCCCAGCGGCCCGGTCTCATGCGTCCTTCGCCGTGCCGGAGGAGACTCGACAGGCACTCCGACCGGATCCGGTCGGACACTGGGGGAAGACCGGTGCGGACCGGCCGACGAGATCAGGACGCGACTGCCATGAACTCTCACACGACATCCTCCGGCGGTACGACGGAGGCCGTCTCCACCCACAACGTGTTCGGCGCGCCCTGCTGGGTGAGTCTGACCAGCCGGGATCTGCCCGCCACCGAGGAGTTCTACCGGGCCGTGCTGGGCTGGACATGGCGCAGGGCCACGCTCGGGGAGCACTTCCGCGTCGCCCTGCTGGACGGCGCGCCGGTCGCCGGGATCGCCGGCGTGGCCGCGATGTGGCAGATGACGGTGGCCTGGACGCCGTACTTCGCGGTGCCCAGCGCGGACGTGGCCGCCGCGCGGGCCCGGGAGCGGGGCGGCACGGTGGCGGTCGGCCCGATCGCCCTGCCGCCCGGCCGGGCGGCGCTGCTGGCCGACCGCGACGGCGCCACCTTCGGCATCTGGGAGGGCGGTCTGATCACCGACTGGGAGCTGTGGCGCAGTTACGCCCCCGCCTTCATCCGGCTGCACACCCGCGACGCGTTCGACTCGGCGATCTTCTACGGCGAGATCCTCGACTGGGCGTCGGGGCAGGACGGCTGCTGCGAGGTGGACTACGAGGGCGGCGAGGTCGTGCTGCGCAGCCGTGGCGACGCCGTGGCGCGCATCGAGTCGGGTGCGCTGGAGGCGGCCCCGGATCCGGCGATCCGGCCGCACTGGCAGATCCATTTCCGGGTGGCCGACGTGGAGGCGTGCGCACGGGCCACCGAGAAGAACGGCGGCACCGTGCTGAGCGAGAGAGCCGACGAGGCGGTGCTGCGCGATCCCGACGGCGCCCAGTTCACGGTGACGTCGCGCCGCGAGCGCTGATCCCGGGCGGGGGTCTCCGCCTCCCCGCCCCACCGTCGGCACCGAGTCCGTGCCGGGCCCGCGCCGCCGTCCGTGCGGCGCGGGCCTCGCCGTCACCGCCGCGCGGCTTCCGGCCCCTCACGGCCGCGCGGACTCCCGCCCGGCCCCGCCCGGTCACCCGCGCGGGCCTTCCCGCCCTCACGGGCCTTCCCGCCGTCGTGCGACGTGCCGGCGGGGGCCGCCCCGTCCTCCGTACGGGATCCCGCCCGGCCGCCGGACCGCCGTCCGGTCCCGGCGCCACCGCCCGCGTCGGACTTCGCCCCACGGGCCTTCACCCCGGCCTTCGCCCCGGTCGTCCGCCCGGTCCTCACCACGGCCTTGGCACCGGCCCTGGCACCCGGCTCGGCACCCGTCTTCGCACCGGCCTCGGCGCGGGACTCGGCACCGGTCCGTACGCCGGTCCGTACACCGCCCTTCGTGACCGCCGCCCGCGTGCCGGTCTTCCGCCGCGCTCCCGGACCGCCCCGGGCCTGTTGCCGCGACGGCCTGGTGAGCAGGACGAGGCTGCGCGGTCCGACCGTCGTCACGGTGCCCGCCTTGTGTTCCTTCTCGTCCGGTACCGCGTGCTGGTCGGCGGTGTCGAGCAGTGCCGTCCACCGCTCGCCGTAGAGATGGCCGGGCAGGGTGAAGTCCACGGCCTCCCAGTGGCTGTTGAACAGCAGCAGGAAGGAGTCGTCGGTCACCCGGCCGCCCCGGTGGTCGGGTTCGGCGATGGCGTCGCCGTTGAGGAACACGGCGACGGAGTGCGCGTCGGGACGCTGCCAGTCCCGTTCCGTCATGGCGCCGGCGTCGGGCCGCAGCCAGGCCAGGTCGGGCAGGCCGCGCCGGGAGCGGGGCGCGGGGGCGCCGCGGAAGAAGCGGCGGCGGCGCAGCACCGGATGGGCGGCGCGCAGCCCGACGACGTACCGGGTGAACTCCGCGAGGGCGCGCTGATCGGCCGTCAGCTCCCAGTCGATCCAGGAGACTTCGTTGTCCTGGCAGTAGGCGTTGTTGTTGCCGCGCTGGGTGCGGCCGAGTTCGTCGCCGTGGCCGAGCATGGGGATGCCCTGGGACAGCAGCAGGGTGGCGAGCAGATTGCGCTGCTGGCGGCCGCGCAGTTCCAGGACCGCCGGGTCGTCGGTCTCGCCCTCGGCGCCGCAGTTCCAGGAGCGGTTGTGGTTCTCGCCGTCCTGGTTGCCCTCGCCGTTGGCCTCGTTGTGCTTGTCGTGGTACGAGACGAGGTCGCGCAGGGTGAATCCGTCGTGCGCGGTGACGAAGTTGACGCTGGCGCGGGGGCGGCGCCGGTTGTGCTGGTAGAGGTCCGCGGAGCCGGTGAGGCGGGAGGCGAACTCGGCGAGCGAGTGCGGCTCGGTCCGCCAGAAGTCCCGTACGGCGTCGCGGTACTTGCCGTTCCACTCCGACCACAGGGGCGGGAAGTTGCCCACCTGGTAGCCGCCCTCGCCCACGTCCCAGGGCTCGGCGATGAGTTTGACACGGCTGATCACCGGGTCCTGCTGGATGAGGTCGAAGAACGCCGAGAGCCGGTCCACCTCGTGGAACTGCCGGGCCAGGGTGGCCGCGAGGTCGAAGCGGAAGCCGTCGACGTGCATCTCGGTGACCCAGTGGCGCAGCGAGTCCATGATGAGCTGGAGCACGTACGGGTGGCGCATCAGCAGGCTGTTGCCGGTGCCGGTGGTGTCGTAGTAGTGGCCCCAGTCGCCGTCCACGAGACGGTAGTAGGCGGCGTTGTCGATGCCGCGGAAGGACAGGGTGGGGCCGTGTTCGTTGCCCTCGGCGGTGTGGTTGTAGACCACGTCGAGGATGACCTCGAGTCCGGCCGCGTGCAGCGCCTTGACCATCGCCTTGAACTCGTCGACCTGCTCGCCGCGGGTGCCGGACGCGGCGTAGCCGTTGTGCGGGGCGAAGTAGCCGATGGTGTTGTAGCCCCAGTAGTTGGAGAGACCGCGGTCCGTGAGGACGCCGTCGTGGACGAACTGGTGGACCGGCATCAGCTCGACGGCGGTCACGCCGAGGGAGGTCAGGTGCTCCAGGACCGCCGGGTGCGCGAGGCCGGCGTAGGTGCCGCGCAGCGGCTCCGGGACGGCGGGGTGGGTGCGGGTGAGGCCGCGGACATGGGCCTCGTAGATCACGGTGTCCGCGTAGGGACGGTCCGGTGGCCGGTCGTCGCCCCAGTCGAAGGAGGACGGGTCGGTGACGACGCCGAGCATGGTGTGCCCGGCGCTGTCGGCGCGCGCGGGGCCGCAGGGGCTGCGTTCGTAGAGCGAGGGATGGTTGTCGACGGCGCCGTCGACCGCCTTGGCGTACGGGTCGAGGAGCAGCTTGGCCGGGTTGCAGCGGTGGCCGAGGCCGGGGTCCCAGGGGCCGTGCACCCGGTAGCCGTAGCGCTGCCCCGGGCCGACGCCGGGCAGATACCCGTGCCAGACGAAGCCGTCGGCCTCGGCGAGCGGGACGCGGGTCAGGCTTCCGGCGTCGTCGACGAGGACCAGTTCGACGGCCTCGGCGACCTCGCTGAACAGGGCGAAGTTGGTGCCGGCGCCGTCGTGGGAGGCACCCAACGGGTAGGGGTGCCCGCTCCAGACGGGCACCCCTGTGCGCTGGGGACGCGCGGTCACCGGGCGGCCTCCAGGATGCCGTCCGGCATCGGTGCCTGCGGCGCGGCCAGCGCGGCCACCGGGAGTTCGCGGGGCACCTGGAGCCCCTCGCTGACGCGGGGCTCGGGTGCCGTCGGGACGAGCGGTACGCGTTCGCCGCTGCGGGCCCGCTGCGAGAACCAGATGATCTTGCTGCCGGTGTCCGAGGCGCAGCAGCCCCAGCCGTCGCTCATCGCCGCGATGTGGGCGAGGCAGCCGCGCAGGTCGTGGTGGGGGCGCAGCTCACGGTCGTCGCCGCCGACGGCGGTGATCAGATGCTGGCCGTTCCACCACATCTCGATCGAGATGGCCTTGTCGGTGGCGTGTTCGTCGATGGCGCGCAGCAGCAGTTCGGCGCCGCCGCGGACGGGCTCGACGAGGTTCTCCAGGTCCCAGTGGCGAAGATGGGCGGCCAGGATGCGGCCGACCTGCCCGACGCGCTCAGGGCTGACTTCCACGTCGAGGTGGTAGTAGCAGGGCACTGCGGTCTTCATCGTCGTTGGCTCCTCACCGGCGAAGCTCCCGCTTCTCCTCACCCCCGCGGGGAACAGGGCCCCGAACACGAAGCGTGAGCGGTGATCGCTTCTGAGTCACCTCCACGATGGGGGTGATACGCCATTCGTGCAACACGAGCCACGAATGCCTCAGTTCCGGCGCCGTACAGGTGAACGCGTGTCGGTGCTTGAATAGCCAACAAGACGGTGGGTCATCACACATGCACCATGAGTGACATGCTCCTACCCGCCAGAGCCGAAGTCGCCCGGCGATTGCGCCGGTACCGGGCCTGGGAACGGCTGATGCTCGCCTCGCCGGCCGACCGTGCCGTACGGACGGTCTTCGAGGACTCGGGCTACACCCTGTGCGTGCTCATGGGCGAGCGCTGCGCCCGCGAGGCCGCGGACGCCGCGGAGCGCTATCTGGGGGCAGGTCCGCTCACCTCCCTCCGGGAGCGGCAGTGCCCGGCGGAACAGGGCGGCCGGCCCCTGGCCCGGGGCGCGGGCAGACGGCGCCGCGGGGGCGGGCGGCGTCCCGCGGCAGGACGGTAGCGCCCGCCGGGCGCACCGAGGCTGGTTCCCGGCCGGGCCCCGCGCCCGGCCTCCCGTACGACGGAGGTGTGACCATGAGTGCTGCTCCCGCCGCCCCGGCCGTCGGCCGGATCCCGGTACGGGACGTCCGGCCGGCCGTGGACTGCGGCAGACGACCCGCCAAGGCGGTGCCCGGGGAGACCTTCGAGGTCTCGGCCACCGTCTTCCGCGAGGGCCATGACGCGGTGGCAGCCAATGCCGTGCTCACCGGTCCGGACGGATGCCCGGGTCCGTGGACGCCGATGCGGGAGCTGGCTCCCGGCACCGACCGCTGGGGCGCCGAGGTCACCCCGGACCGGACCGGCCGGTGGACGTTCCACGTGGAGGCGTGGAGCGACCCGGTGGCCACCTGGCGCCGGGTCGCATGCGTCAAGGTCCCGGCCGGGATCGACACGGGGCTGGTGCTGGAGGAGGGCGCCGGCCTGTACCGGCGTGCGGCCGCCGGGGTGCCCGAGGGTCCGGGGCGTGCCGCGGTGCTCGAGGCGGCGGCGACGCTGGACGACGACTCGCTCCCGGTGGCGACGCGTCTCGCGGCGGCGCTGACGCCGGAGGTGGACGCGGTGCTGGCGCGGTATCCGCTGCGGGAGCTGGTGACGGCCTCGGAGCCGCTGCC
>NZ_JBEYWE010000057.1:0-10782 GCF_040644295.1 Streptomyces sp. NPDC047000
CCGCGCCGCGCGCCCTCCCGCTCGCCGCCGCCGGGGCCCAGGCGGGCCCGGCGCGGCGGCCCCGCGCCGGCGGGCGCGCGCGCGCGCGCGGCCGCCGCGCGCCCCCCCCCCCCCCCCCCCGGGACGGGAACGGGAAGGGGCGGCGGGGGCGACATCCCTCCGGCCCCCACCCCCCGCCCCCGATGACAGCCACGTTTCCGGCAGGAACCCCGTCCGCATGCTGAAACCCCTCACCCCACCCGAAGAGTGATTCTCGCCACTCTTGATAAGCCTCCCGCTCAAACGAGCGGAGCACCCCCGTTTGCACTTCTCCAAGAATTGGCACTCCGTGCCACCCCCTGATCGTTCATCGATCGAACTCACCCGTGCGTAGAGCTGCTCACCTGAGCAATCCCGCTCCGCTCCGTGCACCACCGCGTTCAAGAGGTGAAAACACCCGCCCGCCCGGGCTTGCCAAGCCTTGACTTCGGATCCCTGGCAGCCGCCCGGTTACCGGCATGTGACTCCGCGGTGGCCGTACCCACTCACCTTCGATCTGGGTATGTTCCCCACGTCAGGGCAGCCACCGAGCCTCGAGGAGTCGAGACCCGTGTCGGAAAACTCGGAAAACAAAGATCCTCACGTACCCGGGGCGGAAGCCGAAGGCGTGAAGCTGGTCTACGACTTCACCGAGGGCAACAAGGACCTCAAGGACCTCCTCGGCGGCAAGGGCGCGAACCTCGCCGAGATGACCAACCTGGGCCTCCCGGTCCCGCCCGGCTTCACCATCACCACGGAGGCATGCAAGGTCTACCTGGACAGCGGCGAGGAGCCGGCGGCACTCCGTGCCGAGGTGAGTGCGCACCTCGACGCGCTGGAACAGCGGATGGGCAAGAAGCTGGGCCAGACCGACGACCCCCTCCTCGTCTCGGTCCGCTCCGGGGCCAAGTTCTCCATGCCCGGCATGATGGACACCGTCCTGAACATCGGCCTGTCCGACAGATCCGTCCAGGGACTGGCCAAGCAGGCCGGCGACGAGCGCTTCGCCTGGGACTCCTACCGCAGGCTCATCCAGATGTTCGGCAAGACCGTCCTGGACGTCGACGGCGAGCTGTTCGAGGACGCCCTCGAACGGGCCAAGGAGGTCAGGAAGGTCACCGTCGACACCGGCCTGGAGGCCGCCGACCTGAAGAAACTTGTCGCCGCCTTCAAGAAGATCGTCAAGAAGGAAGCCGGCCGGGACTTCCCGCAGGACCCGCGCGAGCAGATGGACCTCGCCATCAAGGCGGTCTTCGACTCCTGGAACGGCGACCGGGCCAAGCTCTACCGCCGCCAGGAGCGCATCCCCCACGACCTGGGCACCGCCGTCAACGTCTGCTCCATGGTCTTCGGCAACCTCGGCCCCGACTCCGGCACCGGCGTCGCCTTCACCCGCGACCCCGCCTCCGGCCAGCAGGGCGTCTACGGCGACTACCTGCAGAACGCGCAGGGCGAGGACGTCGTCGCCGGCATCCGCAACACCGTGCCGCTCGCCGAGCTGGAGAACATCGACCAGGCGTCGTACGGCCGGCTGATGAGCATCATGGCGACGCTGGAGAACCACTACAAGGACCTCTGCGACATCGAGTTCACCATCGAGCGCGGTCACCTCTGGATGCTCCAGACCCGGGTCGGCAAGCGCACCGCCGGGGCCGCGTTCCGTATCGCCACCCAGCTGGTCGACCAGGGCCTGATCGACGAGACCGAGGCGCTCCAGCGCGTCAACGGCGCCCAGCTGGCCCAGTTGATGTTCCCCCGCTTCGACGACGACGCCAAGACCGAGCAGATCGGCCGCGGCATCGCCGCCTCGCCGGGCGCGGCCGTCGGCAAGGCGGTCTTCGACTCGTACACCGCCGTCAAGTGGTCCCGCTCCGGCGAACAGGTCATCCTGGTGCGCCGCGAGACCAACCCCGACGACCTCGACGGCATGATCGCCGCCGAGGGCATCCTGACCTCCCGGGGCGGCAAGACCTCCCACGCGGCCGTGGTCGCGCGTGGCATGGGCAAGACCTGCGTGTGCGGCGCGGAGGAACTCCAGGTCGACACCAAGCGGCGCCGGATGACCGTGCCGGGCGGACACATCGTCGAAGAGGGCGACGTCATCTCCATCGACGGCTCCACCGGCAAGGTGTACCTCGGCGAGGTCCCGGTCGTGCCGTCGCCGGTCGTGGAGTACTTCGAGGGCCGGATGCACCCGGGCGCCGACGACGCCGACGAACTCGTCGAGGCCGTGCACCGCATGATGGCCTTCGCCGACCGCAAGCGCCGCCTGCGGGTGCGCGCCAACGCCGACAACACCGAGGACGCGCTGCGCGCCCGCCGCTTCGGCGCCCAGGGCATCGGCCTGTGCCGTACGGAGCACATGTTCCTCGGCGACCGGCGCGAGCTGGTCGAACGCCTGATCCTCGCCGACACGGACGACGAGCGCCAGGAGTCCCTGGAGCAGCTGCTGCCGTTGCAGAAGACAGACTTCGTCGAGCTGTTCGAGGCGATGGACGGCCTGCCGGTGACCGTCCGGCTGCTCGACCCGCCGCTGCACGAGTTCCTGCCCGACATCACGGAGCTGTCGGTCCGCGTGGCCCTGGCGGAGTCCCGCCACGAGACCCATGAGAACGAGCTGCGGCTGCTCCAGGCCGTGCACCGCCTCCACGAGCAGAACCCGATGCTGGGCCTGCGCGGCGTACGCCTCGGCCTGGTCATCCCCGGCCTGTTCACCATGCAGGTGCGGGCGATCGCCGAGGCCGCCGCCGAACGCAAGGCGGCCAAGGGCGACCCGCGCGCCGAGATCATGATCCCGCTCGTCGGCACCGTCCAGGAGCTGGAGATCGTCCGCGAGGAGGCCGACCAGGTCATCGCCGAGGTCCAGCGGGCCACCGGCACCGAACTCAAGTTGGCCATCGGCACGATGATCGAGCTGCCGCGCGCCGCCCTGACCGCCGGTCAGATCGCGGAGGCCGCGCAGTTCTTCTCCTTCGGCACCAACGATCTCACCCAGACCGTCTGGGGATTCAGCCGGGACGACGTCGAGGCGTCCTTCTTCACGGCGTACCTGGAGAAGGGCATCTTCGGGGTGTCGCCGTTCGAGACGATCGACCGGGACGGTGTCGGCTCCCTGGTCCGGTCGGCGGTGAAGGCGGGCCGTGCGACCCGGCCGGACCTGAAGCTCGGCGTGTGCGGCGAGCACGGCGGCGACCCGGAGTCGGTCCACTTCTTCCACGAGGTGGGTCTCGACTACGTCTCCTGCTCCCCGTTCCGCATCCCGGTGGCCCGCCTGGAGGCGGCCCGCGCGGCGACCAGCTCGACGGGCAGCGACCACCGCTGACCCGGTCACCCCCCGGGTCACCCTCCCCGACCCCGGAACCGTCACCGGCAACCCGACCCTCACGCCAAGGCCGGGACGGCTCCGGCGCACCAAAGAAAAGAAGAAGGGGCGGCACCCTTCGCATGGCCTGTGCGGGGCCTGCGAGGGTGCCGTCCCTTCTCCGCTCCCGGCGGCCGTAGCTCTCGCTCACGGGGCACCACGGCCCCGGCCCCGGCGCGATCCGCCGGACGGCGCTACGCCGCCTCGACCTCGTACGCCGCGACGCGTACCGACTCGTCGTCCAGGCACTGCCCGGTCGCCAGGTCGAAGCGCTGCTTCAGCAGCGGGGAGGCCACGAACGGGTGGCCGGCGCTGGTGCCGGTCAGACCGCGGGAGAGGACGGCCGCGCCGGTGAACGGGTCCCGGTTGTCGATGGCGTAGAGCCGGTCGGACCGGTCGCGGAACACGGCGATCTGCCGGCCGTCCGGCAGCAGGGCGGCCACGCCCCGGCCGGGCAGCAGCCGGTGCAGCTCGCAGACCGCGAACGGCCCGTCCTCCAGCTCGACTCGCACGGTCAGGTCGGTCTTCTCGGGTGCCATGGTCATCGCTGGGCACTTCCTTCCAGGGGACGGTGGCCGATGGTGAGCAGCGGCAGGTCCGGTTTGATCTGGTCGCGCTCCGGGACGAAGCCGACGACCGGGTCGGGGGTGTCCGGGGCGTTGACGAAGGACACGAACCGGGCGAGTTTCTCCGGGTCGTTGATGGTCTCGGCCCATTCGTCGCGGTAGCCGGTGACATGGTCGGCCATCAGGGACTCCAGCTCCCCGCCGATGCCGAGCGAGTCGTTCACGACCACGTCGCGTACGTGCTCGAGGCCGCCCGGGATCCGGTCCAGCCAGGTCGAGGTGCGCTCCAGACGGTCGGCGGTGCGGATGTAGTACATGAGGAACCGGTCGATGAGCCGGATGAGTCCGTCGTCCGACAGGTCCTGCGCCAGCAGGTCGGCGTGGCGCGGGGTGGCGCCGCCGTTGCCGCCGACGTAGAGGTTCCAGCCGTTGGCGGTGGCGATGATGCCGAAGTCCTTGGACTGGGCCTCGGCGCACTCGCGGGCGCAGCCGGAGACGGCGGACTTGAGCTTGTGCGGCGAGCGGAGCCCCCGGTAGCGCAGCTCCAGGTCGATCGCCATCCGTACGGAGTCCTGGACGCCGTAGCGGCACCAGGTCTGCCCCACACAGGACTTCACGGTGCGCAGCGACTTGCCGTAGGCGTGCCCGGACTCGAAGCCGGCGTCCACCAGCCGGGTCCAGATCAGTGGCAGCTGCTCGACGCGGGCGCCGAAGAGGTCGATGCGCTGGCCGCCGGTGAGCTTGGTGTAGAGGCCGAAGTCCCGTGCGATCTCACCGATCACGATGAGCTTCTCCGGGGTGATCTCACCGCCGGGGATGCGCGGGACGACCGAGTAGGAGCCGTTCTTCTGGAGGTTGGCGAGGAAGTGGTCGTTGCTGTCCTGGAGCGAGGCCTGTTCGTCGTCCAGGACGTAGCCGCTGGCGCCGATGGTCGGGGCGAGGGAGGCGATGATCGAGCCGACGGTCGGCTTGCAGATCTCGCAGCCGTCGCCGCCCCGGGCGTCCTCGCGGCCGTGGCGGTCGAGGAGTTCGCGGTACGAGGTGATGCGCAGCGCGAGGACGATCTCGTAGAGCTCCTCGCGGGTCTGCGCGAAGCAACCGCACAGCCCCTTGTCGACCTCGACGCCGGACGCCTCCAGCTCGGCCGTGACGAGCTGGCTGAGCACCTTGAGGCAACTGCCGCAGCCCGTGCCGGCCTTGGTGCACTTCTTCACCTCGGGCACGGTGGTGCAGTGGTGCTCGGTGACGGCGGCGCGGATGGTGCCCTTGGTCACGTTGTGGCAGGAACAGATGACCGCTTCGTCGGGAAGGGCCGAGGGTCCCAGCTGGACGGGGCCGCTCGCCCCGGCGGGAAGGACCAGTTGTTCCGGCGAGACGGGCGGCACGGAACCGGTCAGCGCCCGCAGTGTGCCGTACGCCTCGGCGTCGCCGACCAGGATGCCGCCCAGCAGGGTGCCGTCGCGGCCGATGACGAGCTTCTTGTAGAGCCCGGCGCGGGAGTCGGAGTAGACGACGTCCAGGCAGTCCTCGGCGGTGCCGTGCGCGTCGCCGAAGGACGCCACGTCGACGCCGAGCAGCTTCAGCTTGGTGGACATGTCGGCGCCGGTGAAGGACGCCTCGTCCTCGGCGATGGTCGCGGCGACCGCGACCGCCTGCTCGTAGCCGGGCGCGACCAGGCCGTAGACCTGCCCGTCGGCCGCGAGCGCACACTCGCCGATGGCGAAGACGTGCTGGTCGGAGAGGGTGCGGCACTGTTCGTCGACGGCGATGCCGCCGCGCTGCCCGACCTCGAGCCCGCAGTCCCGGGCGAGCTGGTCGCGGGGCCGGATGCCGGCGCTGAACACCACCATGTCGGTGGCCAGCACGGACCCGTCGGACAGCTTCATGCCGGTGACCCGGCCGGCCTCGTCGGTGACGACCTCCTGGGTGCCGACGCCCGTGTGGACGCCGAGACCCATGTCCTTGACGGTGCGCAGCAGGGCCGCGCCGCCGCCCTCGTCGACCTGCACCGGCATCAGACGCGGCGCGAACTCCACGACGTGGGTGATGAGCCCGAGGCCCTTCAGCGCGCCCGCCGCCTCCAGCCCGAGCAGCCCGCCGCCGACCACCGCACCGGTCCTGGCCTGCGCCTTCGCGTACTCCTCGATGGCGAGGACGTCGTCGATGGTGCGGTAGACGAAGCAGCCCTCGGCGTCCTTGCCCGGGACCGGCGGCACGAAGGCGTAGGAGCCGGTGGCGAGGACGAGGACGTCGTAGCCGAAGACCTCCCCCGAGCGGGCGGTGACCGTCCGCGCGTCCCGGTCGATGCCCTCGGCCGGGTCCCCGACCCGCAGCTCGATGCCGTGCTCCGCGATGAACGCCATGTCCGTCAGGGACAGTTCGTCAGGCGTGCTGCCGGAGAAGTACGAGGTCAGATGCACCCGGTCGTAGGCGGGACGCGGCTCCTCGCACAGCACGACCACGCGGTGCGTGCCGGTCAGGCCGCGTTCGGCGAGCGCCTCCAGGAAGCGCTGACCGACCATGCCGTGGCCGACGAGCACGATGGTGGGGCGGGAGAGATCCCCTGCGGACGCGGTCGTAGGCATCAGGAGCCTCCGTCATTGGTGAGCAGATGGAGCAGAGGGCCGGTTTCGGGGAGCGACTCTGCTCCCTCCCAGGCACGGGCCAGCACACCGACGGTGCCGAGTGCGCCGACGAGAACCCCGCCGACGAGGCGGTCGTCCCGGACGACGACCTTGCGGTAGGTACCGCGTGTCGCGTCCGCGAGCTGGATCACGTCGTCGCCCGGCTCCGCCTCGGTTCGGCCGAAAACGGCGAGGTCAAGGACGTCGTCGCCGGTGAGCGTGAGGCGGGTGAGGGCGCGAGTGCCACTATATTGGAGTCTGGTACTCCGATTTATGGGACCGAACGGCCCCCCTGCTGGTACGAACGGCGGTACCTCGTCCGGGACCCCGTCCGGGACCTCGGCCAGCGCCCCGGCCAGTGCCTCCGCCTGTTCGAGCGCGGGAGCGGCGAGCCCGTAGACGGTCCCGTCGTGCTGCGCGCAGTCGCCGATGGCGCGGACGGCGGGGTCGGAGGTGCGCAGCTCGTCGTCGACGAGGACGCCGTTGTGGACGGCGAGGCCCGCGTCCTCGGCCAGCTTGGTGCGCGGCCGGATGCCGCAGGCGAGGACGACGAGATCGGCGTCGAGGGTGTAGCCGTCGGCCATCTCGACGGAGCGCACCGCACCGTCCTCGCAGCGCACGTCCCGCACCCGGCACTCGGTGTGCACCTCCACGCCGACGTCCCGCAGATACCGCAGGACGAGCTTCGAGGCCGTCGGGTCGAGCTGACGTTCCATCAGCCGCTCGGCCTGCTGGGCGAGGACGACCTGCGCCCCGCGCGCCGCGAGGGCGCGGGCGGCGGACACGCCGAGCAGCCCGCCCCCGATGACGACGGCGCGTACCCCGGGCCGTACGGCCTCGGACAGCCCGAGACAGTCGTCCATGGTGCGGAACGCGTGGACGCCTCGGGGAAGTTCGCCGTTCCCGGCGCCGAACAGGCCGCGCAGCGGCGGAAGTACGGGATTGGACCCGGTGGCGAGCACCAGGGTGTCGTACGCGATCACGGAGCCGTCGGCACAGCTGACGGTCCGCCCCTCACGGTCGATCCCGGTGACCCGGCCGCGCAGCAGCCCGTCGAACGCGGGCAGGGCGATCACCTCGGGGGCGTACCGCCCGGCCAGCACCTCGGCGAGCAGCACACGGTTGTACGGTGCGTGCTCCTCCTCGCCGATCAGCAGCGCGGGCGTGCCGAGCTCACCGAGCCGCTGGGCGAGCCGTACGCCCGCGAGGCCGGCGCCGATCACCACCACACGCGAATTCGAGGTCATGCACGGCAGCCTGCGGGGCGGACGTTACCCGGCCGCATCACGTCTGTTTCCCGCGGGGAACGCTGCGCTCAGCGGGGGCGGGGGAGTGGTGTGAGGGAGCTGGGCGAGGGTGCGGAAGGTCTGTGAGGAGCTGGCCGGCGTGCTGTTCGCGCAGCTCAGGGGGCTGCGGTTCTTGCGCCTCGAAGCCCGCGCCCCCGGTCCCGGGCCTCAGCGGCTGCCGGTGAGATGGGCGAACACCACGACGTTGCCCCGGTAGCCGGTGGCGTGCGAGTAGCCGCCGCCGCAGGTGATGACGCGCAGCTCGGGCCGTGCGGCGGCCCCGTAGACCTTCCGGTCGGGGAAGCGCTCGGTGGAGTACACCTCGACGGAGTCGACGACGAAGACGGCGACCCGGCCGTCGCGCCGGTCGACCTCGACGGTGCTGCCGCGCCTGAGGGCGCCGAGGCCGTAGAAGACGGAGGGCCCGTCGGCGTTGTCGACGTGCCCGGCGACGACGGCGGTGCCGGTCTCCCCGGGGGTGGTCCCGGCCTCGTACCACCCGGCGAGGTCGGTCCGGTCGGGCGGCGGCACGTCGAGACTGCCGGACGGGGTGAGCCCGAGGCCCATGAGGGCCGCGTCGACGCGGAGGGCGGGGATACGGATGCGGAGGGGAGGCGAGGGCGGCAGCGCGGCCCCGGCGGGCGGCTCGGCCCGGGGATCGACGCGGGCCTCGGCGGCGGCGGGCTGGGGCGGCGGATGCCCCTCGGTCCCGCTGCGCAGCAGCCAGACACCGGAGCAGAGGGCGAGAAGGGTGACCCCGGCTATGGAGGCGTCGCCGACACGACGACGGACACGGACCCGGCGGACCCGGGACGCCCGGAAGACCTGAAGGACCTCACGTCGCACCACGGCGGGACCCCTCTCTCCTCTCTCAGGCCCCCTGCCCCCTCCGGGCCACGGGGGGCGTCGGGCCCGGAGGGGAGGGGAAGTGCGGTACCCGCGGACGGACGGCGGAGGGTGTCCGTCAGATGATCCCGTCGCCTCTCGCCCGGCGATGCAGGAGCCAGGTACCGCCCGCGGCGGCGACGGCGAGAGCCGCCAGACCGGCCGCGGTCTGCACGGGGTCGGTCCCGAAGGCACCACCGACCCCCGTCTTCACACTGCCGTGCGGAAGGCCACCGCCGGAGTGCGTGGGCTCGGGCGAGGGAGGCGGCGTCAGCGACACCACCAGATCCCCGGCGACCTGCCGTCCGCCGGAGGGACACTGCGCGACGATCTCGTACGTCCCCGGCTGCGCGCTCTCCGGCACCCGGAACCGCCCGGCCACCTCACCGCCGCCGATGGCGGGCGCGAGGGTGAACGCTCCGGCACCGACGGCACTGGCGTCCCCGGCGGCGGCCTTGCCGTCCCGGCAGACCGTGGCCTTGGCGGTGACCTGGTCCCCGGGCACGGCGGTGGCCGGCACCAGCTCGAGCACCTGCCCGTGCACGCCGTAGGCGATCCCGGCGGCCAGCCCCGCCCCGCCCACGGCAAGCACGGCACCGGTCAACAGACGAGCGCTACGACGCATCACCACTCCTCCGGGCTCCTCGGGGGCGCCTTCGCATCCGGACACTTCCGAGGAAAGGACGAGGAGAGCGCGAGCGCGCGCCGAGAGGGCGCGGAAGAAGGGGGCAGGGCGATGGGAAGACCCTCTGCCCTGCAGTTCGTTTCCGCAGGTCAACGCCTCATGGGGAACCGTCTGCGGACGTACGGTGAAAGAGCGGGGTACAGGGGTGTGAACGGGTGACCCGGCTCTCCGTGGCGAGATACGTGAACATGGAGTCCACATCCTCGTGGCTGGTGATGTGCCCGGCCGCGATGTCCTCCCCGGCCTGGCGCTCGCCCGCCTGCCGGCGATCCGTCCAGAACCACGCCGGAGCAGTGTGTGCGCCCGCTGTGCCGGGGTCGGTCGGAGCCAGGAAGGCCTCCTCGCGTACTCAGAGTGTCAGACGAAGGGCATCCCACCGGGGAGAACTCCCGGCTGAAGAGGGCGGCCGCCGTAGCTGACCGATGCTGTCACCGCAGTCCGGTGCCCCCGCGCGCAGAGTCCAACTCGCCGTCCCGATCGTGTGACCGTTTCGCGCATACGCCCGCTGGTGCGCCCCGCCAGGGGAACCGGCAACTTGATCACCGGAGTGGAACCGCTACTACGCTGACGTCAGAATCCGGTACATACCCTGGCCGTCCGCCTGCGCTTCTGAGTCTTCCAGCGCTCGCCAAGCCGCATGATCCGCATCTCGCAGAGCCTCCGCCAACTTCAGCTTTTTACGATCCGACTTCGTCAGCCGGGGCTTAAGGTCAAAAGGATTGACGGGCAGAGAGAGCAGAAACGCCAAATCGCGGTAGTGCTTTTCTTTGGGTGCGGTAGGAATGCCAAGAGCAGCCGCCTTCGCGACGATCGCCCCGAGCAAACTCGGACGATGGATCACCCCGACTCGATCGCCGAGTTGCGCCCAGATGCTTTCGCTCCGCTGCACGGCTTGGCGTCCTCCAGGTACTTCCAGCGTCGTACCTGGCGGTGTAGTAGTGAGATTAACTCTCTGCCCAAGATTATCCGGAGCGAGCAAGTCGACAATCAGGGTGCCCGCGGAATCGTCACGCTTGTACCTGTGCGTCTTGCCTTCCGGGGAGATCCCAGCGGATTCAAATCCCATCTCTTCAAAGGCGCCTACGAGCATACGCAAACTCTGCTGATCAGATACGACGTCGGCCAGCACATCAAGGTCAAGACTCGCCGCTGGGGGAGTTCTCCCGTGTTCCAATCCATGCAGCAGCACCATTTGGCCACCGATTAGTGTCCAGCCCTGGGGGACCTTCTCGGAAAGGTCCAAGAGAGTCCCCCAAAGGCCCACTAGTGTCCTGAGTCGGAAGTTTGCGGGCGGTTGTAGGGTGGGGTGATGCCGGGTCCGAAGCCGTTGCTGCTCGAGTTGTCCGATCACGAACGC
>NZ_JBEYWE010000058.1:0-10272 GCF_040644295.1 Streptomyces sp. NPDC047000
CAGCAGGCATGGATCAACGACCCGGCCAAGCGCAGGGAACCCGCACCACAAACCTCATAGCGTCACGACCGTCTCACTGGACTTGAAATCTTCCGCCTTGATCGACGCTGTCGCAGCTCTCAGCGCCGCCGATGCCTTAGGCTCCGCAACGCCGGAGCTGCACGAACGGCTCAGCCATTTCACAGCACAGCCCGTGGGGATCACCCGATACGAGACCGTCGCGTCACCGGCCCCCCGTGAACCCGACCCGGACCGCCTTGGTGAGCTGCTCGACCTTGTCGACGCCCGTACCGGCGAGAGCCGGACTCTGGCCCCCATGCCACTGCCTGCAGCCTCGGGGGCTACAAACGGTTACACGGGGGAGGTCTCGGCGTATGAGCTGCTGGCCAGCATCTTGGCGATGCGCGACACCCTCGACCCTACGGAGGTTTGGGCCGACAGTGAGGAGGAGGCTTGGAGGGTGCCCCTACGGTTGGGCCGGACCCACCTCATGCGGTACGCCGACACCCGCAATGTTGACGCATTGAACCAGGCCATCGGCGTTCTCCAGGCGGCTGCGGCGTCGGTCGAAGACGATTCCGTCCGGCAGGGGTATGTTCTGCTCGGCGATCTGGCGTTGGCACAGCTCATGCGTTACGACGCTACTGGGCACGCGGATGATCTCAACGAGGCCCTGCACCGAGCCAGGACGGCACAGGGAGCTGCGGTCTCAGAGTGGGCGGGGGCCCGATACCCCGCTCTGTGGCATAGCGTGTTGGGCGCCGCGCTCTGGTTGCGCCACGAGGCCGACGGGGACCCCGCCGACCTCGAAGCCTCGGCCGACGCGTTGTGGGTCGCCGCGCAGCGATGGACCCATGTCACGTCGGTTTCATGGCTGCGTCTGACCGGGGCGATCCAACGGCAGCAGTACGCGCTGTCGCGGCAGGCCGCTTACCTGGAAAGGGCGTTGGTCCAACACCGCCGCATCGCCACGGCGCAGATGCTCGTACACGATGCGACGGTGCTGCGCGAGACATGGGCAAGCGTGGGCTACACCCATCTTGCTGAGTACGAACGGTCCCGCGAGCCGGACGAGCTGGACCGCGCCGTGCAACACCTCACCCGCGCACTGGAGACCGACGAGCTCCAGGAGCGCGACTCCGCTGCTCGGCTTGAGTGGACCCGCGTGCTCGTCTCAGGGCATCGTCTGCGCGTCGAGTACAGCGCTGACCGTGACGCCTTGGAAGACCTCGTCGCCACCCTCGCGGGGGTGGTGGCAAATGCGCCCGCGGACTCTCCAGAGCGTGCTGCATGGCTCGGTGCCCTTGGTGAGACTCTCTTGCGGAGATATGAACTGGCGGGCGAGGCAGACGACTTGCGGACGGCTCGTAGTCTCCTGGAGCGCGCCGAGGACCGCTCGGCACTAGCCACCGTCTGCCATCTCCTGTACCAGCACAGCAGCGACTTGCATGCGCTGGACGACGCCGTGCGCATGGGAGCGGAAGAGGTGCGCAGGACGGCTGGCCCCGAGGGAGCACACGTGACGGCGGCGGCCGGGCTCGGTCTGGCCCTGCTGTCCCGCGCCGAGGTGCTGCGCGCTCCGATGGATGCAATGGCTGCTGCGCGTCTCCTGGATCACTGCCTGCAGTGGGGTGATCAGTCCGAGGTGCGTCTAGCCTCACTGCGGGCCGAGTTCGGGTGCGCTCTGCTGAATCTGCTTGAGCTGCGGGTCGCCGGCGTCGGGGCCGTGCCCGGCTACGAGGGCGACCCTCTGGAGGATGCGGCCGTGGCCCTGGTGGACGCGCTGGACGTCGTCCGGAACCACGAGGGGGACTGCTCGCGTATCTACGATCTTCTCACTCGGGCGAACGCGGCGGCGAGTTTGGTCATCGCACGTGAGGAGAGGCTGGGCGAGGGCCCCGGCCGGCTGCGCGGGGAACGGCCGGTCTGGATGCGTGTGCGCGCGGCGCTTGACGAGTGGGCCGTCGAGTCGGGACGCTCTCGGCTTCCCAGAAGCGGCGACTGGCGCGACGCCCTGCGTGAGGAGCCAGTCACCATGCGGGGGGCGCTGCGTGAGCGCATCGTCGACACCCTCATCCGCCACCTTGGTGACCGATCTGCCGAACAGGTTCGCCGGGTCGTGGGCGAAGCAGACGTGCTCGCCAGGGCCTGTCTGGAGGCCGGGGACGCCGAGGCCGCTCTCGAACTGGTCGAATCGGGCCGGACCCTGGCCGAGGAGGTGGCGTCCGGCGCAGCCACCGTCACCGGTTCGACGCTGGAGGAGCACCGGCGCATGCGGAGGGCGCGACGGCTGGAGATCACCGGGCCGACCGGCACCCGGCTGCCACAGCTCATGACCGGCCCGGCATCGACGCGGTCGGCGGACGCCCTGCGGGCCTCCTTGCTTGACGCCCTGTCGAGCACCACGGAGTTGCTCGCGCACGGCTGGCCCGTACATCTGTGCCGGACGCTGGGCGTGGACGCCGTGGTGTACCTCTTGGCCGGCCGTCGCCATGGATGGGCCCTCGTACTGCACTCGACCGGACGACTCCATGCGCTGCGGCTTCCGCAACTGCGCTCCGATGCACCGGACCTGGTCAACTTCACCGCCGCGCACGACCAGCAACTTCGAGGAGTCGCGAACACGGCGCCGGGTGATGCGTGGCGCGGGGCGCTGCGCAAGGTCTGCGACTGGGCTTGGCGAGCAGCGGTCAAGCAGCTCTTCGAGCATTTCTCGGCCTCGGGGTCCCAGACAACGCCACGGATCGTCCTGATCCCGTCCGGGACACTGGGCCTGGTGCCCTGGCACGCGGCACGGCACCGGGTGCGCCGGAATGACGGCAGCTCGATGCACCGCTTCGCAATCGAGGCCATGTCCGTCAGCTACGCGTCCTCGCTGGGGATGTTGACCCGGTTCGCCACCCGTTCCTTGGCACCGCTCGCGGGGAGTGGGCTCGTGGTCTTTGACCCCACGGGCGATCTGCCCCATGCCCGCCAGGAGGGCGAAGACGTCTACCGCTGGTTCTATGCCAAGGGGCAGCGGCTCGGCGGCTCCGGCGAGAGCGCGGCGCCCGCCACGCCCGCCGCTGTCCTCACCGCGCTACAGGGTCATGAGGCCGAACGCGGCCACCCAGTGGCTCACTTCGCCTGCCACGCGCGCAATGGCGTCCCCGCGACGGACTCGTACTTGATGCTGGCCGGCGGGCAGCGGCTGCGGGCCGGTCGCCTTCTTGGTCTGGCCCACGGCAACAGCGCCGCACGGAGCACGCAGGCCCTGGTGGTCCTGTCCGCCTGCGCGACGGCGGTGCCGGGAGCGCACTACGACGGCGCTCTGAGCCTGTCGACGGCATTCGTCGCGGCGGGGGCAGCCGCCGTGGTGGGGTCGCTGTGGCACGTGGAAGATGCCACGACCGCCGCGTTGATGCGGGACTTCCACACTCTGCTCAACCTCGACGGAATGCCGCCTGCCGAAGCGCTGCGCACCGCTCAGCTGCGGCTGCTGCGCGAGGCCCGCGCCCGGACCCGAGGACAGAGCCCCAAGGCCAGGACTTCGGCGGAGGACCCCTTCTTCTGGGCCGCATTCGTCCATCAGGGCCGGGGGCATCCGACGGCGCCACCCGCTGACGGAGCCTCGTCGGCGATCGCTGAGCTCCCCGACAACCCCACGGATGGCGGCGGCTCGTCCGATGGCTCCGGGTTCAGACTGCCGATCTTCCCGAGTCTGCCGGGGCCTGGATCGGCTGAGATCGTATGGACCTGCCCGGTGACCGACTGTGCCGAGGAGGCGATCGGCGATGATGACTCGCCCTACGCCGCCGATTGCTGTCCTGCGCATCCCGATAGCGCCTTCGTCAACTCGGCGTAGGTGGTTGCTGTGGGCGGACTCGTCAAGGGATTCCTGGAGCCGATCGCGAAGCGCTGGAGCGCTGCGATGGGCGGTCCGCTGCTGCTGTTCTGGCTTGCGGGCACGTTGATCGTGCTGTGGCGCCGCGATGACGGCGCCCATCCATGCCGCACCACCGAGTCATGGACACGCGTGTATTGCGGCATCGCCGCGCAGCAACCGGTGGGTCCCCTCGTGCTGTTCGCGGCCGCACTCGCACTCGTGGTGGTGTCCGCCTGGGCGGCCTCGGCGTCGGCTCCCTTCGTGCTCGAAGTCTTGGCGGGCCGCTGGGGCACGTCCCGGCCTGCGCTCGCGTACACCCGGCGCCGCATCGCGCGGCACCGTGCCCGGCGCGCCGCATTCGCACGACGTTCGGAGCCGCCGGCGGGGCTGAGCGGGGATGCCCTCGGCGCCTGGCAGGTGCAGACTGGCTGGCATGCCGCGCGTAGTCGGGCGGCATCCGCGCGCTATCCGCGGCCGCGCGACCCGGAACGGTTGTTGCCCACGACACTGGGCAACGCGCTGATCTCGGTGTCCGCCGAGACGCGCCGCAAGTATGGTCTCGAACTGAGCGTCTGCTGGGACCCGTTCGTCAAAGCACTGGAGGCCCCCGACCGCGATGACCTGACGGCAGCGGCGACCCGTGTCTTCGCCCGGGTGCAGGCACTGATGTGCTCGGCGGCCACCACACTCTGGGCGGTGCTCCTGCCCGGCTGGTGGCCGCGCCTGTTCTGGATCACGGTGTGCGTCCTGTTGGTCGGGGCGGCGCACCGGGCGCTGCGCGCGGGCGTGGACGCCTACTGCCGACATGTCGGGGACATCTTCGCCCTCCACCGGGTCCGGCTCTATCGGGCGCTCGGGATCACCCCGCCGGCTTCGAGTGCGCAAGAGGTGACCTCCGGCGAGATCCTGAGCGCCGCCTTGTCCCTGTCCCTCAGCACGCTGCCGAACGGCTCGACTCCTATTCCTTACGACTGGTCCCTCTAGCAACACAATGAGCGTTTTCCCGGAAGCAGTCGGCTGTCCAGTCCGAGTTGGTCCGGATGCTGGACGAGGCGGCGGCGCTGACGCTGGGTGTGCGTAGTCCGGCTATGACTTCACAGAACAGCTAGTATCCTGAGTCGGAAGTTCGCTGGCGGTTGTAGGGTGGGGTGATGCCGGGTCCGAAGCCGTTGCTGCTCGAGTTGTCCGATCACGAACGCAGGGTTCTGCGGGGCTGGTTGCGCAAGCAGTCGGCGTCTCAGGCGCTGGTGTTGCGGTCGAGGATCGTGCTGGCGTGCGCGGAGGGCCGGCCGAACGCCCAGGTCGCGCAGGAACTGGGCGTCTCGCGGGAGACCGTGCGCAAGTGGCGGGCCCGGTTCTGCGCGGACCGGCTGGAGGGTCTGGTGGACCGGCCGCGTTCGGGGGCCCCGCGGAAGATCACGGACGAGCAGGTCGAGGCCCTGGTCGCCAGGACGCTGGACCAGGCGCCACCGACGGGCGATTCGCACTGGTCGACCCGTTCGATGGCCCGGTCGGCGGCCATGTCGCAATCGGCGGTCTCGCGGATCTGGCGGGCCTTCGGTCTCAAACCGCACATCGTGGAGACCTGGAAGCTGTCGACCGACCCGCAGTTCGTGACGAAGGTCCGCGACGTGGTGGGTATTTACCTGTCCCCGCCCGAGAACGCCCTGGTACTGGCGGTGGACGAGAAGTCACAGATACAGGCCCTGGACCGGACCCAACCGGTGCTGCCGATGGCGCCGACCACGCCGGCGAAGATGACGCACGACTACGTCCGGCACGGCACGACCAGCCTGTTCGCCGCCCTGGACATCGCCTCCGGCTCGGTCATCGCCCAGCACTACCGCCGCCACCGCCACCAGGAGTTCCTCCGCTTCCTGAAGGTCATCGACGCCGCCGTCCCCCAGGACCTCGAACTCCACCTGGTTCTGGACAACTACGCCACCCACAAGACCGAGCCGGTCAAGAAGTGGCTGCTGCGTCACCCCCGCTTCCACCTGCACTTCACCCCCACCTCGGCGTCCTGGCTCAACCTCGTCGAACGCTGGTTCGCCGAGCTGACCTGCCGCAAACTCCGCCGCTCGGCCCACCGCAGCGTCGTCGAACTCGAACGCGACATCCGCGGCTGGATCAACGAGTGGAACAAGAACCCCAAGCCGTTCGTCTGGACGAAGACCGCCGACGACATCCTCGACACCCTCGCCGCATACTGCACACGAATTAACGACTCAGGACACTAGGCGAGCTGGTGGTCCGTGCCGCTGTGCATGTGGACTCGGTGTCCAGTGAGCCTGCAAGTGACAATTTTGAAGTGGGTTTTCGGACACGAGCTTTCTATGCTGGCGTACTCGGGAGAACGGGGGTCAATATGGGCAAGGGCCGGAAGAAGACGGGACGGACACCTCCTCAAGGGTTGGGCCGACGACTCGCAGGTATGGACATGGCCAGCATGCAGGCTCTGCTCACTGCGGCGGGCGCCAGTCCCGGAACGCGGCACAGATGGGCGTCGGTCGGGTACCTCCTTCAGCAGTTGCTGACTGCGCCGCCAACCGGGTGGTCTTCCGCCAAGGCTGTGACCGTGGGCGGGCTACTGGACGCATGCCGCCGGGAAGCGCCCTGGCTGGCTGGACTGGAGGATTTCGTTCCGTCCGATCCCCGTCAGGTCGTGCTCACGCGGCTCGGTGATGAGGTGCTGCGGCTGGCTCCCGGTCAGGTGGAGAGGCCACTGGCCGACATCACGCGCTGGAAGACGGTGGCTCAGGCGACGGATTCGGTACTGGTGCCCGAGCTGGGGTTCGGGATCTCCGAATACGTCGAGGTGGGATTGCGGTACGCCGATCTTGCCATTCGGGCATTGGCCTCATCGTGGCCCGATGGGGACGTGCCGACAGAGGGTCCCGCAAAGTTGACCGACCAGGAACTGGCGGCGGCAGAGGTCCTTCTGAGCATGCCGGTGGAGGCGATGGTCGCCCCCTCCGAAACACTGCGGGCCGCGCTCAACTGGGCTACCGCACAACAGGCGGAGCCGATTTACGATCCCCGTTCCCCGCAGAGTACTTTCGGCAGGTACTTGGCCGTTTCCCATCAGCAATCCGACGATGACGCAGCGAGGTTCTGGCTACCGTTGGGCTTCCTGCCCGAGAGCCTGGGACAGGGCGTCGTTGATCTCGCCCGCCACGCCGCCTCGTCGGAAGCGAACGTCAGCCTGCGCTTTGCCCAGCTCGCAGCTGAACGTGCACGCCGAGCTCTGTGGCGGTTCTCGGACAAGATTCTCGGCCCTCCTGATACAAGCAGCGGCCCGGCTGTCTCCCCTCGCGACGTTGTGCAGTGGGTGGTGATGTTCGGCCCTGCCAGGGCGTTGCTGGTACAGCTCTTCGCGCGCCCTCATCTGCAAGACGCTCAGTTGCGGGAGGAACCAGCAGCGCGGCGGATCAGCAGGCATGCCCGCGCCCATCCGGACGAAGAGGTTCGTGTCCCGCTGCCCGGCGGGTCCTTGACCCTTCCCGCGGGGACGGAGATCGTTCCGCTTCTCCTCGTCGCCTCTGCAGGCCATCTTGTTGCGCCCCAGCGACCGGGGCTTGCCGCTATGTCCCTTGAGGATCTGCTCTGGGCCTCGACCACCGCCGACAGCGACACGGACCTCTATACCTTTTGCCGTGAACTTGCCGCACCGAACAGACCCCACATGATTGTCTGGGAAGCAATTGACCTATGGGAGTGGTGGCGCGGCAACAACAAAACCTTCTTCAGTGGCGGCAGGGCCCCGGACTTGATGATGGTCAGCCCTCACCACAGCGCCGCCGAGTGGGAACGCGGCGAGCGCTTGCAGGAGCTGGAGCAGGCGCTGGCCCTGCTCGCCCTGCCGGGCATTGACTCCTGGGACGCCTTGGACCCTATTGGGCAGGGCCCATACGGGATCTACGAGTGGTGCCGAGCGCATGTGGATGAGCAGTCGGACGAGGTAACCCGATCGCCGGAGCATGACCGTCCTGACCTGTACGGCTGGCGGGTCCGGGTCGGCACCCCAGCTGTGGCCGTACGTTCCGCGCACCCGGCTTGGGGCGACGACCATCACCAACTTCTCCACGACCTCGCAGGCTCGTACGTTTTCGGCTTCGAGCAGTTGAATGATGCGTGGAACGCGGTGCATGACGAAGCCTCGCCGGTCGGCTACGTCCTCGAAATGCGGCCCGTCACGCCGGACGAACGTGATCGCGCCGAATCCATCCGGGTCGGATCTGTCGAAGCACAGTCCAGTGCATACGGCCTGGTGATCCACGCCGAGTTCCTCGTCGACTGTGAGTTGCTCGCGGAGCAGACCGACCGTGACGTCGCAACTACGCGGGAGGTCATGGCGCAGACGATCAGGTCTCTTCTGGAGCAGAGTGATCTGCCGCCGAGCACGGTCGACACGGTTGCAACGGCCTGGCGCGTCGCTCCGCCCACACTTGCGATCCGCATCATGACGGCGCCGGTGAGCCGTCCACACCTTGCCCGTCCGTGGCCGGTAGATGCCCATCTGGTGGGCATGGTGGACCAGGAGGTGGCCCGCGCTGTGCAGGCTGCGGGCGTCGCACCCGGAACGTACGTGGGCCCACAGGCCAAAGAACTTGACCGTGGTGTGCTGGCTCCAGCCGCGTTGGACGCTCTGAACCGTCGTCTCGCCCAACACTCCTCCGACGACCTTGTCACCGTCGGGATGCGACAGATCGAACGCACCTTGGCGACGAAGAACCAGCAATTCCGTGATCTCGAACAGTCCTCACGCCTTCTCTCGGTGGCCTGGGACCCACTGGAGCGCCAGACAGAACTCGAGCAAGAACATCTGTGGCTGAGGCGGAGCAACGAAATCGCGATCGAAGCAGCCCTGCGCGCTCAACCCACTGGAAACCGCCGCGTGGACCAGTACGCATGGATGGAGATCACCGCTGCGGCCTCCGCCTATCTGGCAGCGACGATGCGGAGCGAAGCGATCCATCATCAAGTTCGTCCCACCGGACTGAGAATCAGCGACGCATATGAGATCACCGTGGTGACCGACTTGGCCGATGCCGATGCCGATGCCGATGCCGGGTCGGGGAGCGCGGGCTCCCGGGTGTTCGATCTGGACCTCAGCGCGTTCAGACGGGCCCGAGCGGCTCACATGCTCGCGGCTCCGGCCACGCTCGGCAGTCACGAGCAGACTGACGAGGTTGACGCAGCAGCCGAAGTCGTTGACGAGGAACAGATCGACGAACTCGTCGATCCAGCTGTTGACGCTGCCATGCTCGCCGCATACGGAGCATCAGTGAGCGATATCTTGCAAGTCCTGTTCTCTATGGCCCACTGGCCGCTGGAGCCTGACGATCCGGATGCGGTGGCCGTCCCCGCAGATACCGTACGGCAACACCTGCTCGACACGTTGCGTCTCGCGGATGAACCTGACGGACATGCCCGTATCGCTGCTGCTCAGGGGCTCCTCACCAGTACATCCGCCGCGCTGCAGGCTGCCGACTGGAAGCCGTGGCATGCACGCAGCAGGCAGAAACGACTCGTGGTCCAGCCCCTGGCCGAACTTACCGATGGGCGGCTCGTGGTCGGCCCGCAGCTCTGCTACGCGAGTGCAGGTATCTACGGCAACTTCGTGGCTCAAGGAATCCTGCCTTGGACACAGCCTCCGCCTCCGCGCCGGGTGACAGACGCTCTGGAGGCGGTTCGCGACCGCAAGAACAGAGCCCTCGAGACCGAGGTAGCACAAACACTTCGGGCAGCTGGTTACATGGTCGAGGAGCGTATCCGGGAGCAGGATCCGCAGCGCCTGGGGGTCCCGTCCCTCCAGACCGAGATCGATGTAGTCGCTGGGCGCGCGGCTGACTCGGTTATTTGGCTGATCGAGGTGAAGGACCCAGCCGACGTGCACGTGACACCGGAGATCCGACGCCATCTGGACCGTTTCTACGTCGACCACCGAAAGCCGTGTTATGCGACACAGCTCCAGAGGAAACTCGACGACCTTGCACCCCGCGCCAACGAGGTGGCGGCGGCCCTCGGTTTGCCGACGTCAGCTGAGCCGCGTGTGGTCAGGGCGATCTTTGTCACCCGTGCGCCGGTGCCGGCGGGATTCGTCGGGGGCCCCTTCACATTCCACACGTTGAGGGATCTGGCGGCTGCTCTGGACGGCGCCACCAGCCAGCCGCCGGAAGTAACTGCTTCCGGCGGGACCAGCTCCCCTAGCCGGGACCGGCGATGATCACGAAGCGGCCCGCAGCGAGTAAGTACCGAACGACGGCGAAGCGAAGGCAGCCGACGGGTGATCGGCTACACAAAGATGAGTACTCAGGTTGAACTCGCGGAGTCCGCCGGTCTGATCGCGTCGTCGTCGATGGTCAGACCGGTGGGTGGTAGACAGCCGTCGACCAGGTAGGGCC
>NZ_JBEYWE010000059.1:0-9927 GCF_040644295.1 Streptomyces sp. NPDC047000
GGGTGCGGACGACCGCCGCGCCGATGCCGCCGGTGCCGCCCGCGACGAGGGCGACGCCCGGCCGGGACGAGAAGTCCTCCATGTCTCACAACCCCCTGCCGACTCGGCGATCGCGTACTCCAGCATGTAGCCGTGTCCGCCGGACAAGGGAAGACCCCCGTCGGGGGTGCCGGCCCACGCCCCTCGGTCCGCACCAGCCCGACCTCGCCGGGGCGGCCCTGCCCGGGACGAGCGGCTCTCGGGCGACCCGTGAGCTCCGGCGGCGTACCGCCAGGTCGTCCCGCCGTCGTCACATCCCGCCGTCGTCACACCCCGTCAGGGGAGGGCGCCGTCGGCAGCCGCAGCGTGAACACCGCCCCGGCACCGGGCTCGCTCGCCGCCTCGGCCGTGCCGCCGTGCGCGGCGAGCAGCTGGCGGACGATGGCCAGCCCCAGACCGCTGCCTCCGGTGCGGCGGCTGCGGGACTTCTCGGCACGCCAGAACCGGTCGAACACATACGGCAGTTCGTCCGCGGTGATACCGCAGCCCGTGTCGGCGACACGGATGACGGCCGAGGCGCCCTCGCGCCGCGCGGCGAGGGTGACGGTGCCGCCGGACGGGGTGTGGCGCAGCGCGTTGGAGACCAGGTTGCCGAGCACCTGCCGCATCCGCACCGGGTCGGCGTCCAGCCACAGGGTGCCGGACACGTCGGTGCGCAGCGTGACCGCCGCGGCGTCGGCGGCGACACGGTGGGCGGCGGCGACCTGCTGGAGCAGTTCGTCGGTGCGGACCGGTTCGGGGCGCAGCCGCAGGGTGCCGGCGTCGGCGGCGGCGAGATCCTGGAGGTCGTCGATGATGCGCTGGAGCAGCACGGCCTCCTCGTGCAGGGAGGAGAGCAGCGCGGTGTCGGGTTCGACGACACCGTCCCGGGTGACCTCCAGCCAGCCCCGGATGTTGGTGAGCGGGGTGCGCAGTTCGTGGGCGATGTCGCTGACCATCGCCTTGCGCTGCGCCTCCAGGCGTTCCCTGCGCTCGCTGAGACCGTTGAACGCCTCGGCGAGGATGCCGGTCTCGTCCCTGGTGGTCACGGGCACCCGTACGTGCAGTTCGGGTGGTTGCCTGGCGGCGGCGGTCAGGGCCCGGAGCGGCCGTACCAGCCGGGAGGCGACGACGGCGGTCACGGCGACGGTCACGGCGAGTACGAGTCCCGCGGCACCCGCGACCTTGGCCTTGTTGGCCGGAGACATGTCGAAGCGGGGCGCGGTGGGCCGGTCGCCGACACCGAGGAAGAGTTCGGCGACCGGCGCGGTGTAGGGGGCGAGCTGGGCCCGGCGGGCGGTGAGGACGCAGTTCTGCACCGTGTGCTGCGCCGTGGTGCCGCTCGCTCTGGCGTACTTGGTGAGGAGGAGCCGGCTCACCGGGTCCGTACCGGAGGGGTCGAAGGCCAGGTACAGGGATGTGCCGAGACGGACGCCCAGGCGGTCGAGGCAGGTGCGGGCCAGTCCCTGGAGTCCGTCGAGGGCCTTCTGCTCGGTGGCGGTGGGGCTGTCGAGCGGGCCGGAGTCGCAGTCGGCGGTGTAGCCGGGGGAAGGGGCCGTGCCGTCGGAGGCCACGAGGACGGGCCGGCCCCGCGGAGTGGTCCGTACGGTGACCCGGATGCCGTGGCGGTCGTAGCAGCTCTTCTCCTTCCCGGCGAGCGCGGCCAGCGTGGCGCGTTCCTCCGAGGTGAGCCGGAACGGACCCACGGCACGGGGGTCGATGCCGGTCAGCTGCGCGCCGGGTTCGGAGTAGGTGTCGGTGTGCAGGGGGTCGACGGTGGCGGCGGGGCGCGGCGGCAGCGGAGTACGGCTCGGCGCGGAGTCGGCGACGAGGGTGCGGTCGGCGGTGGTGAGGGCGATCCGCCGGCCGGTGCGGGCGGCGAGGGCGCGGACCTCGTCCCGGACGTCCCGCCAGTCGGGGTGGGTGGCGGCGTACCCGCTGAGCCGGGCCAGGATGCCGGTGTCGGTGGCGAGATCCTGTCCCTGTTCCTCCCGCAGGGCGCTGGTGACGGTGGCCACGGCGAGCCAGGCGGTCGCCGCCACCGAGCACAGGGCGATCAGCGCGGCGGCGGACAGCAGCCGGACCAGCAGCCGCTTGCGCAGCGGTACGCGGGGGCTCATCCGCGCTCGCCGCGGAGCTTGTAGCCGACGCCGAACACGGTCATGAGCCGGACCGGCCGGCGGGGGTCCGCCTCGGTCTTCTTCCGCAGGTTCATGATGTGGACGTCGACGGCGCGTTCGGTGGAGGCCCGGTCGGTGCCCCGGGTGCGCTCCAGCAACTGCCGCCGGGAGAAGACGCGTTCCGGCTCGGCGACCAGGGCGAGCAGGATCTCGAACTCGGCGGGGGTGCACTCCACGGGGCGCCCGTCGCAGCGCACCTCGTGCCGCACCGGGTCGACCTCGAGCCCGGACGCGCGGACCGCGGGGTCGCTGCGGCGTCCGTCGGCCGTCCGCCCGGTGCGCCGCAGCACCGTGCGGATACGGGCCATCAGCTCGCGCGGACTGTACGGCTTGGTCATGTAGTCGTCGGCGCCGATGTCGAGGCCGAGCAGGAGGTCCTCCTCGTCCGAGCGGGCCGTGAGCATCAGCACCGGCAGGTCCTCATGGGTACGGCGCAGCAGCCGGCACACGCCGAAACCGTCGAGCACCGGCAGCATCAGGTCCAGGACCAGCAGGTCGGGCCCGAGTCTTCGGGCGGCCTCCAGAGCGGCGCCGCCGTCGTGGACGACGGTGGCGGTGTGCCCCTCGGCCAGCAGGGAGCGGCGTATGAGTTCGGCCTGCATCTCGTCGTCCTCGGCGACCAGCACATGTGCGCACACGGGGCGGATCCTAGGTCAGCGGGCCAGATACGCGGCGTCGCCCATGACGACGACGGGGTGACGGGCGGGATCGAGGGCCAGCAGCAGGTCCTTCATGTGGCGCCGGGAGACGGCGACACAGCCGTGGGTGGGGCCGCCGTGGTCGACGTGCAGCCAGATGCCGCCGCCGCGCCCCGGGCCGAGCGGGCGGGTCCAGTCGAGCGGCGAATTGCCGGGCACCCGGTTGTAGTCGATGGCGATCACATAGTCGAAGGATCCGGTCAGGGGCTCGCCCTCGAAGCCGGTGCCGGGCGAGACGAAGCCGGAGGACCGGGTGTACGGCAGCCGGCTTCCGGGGTCGGCGAGCAGACCGCCGGCGTCGGAGAGGGTGTACACCCCGGTGGGGGAGCGCAGGTCTCCCGCCGTGTGGTGGCCGGTCCAGCCCTTGAGCGCGTTGTGGGCGGGCCATTCCGGGCCTGCCTGCCAGCCGCTCCCGGTGCGCTCGTACAGCACCAGGGCGGAGCGTGAGGAGTCGTGGCCGCGGCCTGTCACCAGGACGACCTGCCGGGCGCTGCGGGGTATCCGGGCCAGCGTCGCGGGCCCCAGCCCCGGTATCTCCCGCGGCGATGTCCCGGCGGTGGGTGTGCGGACGGTCCCGGGCGGCGACGCGGCGCCGGCCACGGTGTGCGGCAGCGCCGCCGCCCCGCTGCCGCATCCGGTGAGCAGCAGGACGGTGGCGAGCAGGGCGGCGGACGGGGTTCGGACGGTCATGGGGACGATCTTGACCGGGACTTATGAGGAACCTGTCAGGTCCGCCTGTTTGCCTACCCTCTTAATTGGACTGTACTGTCAAGTACAACTTCGGGTCGCGGGAGGTGCGACATGAACAGCCGCATGCGGAGCCGTACGGACGTGGCCGTTCCGCGGCAGCGGACGGGATCCGGAGACGCTCTTCCCGGCGCCCACGCCCGGGTGCAGGGCGCCCGGCCGCCCCGGCGGGCCGCCGCCCGCGGTGACCGCACCGATTCCGTCAGGACGTTCCGGGCGTCCCGGGGGACCGGCACCCCGGCGGGGAGCGCGACGGCGTGACGGAACGGCTGAGCACCGGCCGGACGGGGGCGCACCACACGGAGCCCCGGCGCCGCAGGTCGGCCTCCGACGAGAAGATCCTCGCGGCGGCGAAGGAGCTGTTCCTCGCCGACCGCTACGACGGCGTCACCCTGGAGCGGGTCGCCGAGCGCGCCGGCGTCTCGCGGCAGACCGTCTACAACCGCTTCGGTTCCAAGGAGGCGGTCTTCAGGGAGACGGTCCGCCACCACTGGTCGGCCTTCGCCGGCCCGGACCACCGGATCGTCGAATGCGACACCGACGCGAGCGCCGAGGAGGTGCTGCGCGGGTTCGCCCGGTCGCTCCAGCGCTTCGCCACCCGGACGGAGCAGATCCGGTTCGCCCGGCTCGTGGTGACCGAGTCCGCGCGTCGGCCCTGGATCGCGGACGAGTTCTACCGGCTGGGGAAGGGGCCGGTCGTGGCGGCGTTCGCCGGCTGTATCGACGACCTGGCCCGCAGCGGCCGTCTGCGATGCCACGACAGCCACCTCGCGGCGCGCCAGTTCATGGGCCTGGTGCAGGAGTTCCTCGTCTGGCCGCAGATCATGGCCTTCGAGGAGGAGGCCGCCGGTCCGCACACCGCGGACGTGGTGATCGAGGAAGCCGTCCGCACCTTCCTGGCGCGCTACGCGCCCCCGCACGACGGCTCCGCGTGACCCGACCGGCCCGCCCCGCGGCCGTCGTAGCTCTTCCGTCCGGCCCGTCCCGCAGTCCGAGGAGGACCCGTCATCGTGCCCGCGCCCGGCATCACCCTCGGCGACGTCCGGATCACACGCGTCGTCGAGTGGTCCGGTCCCATCCGTACGGCCCGCTTCATCATCCCCGACAGCGACGAGGAGACCTGGCGGCGCAACGAGAAGTGGCTGGCACCGGACTTCTGGACCCCGGCCGGGGACAGCTACCGCTGCCGCATCCAGACCTGGGTGCTGCGCAGCGAGGGCAGGACCGTCCTGGTGGACACCGGGGTCGGCAACGACCGGGACCGCCCGCAGGTCCCGCAGTTCGCCGGGCTGCGGACCGATTACCTCGCCCGCCTGCGCGAGGCCGGTGTCACCCCGGAGGACGTCGACGTCGTCGTCAACACGCACATCCACTACGACCACGTCGGCTGGAACACCGAGCTGCGCGACGGCGCATGGGTGCCCACGTTCCCCAACGCCACGTATCTGATCCCCCGCGCCGACCACCTCTACTTCGGCCCGGACGGCGCCCACCGCACGGGCGCACCGCGCGACGAGCACGAACGCGTCCGCCGGCAGGGCGGCAAGCTCGTGTTCGACGACAGCATCGCCCCCGTCCACCGAGCCGGGCAGACAGTGCTGTGGGAGGGCTCGCACCGTATCGACGGCAATCTGCTGCTGGAGGCCGCGCCGGGCCACACCCCCGGCTCGTCCGTCCTCACCCTGCGGTCGGGCACCGACCGCGCCGTCTTCGTCGGGGACATGCTGCACAGCCCCGTCCAGGTCCTCGAACCCGGCTGGAACAGCTGCTTCTGCGACGACCTCCGCCTGGCGGCCAGGACCCGCCGCGCCTACCTGGCACGCGCCGCGGAACTGCGCGAACTCGTCATCCCGGCCCACTGGCCGGGGCACGGAGCCGCCGAGGTCCGCGGCGACGGCGACGGCTTCGCGCTCTCCGCATGGGCCGCCTTCCCCCGCGGCTGACACCGGCGGCCGGCACCCCCGAGGTCCCGGCGCCGCTCGTCCCGGGAACACACGGCGTGTTTTCCCCCACCAGGCGTCAGATCGCCTCTCTCGGCGCTTCCTTCCCATGTACCGCCGAATGCGCTTTCGAACTTTGTGCACTCTATGGCTAATATCAGGCCACCAACCGCTACTGCCTGGCGCGAACTCGTCACAGGCGCGGCTGAACAGTGACCAGGAGAGTGTCTCGCGCGTGAGTGGACTGAACAGGGCCGGACGCCGTGGACCGGGCAGTGCGCGGGCCGGCCGCCGACCGGCCGGCCCGACGGACAGGCAGTCGTGGACGGCCGGCGAACGCCGTCTGCCGCTGCGCACGGTGCTGCTGGTGCTGCTGCTCGTGCCGAGTACGGCGCTGGTGTCGCTCTGGGGCCTGGCCACCTACCAACTGGGCGACCAGTACCGTAAACAGGCCACACAGCAGGACCTGACCACGACCGTCGCCCCGGTCACCGCGGTACTGTTCAACGCCCTGGAGGCCGAACGCCGCCTGACGGCCGAGACACTGGCCTCGCCCCGGGCGGCCCGGACCGCCCTGGCCCGGCAGCGCACGGCCACCGACCGGGCGGTCGAAGGCTTCCGGCCGCTGGCCTCGCTGGACACCGGCAACGGTCAGAGCGGACTGGGCGACGCGCTCGCCCGGACGGTGAAGGTGACCGGCAGGCTCGCGCAGGAACGCCGCGCGGTGGACGCCGGAACCACCGGCCAGGACGGCGCGTTCGCCTACTACACCGAGGCCGTCGGCGCCAGCACCGACGTGTTCGCCGCGCTGTCCCGCGGCACCAACGGCGAGGTGAACACTCTGTCGCAGGTCCTCTTCGACCTCAACGGCGTCGCGGACATGATCAGCCGCGAGGACGCGGTGCTCGCTCGCGGCTGGGCGTCGGGCCGGCTGTCGGCCGAGGACTACGACCTGGTCACCGACGCCGTCGGCGCCCACGGCTACCTGCTGGACTCGCGCGTGGTGCCGAACCTCACCCCGGCGGAACGCCGGATGTACACGGCGATGACCACGAGCAAGGAATGGAAGACCCGGGTCGCGCTGGAGGAGCGGCTCCAGGCCGCCGACGGCGGAGGCGACGGCGTGACGCTGCCACGGGCCAAGGCCGAGTGGCGGACCGCGGCGGACGCCTCGGTCACCCGGCTGGAACAGCTCATCAGCGTCCACAGCGGTGTCTCCGACGCCGCCGGACTCGCCGAAGTGGGGCGGCTGCGGCTGTTCCTGTTCTCCGCCGCCGTCCTGGGCCTGCTCGCGATCGCGCTCGTCGTCCTGGTGACCTGGCGTCTGACCGCGACACTGCGCCGGCGGGTCACGGCCCTGCGCGACCAGGCGCAGGACCTGGGCCGGCGGCTGCCGCAGGTGGTCACCCGCCTCGAACAGGGCGAGGACGTGGACGTCGACGCCGAGGTGCCGGTCCTCACACCGGCCCCGGACGAGTTCGGCGAGCTGAGCCGGGCGCTGAACACGGCCAGCCGCAGCGCGGTGCGCACGGCGGTGCGCCAGGCGGAGCAGCACCGGGGCTTCGAGCGGCTGCTGCAGCGCATCGCGCGCCGCACCCAGCTGCTGATCGGCCTTCAGCTGAAGAAGCTGGACGAACTGGAGCGCCGGCACGAGGACCCGCAGGTCCTGGAGGGCCTGTTCGACCTGGACCACCTCACCGCCCGGCTGCGCCGCTACGAGGAGAACCTGGTGATCCTCGGCGGCGGCCAGCCGAGGCGCCGCTGGCGCAAACCGGTGCCGCTGCTGGACGTCCTGCGCGCCGCGCAGGGCGAGGTGCAGGACTACCGGCGCATCGCGATCGACGTCGAGGGCCGGCCGTGGATCTCCGAGCGGGCGGTGGGACCGCTGATCCACATCCTGGCCGAACTGATGGAGAACGCCACCGCCTTCTCCAAGCCCCCGACCCCGGTCGAGATCAAGGCGGCGCCGGTCAGCCGAGGCATAGCGGTGGAGATCGAGGACCGCGGACTGGGCATGGAGGCCGGACAGTACGAGGCCGCCAACGCCCTGATGCAGGCGCCCCCGCAACTGGACGTGATGACCCGCGCCGACGACGTGCGCCTGGGCCTGTACGTCGTGGCCCGCCTGTCGGCGAGCCTGGACCTTCAGGTGGAACTGCGGCCGTCGGCGTTCGGCGGCACCCGCGTCATCGTCCTCGTCCCGCAGGACCTCGTGGCCGAACGGCCGCGGTCGGTGACGGACGCGGACGGCGGCCCGTCGCCGGACGACACCGGCGCCCCCTTCCCCTCGCCGCGCCGGCGGGCCGGGTACCCCCGTCCCGTGGACGGCCCCCGCCGTCCGGACGACCCGTACGAACTGCCGTTGCGGTCGCGGGGACGGGCGATGGCCGACGTCTCCGCGGCCGGCCCGGCCCCCGCGGCCGACGAGCCGGCGCCGGCGGATCCGCAGACCGGGTCCGTACCGCTGCCCCGCCGCACGCGTCAGGCCAGCCTGGTGGCCGAGCTGCGTGCGCCGGCTCCGGAGGACCCCGGGGCCTCCCCGCCGGCACCGCCCGGTGCCCCGGCCCGCTCCGGTGCCACCATCGGCGCCTTCCAGCGTCAGTCCCGCAAGAACCGCGCCGCCGGCGCCCGGCCGTCCGAGCCCGGCACCGGCGCGCCCGAACCGCTCACGACGGAAGACCGAGGATGACTCAGCGAACCATCGCCACCGACGCAGACCTGGACTGGCTTCTGGACGGACTGGTCGACCAGGTCACCGGTACCCGTCATGCCGTCGTGCTGTCCGACGACGGCCTGGTGATCAGCCGTTCGAAGACCATCGAGCGCTCCGACGCCGACCGCCTGGCCGCGATCGCCACCGGCCAGCAGAGCCTGGCCCGCGGCGTCGGACAGCTCTTCCAGGGCGGTCCGGTGCACCAGGTCATCGTGGAGATGGCCGACCTGTGGCTGTTCGTCACCTCCGCCGGCCGGGGAACCCACCTGGCCGTCGTCGCCTCCCAGGAGGTCGACGCCGAAGTGATGGCGGTCGCCATGCACACCCTGATCCAGCAGGTGGGCCAGAAGCTGGGCACCGACGCACGTATCCCGCCGTCCGACCCGTCCCCGCCCGCCGGTCCCGGGGCCGGCGCATGAGGCACTGGACGGAGGACCTGGACGACGACGCCGACGAACCGCTGGTCCGCCCGTACACCATCACCGGCGGCCGTACCACCGCCGGGCGTGACGACCTGACCCTGATCACCCTGATCTCGCTGATCACGGCGCAGACCACATCCGGTGCGGACCCGGCAGCCGAACGGCACGTACTGCAGCCGGAACACCGCACCATCCTGCGCCTGAGCGCCCGCGGGCCCGTCGCGGTCGCCGAGCTCGCCGCCGGACTGGACCTGCCGGTATCGGTGACCAAGATCCTCATCGGTGACCTGATCGACGCCGGGCGGGTCCGGGCCCGGCCGCCCCTGACCTTCGCACACGACGGCAACCTCCCCGACATGACCATCCTTGAGGCGGTGAGAAATGGGCTCCGCGGGCTCTGATCCGGCGCAGACGGCCCAGGCCGTGAAGATCCTGATCGCAGGCGGCTTCGGCGTGGGCAAGACCACCATGGTCGGCGCGGCCAGCGAGGTGGAGCCCCTGCACACGGAGGAGTATCTGACCCGCGCCAGCGTCGGCGTGGACGACCTGGCCGGCATCGGCGCCAAGACGACCACCACCGTCGCGCTGGACTTCGGACGCATCACCATCAACGACGCGCTGGTGCTCTATCTGTTCGGCACTCCCGGCCAGGAACGCTTCTGGTTCATGTGGAACGACCTGGTGCACGGCGCCATGGGAGCGGTGGTGCTGGCCGACACCCGCCGCCTGGAGGTCAGTTTCGCCTCCATCGACTTCTTCGAGAGCCGCCGCATCCCGTTCGTCGTCGCGGTCAACTGCTTCCACAACGTCCGCGACCGCACGCCCCAGGAGGTCCGCACCGCCCTGGACCTGGACCCGCACGTTCCCCTGGTGCTGTGCGACGCACGTGAGCAGACCGAAGTGCGGGAAGTCCTGGTGACCCTGGTCGAACACCTCATGGCCCGGCACTCCGCATCGCACCCGGCCGTGTGATCCCGGCCCCTGCCCTGCCCGACCGGGCGGCACGCCCTCGACGGCGGGCTCACCACGGGACGGCGGGCAGGGCCGTCCGCCCGGCATCCGGGGCATCCCCGCCACACCCCCTACCAGACGTGCACGAGTCCCTTGTCCGGGGCTAGTGTCCTGAGTCGGAAGTTTGCGGGCGGTTGTAGGGTGGGGTGATGCCGGGTCCGAAGCCGTTGCTGCTCGAGTTGTCCGATCACGAACGCA
>NZ_JBEYWE010000060.1:0-8538 GCF_040644295.1 Streptomyces sp. NPDC047000
GGGCACACGCCCCCTCACCCCAGCCATGCCCGCTCCCGCAGCTCAACGCCATGATCACCAGCGCTTACATGCCCGCGAACTGTCGAACTCGGGATTCGGGACGACGGCAGGGGCGGCAGGGGCGTACAACGGCATGACAGGACCTCTTGGCGCGACTGGGCTTCGACACCGCGGTTGCTACCAGGAGGTCCTGGCCGTGCACGTCACTTCTTCGGTCCCCACCCGCCCACGACGATCAGCTTGTTCACGGGCTCTCAGAGAACCGCCGGTGGGCGGTCGCTCCGGACGGGCCGAACGACGCCGAAGGCAGCTGCTGCCAGGTACAACCCGACGTGGCCACGAAGACGATCGCGGCCAGTACTTCCTGGTCGCCGTCCCGACGCCGACCACCGCCCTGCGGCCGCGACGGCGCCTCCGGCACACCCCCGCTGGAACAACCCCCACAACTCGTCCGGCACCAGCCGTTCAACGATCCCCACCATGACCCGCAGAATACCGAGTCGTCCACATGAGATGGCTTCTAAAGATCGCTGCTGCCGTCGCCCGTGGTGGAGCTCGGGCGGCCGCTGTTCAAGGGTTTGATGATGACGACGGTGCTGGGTTTGCCGTCGCTGGACCCGTCGTCGGAGGACGGGTCGACCTTGTGCCGGGTGACGTTCACGGGGCCGTTGCCATTGATCTTGACGACTGTGCTGCCGGCATCGCCGCCGATGCCCCCCTCGGAGCCCTTGCCGCCGGGGGCCGTGGTGATGTTCGTGGTGCCGTCACCAGAGATCTCGGAGACTATGTTGCCTCCGTTGCCACCCTTGCCCCCAGGGCCGGAGCCGGCGCCGCCGGGGCGCAAGGTGATGTTCGTGGTGCCGTCACCAGAGATCTCGGAGACTATGTTGCCTCCGTTGCCGCCCTTGCCCCCGTTGGAGCCCGCGCCGCCGCCGCCCAGGTCGAAGTTGATGACATCGCCGTTGTTCGTGGGGATCCTGAGGCCGCTGCCGTCGGAGTTGCCGACGCCTATGTTGCCGCCACGGCCGCCGATGCCCCCGTCGGAGCCCGCGGCGCCGGGGCCCGTGGTGAAGTTGCGCGGGCGGCCGTTGCCGGAGTTGTTGCCGTTTGTGCCGCTTGGAGCAGGTGCCGTGGTGGGACCGGTGTTCGTTGATGTGCTGGGCGTGGCCCCTGGCCCGTCACCGCCCTGGGAGGAGCGCGTGGTGTTCCCTGGGTTCGAGCCGTTCTTGGTGGGGATGGGTGGGGGATTGCGACGGCCGCCGCCTCCCGCGATGCCGCCGCCCACCGCGCCCAGTGCTCCGGCACCCAGAATGGCTCCGAGGTCGAGGTTGTCGCCGCTGAGGGCCTGGTTGGCGGTTTCCCCCGCCGCTGATCCGGCGAAGTCGCCTCCGGCCTGCTTGACGATGTTGCCGAGAGAACCACCGCTCTGTGGTCCCGCGACCGTCTTCGTCGTGTCGACCGTGGACTTGATGTTCTTGATCGAGCCCGGGCTCTTTGTGAGGTTCGGGATGAACTTCGAGGCTGCACTTCCGGCGCCTTTGAGGAGGTTTCCGCCGGGGACGAAGCTGAGCAGGCCGACTGCGAAGTCACCGAGGTTGAAGTTGCCCGACGCGAGCGCGGATATCTGGTCCAGGGCGAAGAGTGCACCGCCGAGCAGGGCACCCGCGACCGGGAAGAACACTGACACCGCGGCGACCAGGATGCCGAGGAGGATTTTGACGAAGGGGAAGTCCTTGAAGAAGTCGGCGATCTTCTGGAAGATGCTCCGTTCGGGGATCGCCTCCGACGCCGCCCGGTCCAGGACGTCCTCGCATTGTCGCTGGGCGCTTTCGCGCATCTGGCGTGCCTGTTGGGCCAGGCTTTTCGCCGCGTTCAGTGCGGACTGCCCGGCCTCGATGTCGTCCTGCCGCTTGGTGGCCGCGGACTTCTCCTCGTCCGTGGGGGAGTCCGACAGCTTGATCGGCGCCTGGTTGGCCTGGCCCGCGGCGCTGCCTGCTTGGTCCACCGCCTTGTCGAAGGTCTCCTGGGCCTCCCGGAGTCTGGGGGCGTAATCCGTGTAGGCCTGCGCGGCGTCGTGGAAGGAGGTCGCGGTCTTGCGCAGTTTGTCCGGGAGGTCCTCGCCGATCTTCTTGTTCAGGGCATCGATCGCGTCCCCCCGGCCACGGGAGATGTCGCCGTCCCGCTTGAGGACATTGAGTGCCTTTTCCGCCGCGTCCCCCACATCGCGGTAACGCGTGATCAGACCCTGCATCAGATCCGGATCACCAGGGGTCGGATCGCTGTCCATCCCCACCAGCTCGAAGTCCTGCCGGCTGGAATGCCGTCGCGCCATACCCGTACCCTCCCCTGAATTGTCGGCCTGTGCGCCCGTACGCTGTCTGACCCAGACTCAGGAATATTCCGTTCCGCACCGGAAAACCGCGCGCGTCACTGCCCGCCGGTGACCTTCTCGCCCTTCGGGCCGACGGCGAACCACTTCCCGCCCAGGCCCTGGCCGTTGAGGTCGCCGGGCTTGCTGTCGCCCGTGTAGCGGTAGACCGGCCGGCCGCCGACCGTGATCTGGATCTGGCCGTCCTCGCGGCGGATGGCGCCGACCTCCTTCGGATTCACACCCGCCATGTAGACCTTGCCGCCCTCCTCGACGGTGACCGGCGGCCACTTGACGGCACAGGCGTCGTTGCAGGCCGATCGGGAGGGCGACGCCGAGTCGTCGTCGAAGCGGTACAGCGCGGCCTGGTTGATGTTGATCAGATGCTGTGCGGGCAGGTGGTCGCTCGTGACGGCTGACAGCTGGACCCAGCGCGGCGGTGCCTCCTGGACGGCCACTCCGACGACCGTGCCGCCGTTGCCGTTCAGGCCGGCCTGCGCCGCCGTCGAGTCGACGACCTGGAGCGCCGCGTTGCCGGACGAGGCCGCCGAGGAGGACGCGGTGCCGGAGGAGGGGGACGCGGCGGCGGACGAGGCCGGAGCCGGCGATGTCGACTGCGCTGTGTCCCCGATCTGGATGGTCTTGCCGCAGCCCGACAGCGCGGTCACGCAGCACAGGGCGAGCGCGGGAGCGACGACAGCGCGGCGGAGCGCTCCGCGCCGTGCTGGGGGAGGGGGCATCGGGCCGGTGAAGAACGTCATGACTGCAACACGAGACAGCGGCGGCTCAACGTTCAACGGTCCACGGGCCTTCGCGCCCCGCGCCCCGGGCCCCGCGCCCCGAAGCGGCGCGCCGGTGAACGATCCGGGACCGCGACACCGTGTTTCCGACGGGGATCCGGTTCTGGATCTGTTCCCGCCGCCGACCAACGAGGAAGCGCATGGCGTCACAAGTAGTCATCCCCGGTGCCGAACTCGACGAAGCCCGCTCCACGCTGGGCTTCGTCCACGACTTCATCGACATCGGACACCACACGTTCGACTTCGACGCGATGTTCGGCCGTGATCTGTCCCGGGGCGCCGCCCAGAACTTCGAGAACAAGTGGGAGGACGGCAAGAACCGTCTGAAGAAGCAGGTCAAGGAGATCCAGGACGCCATCGGCAACATCCTGGACTCGTTCGAGAAGACCGACCAGGACGCGGTGTCGAACCTCGATGACGGGAGCAGCGGATGACCCCCGACCACAACCGGACCGGGCCCGCGCGGCGCTTTCTGCTGGACATCCCCGACCAGTGGCAGCAGGCCGACCTCAGCGGTGTGGCCATGGCCAGGGTACGGGCTCGTGCGCTGGCCGCCGCGGCCACACCGGGCGAACAGGCCCGTATCAACGACATGTTCCGCCAGGGCAGGGAACTGGCCGCGGCCGCCCGGCGGCACGGCGCGCTGCTGGCCGTCGGTACGGCGGACATGTATCCCGACGGTCTCTTCCTGGCGTACGGAATGGTGTTCGCGGTCAGCATGCCGGTCGGGCAGGAACTGACGCTGCCCGTGCTGTCCGCCCAACTCGGCACCGCCACGGCCGGAGAGGTGCCGGCGGACCGCGTCGTGACGACGGCTCAGGTGCCTCACGTGGGTACGGTCGCCCGGGTCACCGGCACGGAGACCGCCCGTGTGACGGCCGACGTCAGCGTGAAACTGCTGACCATGCACACCATGATGCCGGTGCCGGGCGGTGACCAGGACTTCCTCGTGGTCACGCTCGTCAGCCCCAATCTGCCGCTGAAGAGCGAGGTGTACGACCTGTTCGACGCCGTCTCCAGCACGTTCCGGTTCGTCGAGGACAGCGTCGCCGTCTGACGACGTCCACCCCATGGATGGATAGAGGGAGAGGCGCCCCCACCGGTGGGGGCGCCTCTCCCTCTATCCATCCATGGGGTGGACGTCGTCAGACGGCGACGCTGTCCTCGACGAACCGGAACGTGCTGGAGACGGCGTCGAACAGGTCGTACACCTCGCTCTTCAGCGGCAGATTGGGGCTGACGAGCGTGACCACGAGGAAGTCCTGGTCACCGCCCGGCACCGGCATCATGGTGTGCATGGTCAGCAGTTTCACGCTGACGTCGGCCGTCACACGGGCGGTCTCCGTGCCGGTGACCCGGGCGACCGTACCCACGTGAGGCACCTGAGCCGTCGTCACGACGCGGTCCGCCGGCACCTCTCCGGCCGTGGCGGTGCCGAGTTGGGCGGACAGCACGGGCAGCGTCAGTTCCTGCCCGACCGGCATGCTGACCGCGAACACCATTCCGTACGCCAGGAAGAGACCGTCGGGATACATGTCCGCCGTACCGACGGCCAGCAGCGCGCCGTGCCGCCGGGCGGCCGCGGCCAGTTCCCTGCCCTGGCGGAACATGTCGTTGATACGGGCCTGTTCGCCCGGTGTGGCCGCGGCGGCCAGCGCACGAGCCCGTACCCTGGCCATGGCCACACCGCTGAGGTCGGCCTGCTGCCACTGGTCGGGGATGTCCAGCAGAAAGCGCCGCGCGGGCCCGGTCCGGTTGTGGTCGGGGGTCATCCGCTGCTCCCGTCATCGAGGTTCGACACCGCGTCCTGGTCGGTCTTCTCGAACGAGTCCAGGATGTTGCCGATGGCGTCCTGGATCTCCTTGACCTGCTTCTTCAGACGGTTCTTGCCGTCCTCCCACTTGTTCTCGAAGTTCTGGGCGGCGCCCCGGGACAGATCACGGCCGAACATCGCGTCGAAGTCGAACGTGTGGTGTCCGATGTCGATGAAGTCGTGGACGAAGCCCAGCGTGGAGCGGGCTTCGTCGAGTTCGGCACCGGGGATGACTACTTGTGACGCCATGCGCTTCCTCGTTGGTCGGCGGCGGGAACAGATCCAGAACCGGATCCCCGTCGGAAACACGGTGTCGCGGTCCCGGATCGTTCACCGGCGCGCCGCTTCGGGGCGCGGGGCCCGGGGCGCGGGGCGCGAAGGCCCGTGGACCGTTGAACGTTGAGCCGCCGCTGTCTCGTGTTGCAGTCATGACGTTCTTCACCGGCCCGATGCCCCCTCCCCCAGCACGGCGCGGAGCGCTCCGCCGCGCTGTCGTCGCTCCCGCGCTCGCCCTGTGCTGCGTGACCGCGCTGTCGGGCTGCGGCAAGACCATCCAGATCGGGGACACAGCGCAGTCGACATCGCCGGCTCCGGCCTCGTCCGCCGCCGCGTCCCCCTCCTCCGGCACCGCGTCCTCCTCGGCGGCCTCGTCCGGCAACGCGGCGCTCCAGGTCGTCGACTCGACGGCGGCGCAGGCCGGCCTGAACGGCAACGGCGGCACGGTCGTCGGAGTGGCCGTCCAGGAGGCACCGCCGCGCTGGGTCCAGCTGTCAGCCGTCACGAGCGACCACCTGCCCGCACAGCATCTGATCAACATCAACCAGGCCGCGCTGTACCGCTTCGACGACGACTCGGCGTCGCCCTCCCGATCGGCCTGCAACGACGCCTGTGCCGTCAAGTGGCCGCCGGTCACCGTCGAGGAGGGCGGCAAGGTCTACATGGCGGGTGTGAATCCGAAGGAGGTCGGCGCCATCCGCCGCGAGGACGGCCAGATCCAGATCACGGTCGGCGGCCGGCCGGTCTACCGCTACACGGGCGACAGCAAGCCCGGCGACCTCAACGGCCAGGGCCTGGGCGGGAAGTGGTTCGCCGTCGGCCCGAAGGGCGAGAAGGTCACCGGCGGGCAGTGACGCGCGCGGTTTTCCGGTGCGGAACGGAATATTCCTGAGTCTGGGTCAGACAGCGTACGGGCGCACAGGCCGACAATTCAGGGGAGGGTACGGGTATGGCGCGACGGCATTCCAGCCGGCAGGACTTCGAGCTGGTGGGGATGGACAGCGATCCGACCCCTGGTGATCCGGATCTGATGCAGGGTCTGATCACGCGTTACCGCGATGTGGGGGACGCGGCGGAAAAGGCACTCAATGTCCTCAAGCGGGACGGCGACATCTCCCGTGGCCGGGGGGACGCGATCGATGCCCTGAACAAGAAGATCGGCGAGGACCTCCCGGACAAACTGCGCAAGACCGCGACCTCCTTCCACGACGCCGCGCAGGCCTACACGGATTACGCCCCCAGACTCCGGGAGGCCCAGGAGACCTTCGACAAGGCGGTGGACCAAGCAGGCAGCGCCGCGGGCCAGGCCAACCAGGCGCCGATCAAGCTGTCGGACTCCCCCACGGACGAGGAGAAGTCCGCGGCCACCAAGCGGCAGGACGACATCGAGGCCGGGCAGTCCGCACTGAACGCGGCGAAAAGCCTGGCCCAACAGGCACGCCAGATGCGCGAAAGCGCCCAGCGACAATGCGAGGACGTCCTGGACCGGGCGGCGTCGGAGGCGATCCCCGAACGGAGCATCTTCCAGAAGATCGCCGACTTCTTCAAGGACTTCCCCTTCGTCAAAATCCTCCTCGGCATCCTGGTCGCCGCGGTGTCAGTGTTCTTCCCGGTCGCGGGTGCCCTGCTCGGCGGTGCACTCTTCGCCCTGGACCAGATATCCGCGCTCGCGTCGGGCAACTTCAACCTCGGTGACTTCGCAGTCGGCCTGCTCAGCTTCGTCCCCGGCGGAAACCTCCTCAAAGGCGCCGGAAGTGCAGCCTCGAAGTTCATCCCGAACCTCACAAAGAGCCCGGGCTCGATCAAGAACATCAAGTCCACGGTCGACACGACGAAGACGGTCGCGGGACCACAGAGCGGTGGTTCTCTCGGCAACATCGTCAAGCAGGCCGGAGGCGACTTCGCCGGATCAGCGGCGGGGGAAACCGCCAACCAGGCCCTCAGCGGCGACAACCTCGACCTCGGAGCCATTCTGGGTGCCGGAGCACTGGGCGCGGTGGGCGGCGGCATCGCGGGAGGCGGCGGCCGTCGCAATCCCCCACCCATCCCCACCAAGAACGGCTCGAACCCAGGGAACACCACGCGCTCCTCCCAGGGCGGTGACGGGCCAGGGGCCACGCCCAGCACATCAACGAACACCGGTCCCACCACGGCACCTGCTCCAAGCGGCACAAACGGCAACAACTCCGGCAACGGCCGCCCGCGCAACTTCACCACGGGCCCCGGCGCCGCGGGCTCCGACGGGGGCATCGGCGGCCGTGGCGGCAACATAGGCGTCGGCAACTCCGACGGCAGCGGCCTCAGGATCCCCACGAACAACGGCGATGTCATCAACTTCGACCTGGGCGGCGGCGGCGCGGGCTCCAACGGGGGCAAGGGCGGCAACGGAGGCAACATAGTCTCCGAGATCTCTGGTGACGGCACCACGAACATCACCTTGCGCCCCGGCGGCGCCGGCTCCGGCCCTGGGGGCAAGGGTGGCAACGGAGGCAACATAGTCTCCGAGATCTCTGGTGACGGCACCACGAACATCACCACGGCCCCCGGCGGCAAGGGCTCCGAGGGGGGCATCGGCGGCGATGCCGGCAGCACAGTCGTCAAGATCAATGGCAACGGCCCCGTGAACGTCACCCGGCACAAGGTCGACCCGTCCTCCGACGACGGGTCCAGCGACGGCAAACCCAGCACCGTCGTCATCATCAAACCCTTGAACAGCGGCCGCCCGAGCTCCACCACGGGCGACGGCAGCAGCGATCTTTAGAAGCCATCTCATGTGGACGACTCGGTATTCTGCGGGTCATGGTGGGGATCGTTGAACGGCTGGTGCCGGACGAGTTGTGGGGGTTGTTCCAGCGGGGGTGTGCCGGAGGCGCCGTCGCGGCCGCAGGGCGGTGGTCGGCGTCGGGACGGCGACCAGGAAGTACTGGCCGCGATCGTCTTCGTGGCCACGTCGGGTTGTACCTGGCAGCAGCTGCCTTCGGCGTCGTTCGGCCCGTCCGGAGCGACCGCCCACCGGCGGTTCTCTGAGAGCCCGTGAACAAGCTGATCGTCGTGGGCGGGTGGGGACCGAAGAAGTGACGTGCACGGCCAGGACCTCCTGGTAGCAACCGCGGTGTCGAAGCCCAGTCGCGCCAAGAGGTCCTGTCATGCCGTTGTACGCCCCTGCCGCCCCTGCCGTCGTCCCGAATCCCGAGTTCGACAGTTCGCGGGCATGTAAGCGCTGGTGATCATGGCGTTGAGCTGCGGGAGCGGGCATGGCTGGGGTGAGGGGGCGTGTGCCC
>NZ_JBEYWE010000061.1:0-8274 GCF_040644295.1 Streptomyces sp. NPDC047000
TACCGCAGCCGACCTCCTCACCCCGGCCGACGAGTCGCATCCGGAAGATCACAGGGGCAGGGCCGATAACCAACGTGTTGATTCTTGACGGCTTCGGTGAACCACACAGGTCTGCACGATCGTCGCAGGCCAGACGGTGTTCACGGCGTCCGGGAGCCCGGTCAGCCCGTCACAGACGAGCATCAGCACGTCCCGCACGCCTCTGTTCTTGATCTCGGTGAGGACCTGGAGCCAGTACTTGGCCCCCTCGCCGCCGTCCCCGACCCACAACCCCAGAATGTCGCGGGTGCCCTCCGCGGTCACGGCCAGCGCCATGTACACCGGACGGTTCGCGACCTGCCCGTCCCGCACCTTGACGTGCACACAGTCGATGAAGACCACCGGATACACCGCGTCAAGCGGCCGGTTCTGCCACTCCACCATACCGGCGACCACGCTGTCGGTGATCGTGGAGATGGTCGACTTCGACACCTCGGTCCCGTAGACCTCGGCCAGGTGCGCAGAGATCTCCCCGTGCGTGAGGCCCTTCGCGGACAGCGACAGGACCATCTCGTCGACACCGCCGAGCCGCCGCTGCCGCTTCTTGACCAGCATCGGCTCGAACGTGCCCGCCCGGTCCCGGGGAACCTCGATCTCGACCGGGCCGACCTCGGTGACCACCGTCTTGCCCCGGCGCCCGTTGCGGTAGTTCTCCCGCCCGCCCTCGCTCTTCTCGCCGTGCTCGTGGCCCAGATGATCGGTCAGCTCGCCTTCCAGAGCGGACTCCAGCACCCGCTTGGTCAGCTGCTGCAGCAGACCTCCCTCACCCGTCAGCCGCAGCCCATCGGCCTGGGCCCGCGCCACCAGCTGGGCGACCAGCTCGTCATCCACCCCGGCCGCCGGCCCGGTGGCCCGGCCTTCACTCTCGGAGACACTCACGTCAGTAGTCATCAACTGCCGCTTCCTGCTCGGGAGTTACACCACTCACCGTACAGACCCAGGACCGGCTGCTCACGGTCGAAGTTCCCTCACCGGATCATCCGGTAGGGCACCTGCGACACCCGCGAAGTCGTCCTGGAACGCGACGGCACCGACGTCGTCCGCGACGACCGGTGCCGCGCCGTCTCCGGCACCTGGACCAGCGCCTACGACGGCGCCCGGTTCACCCCGGCCGACCAGATGGACATCGGCCACCTCGTCCCCCTGGCCAACGCCTGGCGCTCCGGCGCCGACACCTGGGACACGACGCTGCGCCGCACATTCGCCAACGACCTCACCGGACCCCGGCTGATCACGGTGTCTGCCTCCAGCAACCGGCAGAAGGGCGACCAGTCCCCCGGCGAATGGGCACCGCCCCGGCACCGGCACGTACCGGGACAACGTCACGATCGGCCCCGCGGCCGGTCACGCCCCCACGACCAGGAACAGGCCCCGGCCTACGTCACGGCGGCACGCCGAGCGTTCCCCGGTGCTGTCGGTGCCGCGTTCCGCAGCAAGCGTGGTTCCTGTCTCGCATCCCCCGTCGGGACGGAACCAGAAAGGCCCGCCACCTGCACCGAAGTGCAAGCAGCGGGCCACCGGCCTCAAGCGCCGTGAACCTTGGACCGACCTGCGATACCGGAGGGCTTCACGATCTGCTCCATCCGGGCAGCCTGCCGTGCATCCGTCTTCTGCAGCGCCCGCTTCTTTGACGCAGCGCTCCGCCGTGCGCGGCTCAGAGGTCCTGGACGGCCCGCAGGGCCTGGTCCACGCGGGCCATCGCCGCAGGGTCTACAGGGCCGAGGAGCTTTGCGCCCTCGAACCGGTTGAGGCGCAGCTGTGTGATGTTGACGGCGACCGCGGTGCACGGGAGGGGGTCGCCGATCACCACGGACATGGCCGTGTCCGGGAACCTGCCGCTGTCGTGCAGCACGATCACGAGGAGGGCGCCGTACGTCTCTTCCAGGCCGGTCAGGCTGATGATCAGAACGTTGCGGCCGTCGGGAAGTGCCCAGATCTCACCGCGTTTCACAGGGTGTCGCCCTCGCCTGCCAGCTCGTCGCCGAGGCCGAGCGCAGCGAGCTGCTGCGCGGCGTCGAGCGTGGCGGCGCGGCGGGCGGCACGCACCACGTAGGCGTTCACGCTCATGCCGGCCTCGGAGGCGGCTGCCCTGATGGAGGGGGCGAGCTCGTCGGGGATGCGCAGGGTCATAGTGGTGACGGACATGGTTGCAGGATAGCCACCGGTTCACGGTGGCGTAAGACGGTTGCGTGCGGGATGGTGCGGGTCTGCGTCCGGGGGCGGCGAACGCCGACGTGCCGCCGCGCAGGTACGGGGCCGAGTACCACCAGGTGAGCGCGTGATCGGGATCTCATCGGTCACTTGTCGGTGCGGCGGGTCGGGGTGTCGGCTGCCCAGACCTGGACGGTTCCGTTGGCGATGCCGATGGCCAGCGTGGATCGGGCTGCGTTGTAGGAGAGACTGGTGAAGGCCTGGGAGCGGGTCGGGGCTCGTAGGAGCATAGGGGTCTTGTCGATGTCCCGCAGCTGTACGTATCCGCCGGTGGTGGTTGCGGCGACACGGCTTCGGTCGGTGAAGACAAGACCGGTGATCGAACCGACACCGCTTGGCAGGGAGCGGGATGATGCTTCCCTGTACGGCCTCGGCTTATGAGGATCTTCGATGTTCCAGAACTTCGTGGTTCCGTCGCTGCTGCCGGCAGCCAGGACGCTGCCGGCAGGGCTGTAACCGATGCTGGTCGCGGGCAGACCGCACTGGACTGTGCTGAGTACTTCTGGCCTGCTCGGATCCTTCACGTCCCACAGCTGGACCGTGCCGTCCACACTGGCCACGGCCAACGTCGCGTTCGTGCGGTCGAAGGCGACATCGCTCACCGAATGCTGGCGCCCAGGAGTGGCCAGGACAGTGGGCTGCGTACGGCTCACGTCCCAGAGCTGGACGGTTCCCTGTGCGTTGGCCACGGCGAGTGTGCGCCCGTCGTGGCTGTAGGCCGTGCTCGTCACAGCACTGCCGCGTTTGGCCGGCGGGGGAAGGAGAGCCACCTCGCGGCCGCCTCGGACGGCCAGTAGGAGAACAGCACCGGTGCTCGTACTGACGGCGTAGGTGTGTCCCCTGGGGCTGAAAGTCACGCCCGTTGCAGCACCGGTGGGCTCGGGTGTGTATTTCGTGTTCAGTTCGCGTCCGGTGACGGTGTCGCGGAGAACGACACGGCCGGCATAGGTGGTGGCCACGAGGAGACGCCCGTCGGGGCTGAAGGCAAGACCGGTTACGGGCGAAGAGCCCACCTCGTAGGTTCGTTCGATGTCCGCTTCAGAGGTGATCGGCTTCCACGGTGAACGGACGAATGACGGCGGCAGGGGCAGATGCAGTAACCAGCCCGCGCTGAACGCGGCCGACCCGACCAGGGCAAGCGTCAAGAAGAGGGTCAGAGAGGGAACTGACAGCCTTTTGCCGGGGTGGTAGGGGCGTTTGCGGCGCGCTGCGCCGCGCCGGCGACTGCTCGGTGTCAGCGCCAGGAAATCGAGGAAGGTGGCGTCGGGGCTGATTCGTGCGGACGTCGGCGGCTGATGAAGGGCGAGTTCATCGACGAAGCGAAGCGGCTTGCGCGGCATGGGAATACCTCGTGAGGGTCGTCACTGATGGTGGGCGGAGTCGCTGGGTTCGCTTTCTTCTTCCTGACGCTCCTCGTCACCCGGGCTGTCAGGGTCGGCCGGAGCGGGTGACAGCATGCTGAGCGGCTCCCTGCCGTGGTGCTCTTCGGCTGAAGAGGTGTTGGTGTCGCCTTGCTGGTTCGAGGCACCGGAATCGACGGCTGCACGGGTGGGCGCCGAGTCCGCGGAGGAAAGGTGAGTCCGCTCCGGGTGGACAGGCGGAAGCACCGTCCGCTGACGTGTTCCCGGGCCCTGCGGGATGCGCCGGTCGGCTGCCGCCCGAGGGGTGGGCGGGCGCGGCGGGGTGTCGTTGTCGTAAGACGCCCCTGCGCGCGCTTCTGGCCCCTGGGAATGTCTGCCGGCGCTGTCGTCCGTCTGGACCGTCGTCTGAGTCTGCGCGAGCCGGGAGATCAGCAGTGGTGCTGTCATGCCGGTCACCATCGCATGCATGGGAGAGAAGACGTGGGAAGACGCAGTGATCGCCGCTGGTGGAAGAATTCCCAGGAAGAGTCGCAGGGCCACCGCACCCCAGAAATATTTACGTTGTTTCCGATTGGACCACGGCGCACGGAAGCTCCGGGCATCACCCGGCACTCTCATGGATAGATAAATCTGCAGCGCCTCGGCTGCAGCACTGCCGCCAAGACCCCACAGGGCGGCGTAGAGGGAATTCATGAGCATACAGCGTACTGCAACCGCAAGGTCCGCATTGAATGAACGAGTCGGCACCGGACGACATGGCGACGAAAGCAGATCCAAGAGAAACGTTTCTCCACAGACACGGAATTTGATATGGGCGCCTCGATCATCCTCTGTACCGAAATCGATCCAGGATTTTCAGATTTGATTCCAAAAAATTTCCCCGCGTTCGCTCCCTGACCGTTTCTTGGCAAGCCGGCAACTGTGGCGCTCGTCACGCAGTCACTTGCACGGCGAGTGCCCCAGCCGACGCAGGAGTCCAAGGCGGCGGGCGACATCGGGCAGGTGACCGCCGATGCCTGGCGGCGATCGTCTTCGTGGCCACCTCGGGCTGTACGCGGCCGGGAAACCGCAGGAGGCCGACAGCTCCTCGGCATCGTCGGCTCGCGACGGCCTTGTGAACCCACACGGTGCCGGCCGGTGGTGACGAGCTGGACGGCCTCGGAGAACAGGCGGAATCGCAGCCGACGGGGCTCGAAGAGCCGGGCCTGGCCGGTCAGGGCGAGCATGGGCATCCAGGCCAGCAGGTCGAGCGCGATCTGGACGCTCTCCAGCCAGATGCAGTTCTGGGCAGCGTGGTGCAGGGGCAGGTTACGCAGTCCGGTCGAGCGGGCGGCCGGGATGCGGTCCTCGGCCCGGGTCCGCGGGCGGTGGCGGAACTCGAGCTCGGCGATCGGCCGGTGGGAGGGGTGTTGGTGGCGAAGCAGGTGATCCGCATACCGTCCGCGTCGGTGATCCTCAACTGAGCCCCGGGACCAGGCCGTTCCTTTCGGACGATCAGCCGCATGCCGTTCGGCCAGCCCGCGAGCGGGCCGCCGGTGAGTTCGGCGACCCAGGAGCCGCCGCGGGCCCCGCCGTCCGTCTCGATGGCCGGGGTCCAGGCCGGTGACGGGATCCTGAGGACGTTGCTGTGGATGGTCTCGGTGATCACCATGCCGGCCGAGCAGGACAGCCAGCGTCCTTGCGTCGCGAGCCAGGACACGAAGTCGTGGGTGCCGCCCGCGCCGGTACTTCCTCGGCAGCTGGGCCAGGGCGAGGCAGGCAGTGGTGATGTGGTCGGCAGCCGTGTCGGAGCCCGCGTTCCCCGGTCTGATCAGGGCGGCGACCGGCTCTCCGGTTCCGCCCGGGCCGTAGTCGACGAAGGCCGCCAGTGCACTGTGCTTGACAGATCTCCACCACCCACCTGCGCGGCAGCACCACGAACCCTGTCACGTCGTCGGAGCGTCTGACGATCTCCAGGGTGAGCCGGCACTTCTCGGCAGCCCAGTCGACCAGCCGCCCGGCGTAACCGCCGTCCGCCCACACCAGGCGGACGGAGAAGTACCTCTCGCGCAGGTGCCCCAGCAGCGGGACGGCGGCGTCGCGGTCCTGCACGCTCGCCGCGGTCACCGCCACCGCCAGGACCAGGCCGAGGCAGTCCACCACCAGATGCCGCTTGCGGCCCGCCTTCTTCTCGCCGTCCCAGCCGGACGTGGAGCGCGGGATGTTCGCCGTTGCCCGCAGCGACTGCGAGTCCACGATCGCGGCCGTCGGGTCCACCGCCCGGCCTTCCTTCTCCCGCACACGGTCGCGCAACCGGTCGTGGAACTCGGCGAGCAGCCCCGTGACCTGCCGGCGGCGGGCGAAGACGGCACCCGTCGGTACGGCGGCAAATCCGCCTGCGGATCGACCCGCTTCACTTCGTTGTCGACCACGTGGCGCACTGCGTCCAGCATCGCACGGTGGCAATAGGCCTCCGGCCGGCCGCCCCGCCCTCGAGCCGCCCGGACGACCTGCCATTCCGTGTCCGTCATGTCCGAGCCGTAACACCGCACACGCTCCGGCCCGTCCGCCGCGTTGCCGAACCTGTGCGCGAGGCGGTCACACGACAGGGACGGCGAGTCGGACTCCACCGACGTGACCGCAAAAGACTGCGGCAACAGGGCCTCCCGGTGCTCGTCGGCTTCGGCGCCCCCGAACTACCGCGGGGTGCTGCCTTCATGCACCGACCGAACCACGATCACCCGATCGACACCCTTGCCCGGCCCGACAAGCCCGTTCATCAGTAAGCGGATGGCGTCTCAGCACGGTCACGGGCCCATCTCAGTGAATCTCGTGGCGTTCTGGGTGCCACGGGCATCAAGAGCCCCGGATCGTCGGGAGCATACGTTTGTCGGCCTCGGAGACGTGGGGCCCTTACCCGTGGTGGAAGTGTGATGACGCGTATTCGCCTGGCCGTTGTCTGGACGGCTGCGCTGGTGACGATCGCTACCGCCAGTGGCTGTTCCAATGGTGGGGGTGGCTCCTCCTCCTCGTCGTCAACGATGTCGTCGAGCACCGCCCCGAGTACCGCGCCGGGGCAGAACACCAGCCCGTACGCATCGGCGAGCACCGCGCCCACCGGGGGGCAGGCCGTGGTGAAGACCGCCTCGGCCGGCAAACTCGGCACGATTCTCGTCGACGGGAAGGGCCGCACCCTGTACCTGTTCGAGGCGGACAAGTCGACGACCTCGACCTGCAACGGGGCGTGTGCCGCGGCCTGGCCACCGCTGCTGACCTCGGGGGCACCCTCGATCGGTGGCTCGGCGAAGTCCAGCCTGTCGGGCACGTCGAAACGATCCGACGGCACGACGCAGGTCACCTACCACGGTCACCCGGTCTACGGGTACGCGGGAGACGCCAAGCCGGGCGACACGAACGGCCAGGCGCTCAAACAGTTCGGTGCCGAGTGGTACGTGCTCGACGCCGCCGGCGACAAGGTCGACATGAGCTGACCGGCGACGACCGCGTGAGGAGCCAGCCGACGTGACAACCAGGACCGGTACCGGTCACCGGACCCCCCGGCGGCACTCCCCCGCGCGGGCCGCCGTCATCGCGTTGGGCGCTGCCCTGCCCGTGGCCGTAGCGGTGGCCATCTGGATCACCGGACGGCACCACAGCCCTCAGTACACGACCGGCCTGTTCGGCGAGCAGGGCGCCGCGGCGGTCACCCTCAAAGCGCGCCTGGGCAGCGCCCTGTTCGCCCTCGCAATCGTCCAACTTCTGCTGGCCCTGTGGATATACGGACGGCTGCCCGGTCTCACAGCGGCGCCCCGCCGGGTCGGTGCCTCGCACCGCGTGGTGGGCTGGGCCGCCTTCCTGTTGTCGGTGCCCATCGCCTACCACTGCGTCCGCGCCTACGGGGTGGAAACCGTGAGCGCCCGGGTCCTCCTGCACTCAGTCGCCGGCTGCGCGCTGTACGGGGCTTTTGTTGCCAAACTGCTGGTGGTGCACAGCCGACGCCTGCCCGGCTGGATGCTCCCGGCCGCCGGAAGCGTCCTGTTCGGCGCCATCGGGGTGCTGTGGTACTCGGCCGCGCTCTGGGCCCTCAACGGATCTGCCGTTCCCGGTCTGTAGCCACAGCCCGGACGACGGCGAGAAGACACAGGCCGCAGTCGCGGCTGCTGACGCTCCGTATCTCCGCGCAGGCGGCGCCTCCTGCCCCGTGCGGCACCACGTGGAAGAACGGCCGACCGCCCAGAAGATCCGGGTGACTGCTGCGCCTCCGACTGCGCTCCTGGGACGTCGCGTCCGCCGACGGCAGCGTTCAGGACCGGTGGCCGGCCATCGCGGCCGCCGGCTCCGCGGACCTGCCCGCGCAGGTCCAGGCGGTCGCCTTCCACGCGGGATTCCGGGTCCTGGCTGTCGGCGCCGTATGCCAGGGCTTGATCAAGTTCCGTAGGTGTCTGGGTTGCTGGTAATGCCCGGAATGGTGAGTGCTCGTTCGGGTTCGGAGCGGATGGCGCGGGTGGTTTTGGTGATGTTGTCGGCTCCGAGGAGCTTCAGGGTGCCGATGGCGAGGTCGCGGAGGGCGGCCATGGCGGGGTGCGGTTCGAGAACGTGCACTTCTACGGCACCCACTCCGTCGACATCGACGGAGAACTCGCCCAGCTCGACACCGACGGCTACCGGCCACTGCGGCTGGCCG
>NZ_JBEYWE010000062.1:0-8228 GCF_040644295.1 Streptomyces sp. NPDC047000
AACCCCAAGCCGTTCGTCTGGACGAAGACCGCCGACGACATCCTCGACACCCTCGCCGCATACTGCACACGAATTAACGACTCAGGACACTAGCGCGTCGGAGCAGGTCGCGAGAATCGAGAAGGAGACGGTGCAGCTATCGCCATCACGGCGGACTGCGACGGGCTCGTAGTGGAGCTGTCGGCGTGGCCTCCTGTCGTCTTTCGGGAAGAGCGAGAAGAACTGCCGCACCGTCTCTTCATCCAGCAGGAACCGACCCACCACGTACGGCCTTAAGGGGAGACCGAACGGCTCGAGGGACGGCTTCGAACTGAGCCAGCGATCTAGGTACATCCGCCGAACATCGACTGAGGCAACGGTGATCTCGTAGGTCCGTCTCACCACCAGTGACACGGCATCCTCCTGATGGTGCGAGGTCGCCCGCCCCTTCTCATCATGAGAGCTTGCACAGCTCTCGTCGTGCTGAACAGTTCAGACGGGGTACTCGATGCTGAAGCGGCTTGATGACGGGGAATCTACGTCTCGTGTGGGCGCAGATGTCCGGTCTCAAGTCGGCTCGGACCCTCACGAAGCGGACCGGGTGCCGGTAGCGGCCTGAGTCCACTGCTGTATCCGCGATGAACTCCGCTACATGGTAATGCCTTGTGTCCGCAGAGGCCGTGTGCGGATGACCTCGTGTCGCGATTGAGCAGGCCAGGCGTCGAGGCCGCGTTCGCGACGTAGATCGTCGGTCGTGTTGCTTTCCGCGGGGTTTGCTGTGATGCGGATCACCCGATGCTGGTGCGCGTGGGGCCGTGTTGTCAGTGGGGGCTGAGATCGTGCCTCCGTGAGCGAACTGGTTGAGCATGTTGATGAGCATGACCGCGTGTTGGGTGTCGTCGAGCGAGATGAGGCGGTGCGCGAGAACTGGCCGCATCGCATTGCAACAACGATCTGCCGTGACCGTGAGGGGCGGATCTTGGTGCTGCGACGGGCCGAGACGATGTCCCGGTTCCCGGGCCACTACGACGTGATGGTCGGCGGCGCCGTGGACGTGGGCGAGTCGTATGAGGAGGCGGCGGTCCGCGAGCTGGCTGAAGAGCTCGGCGTTCGCGTGTCGGTGCGCTTCCTGTTCAAGTTCTTCTGCCGGGAAGGGATTAGCCCCGTATGGTTCGGGGTGCATGAGGCCCTCTTGTCGGCGGAGTCCCTGGTCCCGGACCCGGGTGAGATCGGCTGGCTGGACTGGCTGACGGTTGCCGAACTGCGCGAAGTCGTTGATCAATGGTGCTTCGTTCCGGGAGGGCGGGAAGCTCTGCGCCGATATCTGGATTCCGGGTCCGACAGCGGTGCGGGCGAAGTGGCAGCCGGGTGATCGGCGATGCGGGTTGCCTTTCAGGGCGGGCGTTTCAGCTGCATGACCCGATCACTGTGGTTCGTGGTGCTGGAAGGCGCCTGACCTGGGTGGTTTCGGCGGAGGGTTCGCGGAGCCGGACGATCTCTTCGTGTTGTGCGGCGAGCCGGGCCAAGGCCTGAGTGCGGAAGTCGGTGAGCTCGTCGATCGTCTGTTCCGACTGGGTCAGCCGGTCTTTGAGCTTGGTGATCTCCTCCTTGAGCCGAATGATTTGGGCTTCGCGGGGGTCGGGAATCTCTCCGGCCTGGTGCAGGGCCTGGAGGCGCCGCTCGAACTCGACGCGGAGGTGAGAGTAGGGGCGGGTGCCGTAGAACGCGGTGCGGTCGACCGCGGCCTCGCCGGCGAGGGTCTTGATGTCGCACTTTCCGCTGGGCGGGATCTCACCTCGAAGGAGCCGGTCCATGGTGGCCCTGATGCGGTTCTCGTTCTCGGTTCGCTGGGCTGCGGAGATTCTCATGCGGAGACCTCGTTCATGCTGGTGCGGGCAGCGTCGATCTCGGCGACGACGCGGAGAGCTCGGTCGTAGTCGGCCTGAAGTCGGGTGCGTTCGGTCTTGCGTGTATTGCCGAGCTGGCCGATGAACGTCTCGGTGCGGTCGGCGTCGGCCAGGTGGGCGAGGCAAGCGGTGTGGCCGGGGACATGGATACCGCGGCAGCCGACCGGATCGGTGGCCGGGTCGGCGCCATGCCCGCAGTACGACCAGGAGGGAGGCTGGTGTGTGCTCATGACGTGGCGGCTCCACGGATGTGTGTCTGATGCCGGGTTTGCTGCGGCCTGGAAAATCCTGATTCCGTACGCGGCCGCTCGCGGTGTACGACCTGGACAAGCTCTCTGCGAGACTGCAAGCCTTGGTCAACCGCACCTGGGAATGGACGTATGCGGTCTTGCAAAAGACGCACCCGTACATCTTCACCGGCGACGAGCAGACCGGCCCCCGTAGTGTGGGGCTCGCTGCCGAAGGGAGCCGGAGACCGCCGGTCGGGGTCGACGCCGAAGTGCATAACTACGTGAGTCCAACCTCCTGGTGGCAGACCGGCGGCGATGGGCACGAACTCGTGGACCGAGGACGAGCGTTGTCAGACCCGGTTTCCCTCAGCGTCGATATCCATGACTAGCTCATGCCCTGCCTTCTCGTGGTAGTCGAGGATCAACAGGAGGCCACGCGAGAGAGCCCGTTCTTCCTGGACCATCCCCGCCTCCAGTAGCAGCCCTCGGGCGTCCGCCGCTTCGACGGCGTTGCTCGCGAGGAACGTCTCCGGATTGGCCACCTCCGCAAATCCCGCCAGAGTCTTGAAGCAGTACATCATCAAGTCCGCCGCGTCAGGGTGCGGCGAAAACGCGAGTGCTCTGCCGAGAGCCACAATCTCGTCGTATGCCGGTCGAGCTGGGAACGGCGTTCCGTCGGGAAACGTTGCAGGTACCTTGGGCCAGAATTCGGCAGCCGTTTCTTCCAGCATATTGACCGCACGGGCGCGGGCATCCTGTTCATCCGGCGGATTGACCGCGCGGGCGCGAGGATCTTCCTTCTTGGCGCGTCTTGAGAACAGACCCATAGGGGGCTCCTTGGGAGAAGGCAGCGGTGTGCTGCTGCCTGGGCCGGTGGGGCGCCCCGAGGCCAGCAACTGAGGATATCCGTCACCAGGCGGGCATGGTCAGCCTCCCCTACAACTATCGGGCCAGGCCACGAATTACGGGCCCTGTGCGCCCAACGAACGGCGCCGCGTACGCGTAGGGGCGAACTCCTGCCCGAACGCGTCTGGCCTACCGGTCAGGGAGCCGCCGAAAAATAACTTCTGGATCTTGTTGGGGGTTACGGGGGTGTGAGGTCGTGTCCGGCGATGGCGGCGAGTTGTTCGGCCGTGGTCACGGTGAGGCCCCCGGTGGGAACCGTGTGGCCGAGGGCGGCGAGGACGGGGGCGGCTTCCCGGAGGGTTGTGCCGATCCTGTTCTTGGACAGGCCGGTCGCCTCGGCGAGGGGTGCCTGTGTCATGGACCAGCGATTCTTCAGGAGGAAGACGACGAGGTGGTCGGCGGCGGACAGGCGTCGGCCGCCTGCGCCGGGACCGCCGTCGGGGCGTTTGCCGGGAAGCAGGACTGGGGGTGTTCGGCGAGGTAGGCGCGGTAGCGGGTGACGAGGCCGTCGAAAGCTGCGGGTTCAAGGCCGGTGAGGCTGGGGTGCCGGAGCCAGGCAGGGGTTTTGTCCCCAGGTGGGAACCGGCCGAAGGACGGGTCGCGGGGCGGCGGCGGAGCCGGCGGGGCGAGAGGTTCGGGACGCAGCGTGTAGTTCCATGTGCCGTGCCACTCGTGGGGGGTGAGCGGGAGGCGGTCCATGACCTCGTCGGGGACGGTGACGCCGGTGGGGTACTGGCCGGGGTCGAGCTCGGCGTGGACGGTGAGGCCCGCGCTTGTGGTGACCGCGACCCGGCTGCCGCCGCCGACGACGGAGCAGCAGATCCTCGGGGGAGCGCCGGCCCTCGGGCTGGGTCCTGTAGAAGCTGGACGGCGGCCGCCGTCCCGGCCGGGGCGTCATCCACGCCGTCGACTGTGAGGAAGCACCCGCCGGGGCGCCGCCGCTCACCCTGGAGAAGGCGCTGGACGCGGCAGAGCACCCCGGCATCCGGCTGTGCTCGCTGTGCAGTGCGGCGGCCGAACTCGATCCCATGCTCAAGGGGTTCGAACATGGCTTCGGCAGTCCGGAAAACGGAGGCAGGGAACCTTCGTGATCGTCACACTGGCGGGATGAGCTTGCTCCACGCCGACGCCTACGACCTCGACGACATGATGGTGCACCCTCGCCATCAGGCGATGCAGCCGGTCCTGGCTCAGCTCATTCAGCAGCTCCGCGACTGCGAGACGGCAGAGGCCGGGGTCGTTTTCCAACGGGACCTGCTTGCCCGCCTGCTGGACGTGGAAAAGGACTATGACGCGTTCAAGCGTGCCGCCAAGCGGATGCGCAGCGGCAAGGCGCCACACCCGGAGGCACCGGAGCCCCAGTCGGGCCGTGACCTCGCCGACGCGGAGACCTGGCGGTTCGAGCAGGAGGTGTGCGCCCGACTGGCCCGTCAACTGCGCTCTGTGGGTGACGCGCTGGCTTGGCGCGTCTTCGGCTTCCACCGCCCGTTCATCCTCGCCCTGTGCCGCAACCAGTCGCCCGGCATGATGTTCGGCAAAGCGGGACTGCCGGCAGAGCTCGAACGCTTCGAGAGCGCCTGCAAGGAGGACGGTGCGTTCGCGCTCCTGCACGACCTGACCAACTGCCTGCGCATCGGCGACCTCACGGTGTGGGACAGCGTGAATCCGCCCCGCACGGAAGAGATCAAGACCAACCCGAAGAACAGCAGGAGCGCGCAGCTACGGCGGATCAACCAGGCCCGCGCGGCGGTGCTGGACGGCGGCCCGCTGCCCGGGGACAACGCCTCGGAACTCCTTTACGACCTGGACCTGCCGCTGCGCACCCACCTGGACGTGCTGCGCGACGCCATGGAACGAGCCACGACCGAGGGCATCTACGCGACGCCGGTGCCCGGCAGCCGGGCCCTGTTCGTCTTCGACCAGTACGCATGCGCCCAGCAAGGCCTGTCGTCCGAGCAGTTCAACGAACGTCATCAGCACGCCGTCGACGGCGCTCTGCAACGGGCAGGGATCGCGGCCGGCCGGGAGGACCACAACATCTATGTCACCAGCCTGGACAGCACGGCCCGCGACCCGCTGCGGGTGCCCTGGGCGAACTACCCGCTGCATCCGGTGACCTGCGCCCGCCTGATCGGCGACTACGCCGTGGCGACCGTGGAGACTTCCGGTCCCGTACTGACCCGTCTGCTCCAGGCCACCGGCCTGGACGCCCGCTGGGTCCGCCCGCCGGGCAAAACGGACCACCTCGAGCAGGGCGAGGTCGTCATGGAGATCCACCAGCAGGAACGCTTGCGGTCCGTGACACTGCCGGGCGGTGTGACGATGACACCGGGATGGACACTGCAGATGCGCCGCTCCGAGCTGGACCGCTATCTGATGGAACTCCTGCAACCAGGCACGTGGGCCGCGGGCATCAAACACATCCTCGCCGCACGGCAGGCCGGGCAGCCGTGGCCGCACTACCGCAACGAGCACGAGATCTGGTTCTAGGTGGCGCGCTCCACCACGCACTGTTCGATCCAGCGGGCCAGGACGCTCAGGGTCGCCAGGTGCTCCAGCGCCTCCTGTTCGGTCCAGGTCACCGCATCCTCGTGAGCGGCAACGTTGCGCAGGGCGAGGAAGGCACCGGCCGCGAGGTACTTGGCGCCTTCCTGGCGGGCGCGCCATGTAGGTGTGTTGCGGTCGCCGTCGAATCGCAGGCGCGGTTTGCCTGCGACGGGGTCCTTCATGTCGAAGGCCTGCATGCACAAGTCCGTCTCGCCGATGTCGTGGCGTCCCAGCTTCTGCTGGAGTCGGCGGTTGACGGTGCGGGCAGCGGCCAAGACGGCGTCCTGCCGAGCTTCTGCGCCCCACAGCGGGGCGGCCGGCTCCCACACCCAGGGGTGGAACTGGTCGGCGGGCAGCGTGGGTGCATCCGGTACGAGCCGGGCGGCCCATTCCTCCATGTCGGCCAGAATGCCCAGGCCCCGGTGGACCTCGGGTCTTTCCCCAAGGCCGGGAAGTTAGTGTTTTCGCAGGTCCTGCAAGCGCGTTGAGGGTTCGAGGCGAAAGCACAACGGAGCTCGTTGGTACAGGCAGTCGACCAAGACAGCTTGTACGTGAGGAGCTTCGTTGCGGGTTCATTTTGCCCTGCCGTCCGCGCTTACGGCCATCACCCGTACGGTGACCGTGGCGGCGGGCCGGTTCGCGCCGGGCCATCTGGGAGAGCTGACCGCCGTGGTGCCGTTCGAGCTGGTGGACGCGGTGCTGTCGGAGACGCGGACGGTGCAACGGCGGCTGCGTGATCTGCCGTCCCGGGTCGGGATGTACTTCCTGCTCGCAATGTGCCTGTTCCCCGAGGTCGGCTACCGGCTGGTCTGGGACAAGCTCACCGGCGGTCTGGCCGGGATGCCGGTGGCCTCGCCGAGCGCGAAGGCGCTGCGGGACCTTCGTCGGAGGCTGGGGGCCGCGCCGATACGGTCGTTGTTCGAGGTGCTCGCCGGTCCGCTGACCCGCCCGACCACGCCGGGGGTGCGCTTCGGTGCCTACCGGACCGTGTCCTTCGACGGCTGCAGCTCGCTGCGGGTACCCGATTCGCCCCGCAACCGAGCCTGGCTCGGACGCACAGCGCATCACGGCTATCCCACGCTGGAGCTGATGACCCTGGTCGAGACCGGGACAAGATCCCTGATCGGCGCAGTCTTCGGCCCCACCGACGAGGGCGAGACCGCCTACGCCTGCCGACTGCTGCACCTGCTGAGGCCCGACATGCTGGTGCTGTGGGACAAGGGCTTGGACGCCAACGCCTTCCTCGCCCGGGCAACCGCGACCGGCGCGAAGGTCCTGGGCCGACTCCGCAGCAACCGGCGCACCCCGGTCCTGGCCCGTCTCCATGACGGCTCCTACCTGTCGGTGATCGGCACCGTCAACGTCCGGGTCATCGACGCCGAGATCACGGTGACCTGCGCCGACGGCACCGTCTTCACCGGCTCCTACCGGCTGGTCACCACCTTGACCGACGCACGCCGGCACCCGGCCAGGGCGCTCGTCGACCTCTACCACGAGCGCTGGGAACACGAGAGCGCGTACTACGCGCTCCGCCACACGATCCTGGCCGGCCGGAATCTCCGCTCGGGCGACCGGGCCGGCCTCGAACAGGAGATGTGGGCCCTGCTCACGCTCTACCAGGCCCTACGGGCCGTGATGGTCGAGGCCGCCGAGTCAGTCCCCGGCACCGACCCCGACCGCTGCAGCTTCACCGTGGCTCTCCAGACCGCCCGCGACCAGGTCGTCCAGGCCATCGGGATCGTCCCCGAGGAACCCGGCTCCCCAGGCCTGATCGGCCAGCGGGTGCTGGCCCGACTCCTCGCGCCCCGCCGCCACCGGACCAGCACCCGCAAGGTCAAGTCCCCGATGTCCCGCTACAGCGAGCGACGCGACGACGGCCGCCCCAACCGCAGCCGCGTCATCACCGACCTCACCGTCACCGTCCTCGAACCCGGCCCCGAACAACCGCCTTTGCCTGCGGTCTCCCGCGATGACCGCTACACCATCCCGGCCCAGCGCCGACGACACCGAATTCTCGCCCTGCTGCAGGACGACCCGACCCGCCTGTGGAGACCCGCGGAGATCGCCGCCCACTTCGGCGACATCACCCTGCACACCATGTATCGGCAGCTGTCCCGATGGGCCGAAACCGGACTCATCCACAAGCTCGGACCCGGCCTCTACGCAGCCACAGCCTGGACCTCAACCCCCTTGCCACCTGCACAAACACGCTAACTTCCCGGCCTTGGGGAAAGACCCGTCATCCAGGGCGTGGTTCCAGGTCTCTGCCTGTGCGGTCGTCACGATCGGGGGCTTCCCCGCACGGATGTGCCCCCGCCGTCGGGGTCACTCCTTCGAGGGGCGGGCGGGCAGAAGCCGCCCGTGACAGCCCTCTGCCCGCTACACTCCCACCGCTTTGCGTTCCCCCAGGTCAAGCCACGAAGTACTGCTGGAGTACTAGTCACGCAGGCCTGGCCGTGCCAGTTCTCCTATGGTCGTCTCCAAAGCCTCGAGTGTTGGTAGGAAATGCGGATGCTCGGCGCCGTAGGCAACCAGGTTGCTCGCTGCTGCGAGAAACGCCCGCACGGAAGATTTCAAGTCCAGTGAGACGGTCGTGACGCTATGAGGTTTGTGGTGCGGGTTCCCTGCGCTTGGCCGGGTCGTTGATCCATGCCTGCTG
>NZ_JBEYWE010000063.1:0-7046 GCF_040644295.1 Streptomyces sp. NPDC047000
CACGAGCACTGGCCGCCGAGGAGGGACGGTACGGCGTCCGCGTGAACTGCGTCGCCCCCGGCATGCTCACGGACGGCATCGCGGGCCGCCTCATCGGCACCGGCGAACTGGACGAGGACGCCCTCGCCGTCACCCGGCGCAACATCCCGCTGCGCCGCTTCGGAAGCGCCCAGGACATCGCGGAGGCAGTCGCGTTCCTCGCCTCCGACCGCGCCGGGTTCATCACCGGACAGGCACTCGGGGTGGACGGCGGCTACAGCGTCTGAGCAGGGGGCGGTTCAGGACGTGATCGGGCGGCCCGCCACATACGCGGCCCGTACGACACTGGCGTCCAGGAGATGAAGCGCCTCACGCAGAGGCACATGGAGCAGACACAGGTCAGCCACTGCGCCGACCTCCAGCCGGCGGGGGCGGGCCGGTCTTTCCGGCGACCCGAGGAACAGCCGCAGAGCCTCTCCGGGAGTCACGCCTTCCCCGTCCTCGCGATGGGCGGCTGCCCGCATGACCGCCCACGGGTCGTCGGTGCCGTAGGGCGCGTCGGTCCCCGCCGCGAGCGGAACACCCGCCTCGGCCAGGGTGCGGCAGCGGTAGAGGTGAGGCCGGTCGTCGGGGTGGACCTCGGAGGCGTACTCACGGCCCCGCTCCACCGGAAAGTGCGGCTGGGTGACGACCGTGAGCCCGAGCCGCCGGATCCAGGGGACGGTCTCCGCGGGGATCACCGCCCCGTGCTCGATACGGTCCCCCGCGACCGGGCCGACCTCCTCCAGCGCGAGCAGGGTGACGAGCAACTGCACCCGGGTGACACAGTGCACGGCCACCGGCCGGGGCCGCAGCACGCCCACTCTGGCCGCCAGGTCAACCGGGGCCGGCAGGGCGGCGTCGTCGAGCATGATCTTGACCGGGGAGTCGACGCCCATGAGGGTGAGCCGTTGCGGCAGCACCGACAGGGTCCGCCGCAAGCCGGGCGCCGGACGGGGATCGGCGTTGGTGAAACCGGTGACGCCGAGACGCGCGGCTCGCCGACCGAGCCGCTCCAGGTCGAGCCGCACCGGCGGGACCCTGTGCCGCAGCCGTTCGTCCTCCCGCCACAGCCGCCCGTCACCGTCCAGCCCTGCGGCTCGCAGCGCGGCACTGTTCAGGAACCACATCGCCCCACTGCGGTGCTGCACCCGTACGGGCCGGTCGGCGACGAGCGCGTCCAGTACCGAGCGGTCCAGATCCCCCGCGACACTCTCGTGGTAGCCGACCGCCCGCACCCACCGGCCGGGCGGCCCGTCGCGCAGGGCCGCGCCGAGGCCGTCGGGACCGCGCACGTCGGCGGGGCCCACGCGGACCGAGGAGGCGTGCGCGGCCAGCGCCGTCAGATGGACATGGTGGTCGTGCAGTCCCGGCAGCAACGCCCCTCCGCGCCCGTCCACCAGGGCGTCCCCTGCCAGGCGGTGCCCGATCTCGCTGATGCGACCGTCGGCGCCGATCCGTACGTCCGTACCCGCCCGGCCCTCGACCTCGACATTCCTGATCAGCACGGCGGTGTCCGGGAGTAGGCGAGTGCCGCCGCACAGGCCGCCATGGACACGCACAGCAGTTGTCCGCCACCGTCCGAGAGGGAGCGGGCGACGGTCCAGGCCGCGTACACGCCGGTGACGGGATCGGCGAGGATATCGCCCAGGAACACCGGGGCGCCATGGTCCTCCCGCCCGACCAGGCGGCCGGCGACCGCGGCGTCGTCCCCGAAGGCGATCCGGTCGTCGTCGCGGCCGTACCCGGTGATGCCGACCCAGACCTGTCCGGGCTGCGCGACCAGGAACTCCTCCGCGCTCACACCCAATTGACGCAACGCCCTCGGCCGTGAAGCCTCGATGACGACGTCCGCCCCCGCAACCGCGTCAGGCAGGGCGCCGGAGGCGAAGTCCAGCATCACACTCCCGTGGCCGTCGTGCAGCCAGCGGTAGATCTCCGGATGCCCCCGCCGCGTGCCGTCCGGTCTGGTGGTGCTCTCGGCCTTGGTCACCTGGGCTCCGGCCAGGCCGAGCAGCCGCGCGCAGAAGGGGCCTGCCCACAGAGCTGACAGGTCCGCACTCGGAGGCCGGGGAGCCGGCGGGGCAGTCGCGCACCGTGCGAACGGACGTGGACGGGTTCCTGGCCGGCTCGTGCCGATCCGAGCGCGGCGGCGGGAATGCCCACGGCCCGGGCGGCGTCCGCCAGCCGACGGGCCGTGATCCGGCGGGCGGCGTCGGACAGGTCAGTCGTGTCGCGTGCGTCGAGGAGGTTCAGAGGCGCGGGGTGGGCCGCATGGTCGTCCGGACGGGCCAGGTTGACAGCGGCCCATCCGCCAGCGGTCTCCGGAAGCCGGCAGGAGCCGCCGGCGGATATGCGGCCCGGCGGCGGCAGCCCGGCCAGGCGGGCCCGCAGAAAGAGGATGCCGGGCAGACCGACGGTGATGCCGGTACGGACCTCAAGACCGTCCGCACCGGCCCTGAGCGGTCCCAGGCAAGGCGCGACATCGGACATCCGCTGAGCGAAATCCACCTGAGACATGGTGTAAGCGCCCTTCTCGCTAAACAGAAATGAGATTACACTCAAGTTGTCATGGACTCACCCTGTCACGTGATCGCCATTACCTCCCACGCCTCGCCACCGACGGTCCACGACCGGGTGGTGGGGGTGGCGACCCGGCCGCACAAGGGGCCGGACGGCTTCGACGTGCTCCTGTCCCAGGGCTCCGATGCTCCACGGCCCCGGGCAGCATGCCCTGACCCGCACACCACCGCCCGGCACATCGAAGCCCTGGAGGTCGCCGTGACCGACGGGTCGATCACCCACTTCGACCCGCGCGGCACAGGGCCGGCCTTCTGCAGCGGGGGCGACCTCGGCGAGTTCGGTGTCGCCCGGGACGCAGCCGAGGCGCACCGCATCCGAGTGTCACGGAGTCCTGCGGCACTGCTGCCTCGGTGCGACTTCAAGGTGACCGCGCACCTGCACGGCGCCTGTGTGGGGGCGGGCATCGAGCTGGCGGCGTTCGCCAGGCAGGTGAGGGCCACCCCGGACACGGTGATCCGGTTGCCCGAGATCAGCATGGGTCTGATCCCCGGCACAGGGGGCACAACGAGTCTGCCCGCCCGCATCGGCCGGGAACGAACCGCTTACCTGGCCCTGTCCGGTGCCGCGCTGACCGCACCAGAGGCATTGGGCTGGGGCCTGGTGGACGAATTGGCCTCAGGGAATTGAGCGAGCTCGTCGACCACGCGTCCCGGCCCCAGCAGGGCAGCCGGCCCCTTCGCGAGAGAAGCGGCACGACGCCTCACCCGCGACTTTTCCTGTCGGGGCCACCGGATCCGCTGCTCCGGATCCCGTCGGCTCTGTTGCCGGGACGGAGGAGGCTCCGAGCCGGAGTCACGGTCATTGTCTCCGTCACGGACCGGAACCAGGCTGCGCGCCTGCACGAGCCACATCCATGTCCGGGAGCCCGGACTCTGTCGGGAAGGGCCGAGTGGTGGCTGAGTCCCGTACTCTCGCCGATCAGCTGGAGAGGGAGACGCCGCCACGGAGACGGACGCCGGAAAACCGACCGTGTAACGACGTCGGGCGGCCAACCCCGCCCGCTGATGGAGGCACCCTATGCAGACTGCGGTGGTCGTTGTCATCGGGGCAGGCGGCATGGGGCAGGCCATCGCCCGCCGTCAGGCCGCAGGGAAGACGCTGCTGCTCGCGGACATCGACGAAAAGCTGCTCTCGTCGGTCAGCGATGAGCTCAGAGGGCACGGCCACACAACGAGAACCCAAGTCGTGGATGTCTCCTCACGCGCCTCGGTGTCGGCCCTGGCAGATGCCGCCGCCGAACTCGGCCCCCTCACCCAGGTCGTCCACACCGCAGGCCTCTCCCCGGTCCAGGCGACCACCGAGGCGATCCTCAAGGTGGACCTGCTCGGCACCGCACTGGTCCTGGAGGAGTTCGGCCGGGTCGTCGCCCGTGGAGGCGCGGGCCTGGTGATAGCCAGCATGGCCGGGCACATGTGGCCACCAGGGGCACTCACCGCCGAGCAGAAAGAGGCCTTGGCTCATGCCTCCGCCGACGACCTGCTCGGCCTGGACTTCGTCGAGGCCGAGAAACTCAGTCCGCAGGAAGCCTATCCACTCTCCAAATACGCCAATCTGCTCCGAGTCCGGGCTGCCGGCATCGACTGGGGCAGACGAGAGGCGCGCATCAACTCCATCAGCCCCGGGGTGATCTGTACCCCCATGGGCCGCCAGGAACTTGCCGGTGGCAGCGGGCTGCATATGCGGGCCATGGTGGAGGCTTCGGGTGTGGGACGCCTGGGCACTCCCGATGACATAGCGGCCGCCGCGGCCTTCCTCCTGGGCCCCGACGCTTCCTTTGTGACCGGCACCGACCTGCTGGTCGACGGCGGCGTGATCGCCGCCCGGCAGCCGGGCTCCTGCGCTTCCTGAGAGGGTGGTTCGGGGCTCCCGACCTCGACCTGGCCATCGCGGTCGTCGCCCTCGCAGCGAACACGCACGACACCGCTGCGGGCATTCTCCCGTGGACCAGGCCGCGGAGCACGCCGGCGGAACCGTCCGCAACGCGCTGGTCGATCAGGGCTTCATGGATCAGGGTGTCCGGTACTGCGCAGGCCTGGATGTCGACATCGCGATCATCGAACGCAACCCGCAGCACCGCCTGTACCGCCATCCACCACCTGAGGAATCGCCTGACGAACGGGCAATGCGGGTGAAAACGACCCCTGACTCGCCTCTGACCTGGCAGCCCGCTCAGCGCTCCGTGCTCGATCGTCAGCCACTGCCCGTCGAATGTGGAATTTGACTTGGCCGGCGCCCGGCCACCCTCCACCTGAATTTGTTGGGGCGGTGCGCTCATCAAGATGCCCACTCGAAGCAGATGAATTATTGCTCCGCCCGCAAGAAAAGCATGACGTCACCTCTCGCGGAAATCGTTGGCCTGAGCTCCTGCAGGCAAGAGTAATCAGGCGGTCAAGGACAGGCTTTTAATCCTGCGGGTGTGCTCCATGCACAGCTCCACCGCCTGCCCCATTTCGATACCCGGAATAGAAATGTATCGGTAGGTGAAACCCGGATTGTACGATCCGAATTCGACCCGAACCGGCTTCACCGGTCCTGCGCCATCGATCGGTCCGAAGGTGAAGAAATCGAAGTGGCGGCGGGCCTCTTCCTCCCGTACGGCCCTATGGCTCGCCGAGTTGCCACGACCGGGGTGTCCCTCAGGAACGACGATCGCGAGCCGGAAGTCCTCGCCCTGGAGCTGCCAGCCCCACTCGAAGCCGTGCGGTGAGTCGGCGTACCAGTCGACCAGGGCGGTTCCGTTGGTCAGATCCGTGTGAGCACCCACCAGACCGCGGCTGCCGAGTTCGACGGCGAGCTGTTGGTAGCGCATCTTCTGAACCGGGACGTCGAGCCTGGCCTTGTGCAGGAGGTCGCGCTGGCTACGCGGAAGCTGGAGCGGCTCGTCGAGGCCGGGCTGCCCGACAAGGCGGGTCAGGTCGCCGAGTCTGTCAATCAGGTCGAGCCACCGGTTGAGCGTCGCGCCCGCGTACTCGTCTGCAGCGGCCACCTCGGCAACGGCGGGGCGCAGCCGGTCCGCCAGCTGCTCGTAGCTCATCCAGGTCCACCGGTGGCCACCGGGGCTGGCCCACGCCTGCTCGCCCCAGACCGGGGGCGTGAGGCTCAGCAGCTCCAGGCAGGGGTTCTGACCTTCGAACTTCTCAGCTATGCGGTCGAGTTGGACCGAGTCAGGGAGGGCGAACACTTTGTTCTCGATCACCACGGGAGGGCGTCCGTCCGCCCGGATCAGGAGGTCGGTGTTCAGCTTCTCGCGCTCGACCTGGACGGGCCCCGCCCAGCCGGTCACAGCCTCGGCCACCACGGGATGGTTAGCGACGAACCACCCCAGTAGGTTCGAGTGGAACAGTTCCTTGCTTCCCAGCGACATGGTGAACACCAGGTCGGCTTCCAGAGCTTCGACCAGCTTGGCCAGCTCCACCACTCTCCCTGTCATGGCGCGCATCCTGCCACCGGGCTACGACCACGGTGGCCTTCCCTAGCCTCACGCTTTCACGAGGCGGGCTGTCCGAGGCTTGATCAAAAACACGGGAAGTGCCCCTGAACTGCAACGATAGGACTTGCTGAGGGTCCTGTTGGCTGCGAGGGAAGAAGCGCTTCCCAGGTGAAGAAGCGTATCGGGTCGTAGCCGCATGTCCGTGTCGAGGCCGGCGGCCGTGGGGCGGTCTCCCAGGCCGGGTCCGTGCTGCTGGTGGAGACGATCCGCCGGACAGACCTTGACCAGGCGATATCCGCCGCGCTCGCCCCGTGGCGCAAGCACCGGACCGTCCACGATCCGGGAAAGATCCTCCTGGACGTCGCCCTCGCGGTTGCGCTGGGCGGGGACTGCCTCGCCGATGTGGGCTGGTGCCCCGCTAGTGTCCTGAGTCGTTAATTCGTGTGCAGTATGCGGCGAGGGTGTCGAGGATGTCGTCGGCGGTCTTCGTCCAGACGAACGGCTTGGGGTTCTTGTTCCACTCGTTGATCCAGCCGCGGATGTCGCGTTCGAGTTCGACGACGCTGCGGTGGGCCGAGCGGCGGAGTTTGCGGCAGGTCAGCTCGGCGAACCAGCGTTCGACGAGGTTCAGCCAGGATGCCGAGGTGGGGGTGAAGTGCAGGTGGAAGCGGGGGTGCCGGAGCAGCCACTTCTTGACCGGCTCGGTCTTGTGGGTGGCGTAGTTGTCCAGGACCAGGTGGAGTTCGAGGTCCTTGGGGACGGCGGCGTCGATGACCTTCAGGAAGCGGAGGAACTCCTGGTGGCGGTGGCGCCGGTAGTGCTGGGCGATGACCGAGCCGGAGGCGATGTCCAGAGCGGCGAACAGGCTGGTCGTGCCGTGCCGGACGTAGTCGTGGGTCATCTTCGCCGGCGTGGTCGGAGCCATCGGCAGCACCGGCTGGGTGCGGTCCAGTGCCTGTATCTGTGACTTCTCGTCCACCGCCAGGACCAGGGCGTTCTCGGGTGGGGCGAGGTA
>NZ_JBEYWE010000064.1:0-6397 GCF_040644295.1 Streptomyces sp. NPDC047000
AGCCCGCCACCATGCGCGTACCGCATGACGACGTCGTACCGCAACGATCAAGAACCGTCACGGGCCACCAGACTCCGCGAGTTCAACCTGAGTACTCAGCCACGATCAGAACTCGACATCGGTGGCCGGTCAGCTGCTGGGGCTCACACGGCGGCGCAGACCGAATCCACGAGTGATCGACACATGGACACCGGACACCCTGCCAATCTGGGGTTCCGGCGTGCTGGCCCTGCTGGTGCTGGCCGTCTGCGTCTCCCCCGTCCCTCTTAGCTTCCGTGCACTGGCCATCCTGCCCATCCTGGCTCTGGCGGTACTGCTGATCATGATCCGCGTCGCACGGCGGCGCGGAGCGCGCGTGACAACCTGCCTACTCGGCATCTCCGCCCCCGTAACGCTCGCACTCTTCGCCACCGCCTACGGCTGGTTCCTCCTGCCTGGCCATGGGATTAAGGCGAGTGCCGGAGGTCGCTTGCATCTGGTGGACCCGCTCCTGCTTGCCGTAGGCATCGCCACCACCGACGGCACCTTCGACTACCAACTGCACGGATACTGGGCCCGGCTGGCGGGACTGATGGAGATGCTTCTGCTCCTCACGATCGCAGGCACCACGGCGTTCGCGGTCGCGCGGAAAATTATCCGGTCAGTTCAGGCACCCCGGGGTGAACCACAGTGACGCGGTTGCGGTAGCCGATAGGCGCATGCGGCCTCGGGCCGCGCTCCGCCCGACCGAATATTGATCAGAAACTCATGGGGTTCTCGTCCAGGACGTAGCGGACGTGTAGGCCGCCGAAGTAGCCGCGGACGATGTGGGGCTGCCGTTGGCGTCTGTGGAAGAAGCGGCGGGTCTCGGCGGCGAGTTCGGTCTGGTTCCGGGCTCGGTGCTGCTTGGGCAGGCTGTGCTTGAGGTCGGCGTTGACCAGTTCGTCGGGGTTCAGCTCGGGCGAGTAGGCAGGGAGCAAGTGCAGTTCGACGTCCTCGGGGTGGGCGTCGAGCCAGTCGCGGACCTTCCTGGAGCGGTGGGCGGAGTGCCCGTCGACCACAAGGTGGATCTTGTGGTCGAAGTGGCCTGCGAGCCGGTCCAGGAAGCGGCACATCACCTCGGCGGTGAAGCTCTCGGTGAAGACCATGAAGTGCATGCGGCCCCTGGTGCTGATCGCCGACATCGCGTTCACCGAGAACCGGTTCCCACTCCGCCGCACCACGGGGGTCCTCCCCTTCTCGCCCCAGGTGCGGCCGGTGACCTGATCGGAGCGGACGCCCACCTGGTCGGCGAAGAGGATCTCGGCGTCCTCGGCCTTCGCCTTCGCGCGAAGCTGCGGCCAGGTCTCCTGGTGCCAGCGCCGCACCGCCTCGGGATCCTGCTCGACGGCCCGCTTGTCCGGCCGCTGGAAGGACAGCCCCCATCGCTTCAGGTACTTGCCCACCCCGGGCTCGGTCAGCCGCACCCGGTACAGCTTCGCGATCAGTTCACCCACCAGCCGCCGCGTCCACAACCGCCCGGAAAGCCCCACATCACAGGGCCGGTGATCCAGCACCGCCTGCCGCACCGCGCCCTGCTCCGCCTCCCCGAGCACCTGATGCACCCCGACCGGCTTGCCCCGGGGCCGCATGACCAGCGCCTCCCGGCCACCGGCCTGCCACTTCGCCCACCACGTGTCGACCGCCTTCAACGACACCCCGAACAACGCCGCCACGTCCTCACGGCCCCGCCCCGCCATCAATGCGGCCACCGCCCGCAGCCGCAGGGCCTCCTGCGCCGACGGCGACAGATGCTGCGCGTCCCCCACCAGATCGCTCACACACCACCAACGACCCGGAAGCCGAACCGTTTCTGATCAATACAGCAGGTTCGGAATACGTGCCTGTTACCAGCTAAACGCGCAACGGTTCACACAGCGACAACTTACTCACTCTTGTCCTCGTGGAGGGGGATCTCCTCTTGGAACAGCGGCTCTCCGTCGGCTTCCCCATATTCGTCAACGCGCTGAAGAATAGTTACACCCATGTCTCTGAGTAGTTGACCGAGGACTGTCGATTTGGCGAAGTATGTCAGAGCGCCTTCAGCTGATCCGCCAATTCTCACGTGCCCGCGATTCACGCCTACCAGGCGCAGTTCGCGGGGGTCCTTCCGCTCAATATCATCCCAGGTGGAAAATGATTCCTCATTCCGTGGTAGCAATGCAAATACAGGGGAGCCTGACATGCCACCCCAACTGAAGGAGTGACAAAGAACGCACTCTGGAAAGAAATCTGCGCCGATCGCTGCCGACTCGCGAGGATCGGAAGCGATTGTTCCACTCACCAGAATGGGCCTTGGGCCGGTGACCTGGTCGATGCTCGGGTAGCCGGTTGTGATGACTTGCGCTCCCACATGAATGCGGTGGGCGAAGTCGTTCGAACCAGCAAGCCGGAGGCTCGGAAGCTGGGTGAGTTCGGGGCATCCGCCAGGGATTTCAGCCTTATCCAAATCTATGGCTGCAATATCCGCGCCGTCGGAGGCAAAGATGGGTTCCGGCGATGAAATGGTGAACCGGACAGGTTCAGCCTTTCCTGCCGGATGCTTGCTCCACGTATCCTGACGGAAACCATTGATCTCCAACCGATCCACTTTCTTTCCGGTAAGCTTAATGTAATCCGGGTCCAGTATGTGGCGGTTAGTGATGAGAATCCCTTTGTGATGCCGTCTACCCAACAGCGTTCGCTCCATTACGAACCCCGTCCCCGAACCGACCAGCTTCGACGGCGAACCGTCCCGCTCGTACGTATGCACGGTCAGCCACAGCGAGGCGTACAGGTGACTCTCGTTGATTACTCCATCCCACATGGCCTGAATCCTGCCAGCTGCGTCGGTCTAGGGGTGCCCCAATGAAAACTTGCTGCGGTGAGCGGCCAACGCGGCTGGGGACACTCAGTACCTGCGCCTGAATCCGTGACTCCGCGTGCGCGAGGACTCTGGCTGCTTGGTTCAACAGCCACGACCTGGCGTCCGGCGGAGCACTCGTACCCACGCGCCAGTTGGCAGGCAATACCGCAGCCAGGGGCCTGCCGATCAATAACTCGTCGATCTCGGTGGGGACTACGGGAGGGTGGGGTCGTGCCCGGCGATCGCGGCGAGTTGTTGTGCCGTGGTCACGGTGAGGGCGCCGGCCGGGACCTTGTGCCCGACCGCGGTGAGCACGGGGGTGACCTCCTGGAGGGTCGCGCCGATTCTGCTCTTGGCCAGGCCGGTCGCCTCGGCGAGAACGGCGTTCGTCATGGACCAGCGCCTCTTGAGGAGGAAGACGACAAGCTGGTCGGAGACGGAGAGCCGTCTGCCGCCGGCGCCGGGGCCGCCGTCGGGGCGTTTCCCGGGCAGGAAGATCGGCGGGTGCTCGGCACGCCAGGCTCGGTAGCGGGCGGCGAGATCGTCGAAGGCGGCGGGCTCGAGTCCGGTGAGGCTGGGGTGCCGCAGCCAGACGGGGAGCTTGTCCCCGGTGGGAAAGCGTCCGAACTCGGTGCTGGGCGGGGACGGTTCGGGAGCGAGCGGTTCGGGGCGCAGCGTGTAGTTCCACGTGCCGTGCCACTCGTGCGGCGTCAGGGGCAGGCGTTCCATGACGGTGTCGGGGACGGTGACGCCGGTGGGGTAGGCACCGGGGTCGAGTTCGGCGTGGACGGACAGGCCGCTGCGTGTCGTGGTCGCTCCGATGGTACTGACGACGACTTCGTGGCTGGTCAGGGGCCTGCCACGCCAGTTGATACTGATCTGCGAGAACAGCCGGTGCTCTATTTTGTTCCACTTCGATGTTCCCGGTGGAAAGTGACAGACAGTCACGTCAAGGCCCGACTCGTAGGCGAAATCGGCGAGTTCCTTCTTCCAGGCACGCACACGGTAGCCGTTGGAGCCTCCGGCGTCGGCGGTGACCAGCAGGCGAGAAGCGTGCGGGTAGCGGCGGTGCCCCTCCCCGTTCCACCAGCGGCGCAAAGTGGCCACCGCGAAGGCAGAGGTGTCCCCGTCGCAGCCCACCGACACCCATCCGGTATCCGCGCCGATGTCGTAGATCCCGTACGGCACCGCTTTGTGGGCACCCTTCTCGGGGAAGTCGTGCGCGCGGACCTGCACCGGCTGCCCGGCGCGATGCCACTCGCGTCCGATGACCGCGTAGTTGCCCAGCGTGTCGGGTAGCGGGAGCACATTGCTGTGCTCCCGCCCCCTCAGAACCGTGCGTGCCCGTCGTCCGAGCACACGGCTCAAGCAGGCCCCGGAGGGCTACTCGCAGGTTGCAGTGCTGTCCGACTGCCGGTGCTGGCACCGCGCCAGCGGTGGCAGTGGGTGTGGATCAGGCGGAGGTGGACGGCGCTGTCCGGTGTGCTGCGGCCCGGGTCGGAGGTGATCGCGTTCTTGCGGATCGCCTGTCGGGTCACCTTGAGCCACTGTTCCCATTCCGATGGGCTCTGCGGTTCGCGGTCGGCGTGCAGGAGGAGCCCGTCGCAGAGCGGACAGCGGCCGTGCTGCTTCCGCAGCAGTCGCAGCCCGGTCGCACTCAGCGGGGGTTTCCGCTTGCTCCGTCGTGCAGCCCAGTATTCGCGCAGGGCCGGGTCGTCGACCGACGCCCGGCCCGGAACCATCTGGTGCCGGACAATCCTGGTCCAGGCGAACTTGGTGAGATAGGCACCGGTCTCCCGGTCACCGAACACCCATCGGTCCTGCCTGGACCGGTTGAACCGAGCGAAGTATCGGGACGCCACCCAGTGCTTCGACTTCTTCGGGTGACTGTGCTTGGCCCACTTGTAGGTGAGCTTCCACATGTGGAAGTCCAAGGAGGCAAACGCCTCGCTGGACACCACACCCCGGTAGTAGGCGGCCCAGCCCCGGATGATCGGGTTGAGTTTGGCGATCACCGCCGCGGCGTTGACCCCTCTCAGGTTCACCACCTCGGCGGAGAGCCGGTCCCGAATCCGTTGCAGGGCAGCCCTGCTCGGCTTGATCAGCAGCGTGCCGCGATAACGACGGACGTTGAATCCCAGGAAGTCGTAGCCGTCATCGAGGTGCGCTATACGCGTCTTGTCCTCGTTGAAGACCAGTCCCCGGGGCGCCAGCCACGCGGCGAGCCGGGCCTTGACCTGTTCGGCCTCGTCACGGCTGTGACAGAGAGCCACGAGATCGTCGGCGTACCTGATCAGAATCGGCGAGCCCGCCTCGGTCTCCCCGGCATGAGCACCGGTCTGCCGATAGCGGACCCCGGCTGCCCCCTCCAACCCGTGAAGGGCCACGTTCATCAACAGCGGTGAAACGATCCCGCCTTGCGGGGTCCCCTCCACCGTCGGGGCGAACCTCCCCTGGTCGACCACCCCGGCCCTGAGCCACTGCCCGACCAGGCCCCGGGCGGGGAACTGCCCGAGCAGGGCCAGAAGCCGGTCATGGTCGATCCGGTCGAATGCCGCCGTCAGATCGGCGTCCAGCACCCACTGCCGCTTGGGGTCCTTGCCCTTCGCGGCCTGGAAGATGGCCTGGATCGCGTCGTGACAGCCACGGCCGGGCCGAAATCCATAGGATCGCGGCTCGAACCGTGCCTCCCACTCGGGTTCGAGCGCACCAAGGACCGCAGCCTGAAGACAGCGGTCCAAGATCACGGGAATGCCGAGCGGCCTTTGACGTCCGTTCGCCTTCGGTATGAACACCCTCCTGACGGGGCGGGCCTTCCACGGGGCGGCCTTGTGCTGCATCCAGTCGGCCAGTTCGGCCTTGCCCCGGGGCAGCAGCACGACCATTCCGTCGACGCCCGCCGTCTTGCGGCCAGCGTTGACCTCCGTGACCCGCCGCACGCTCATGAGCGTGTTGGCGCGGGAGCGGAGCATCAACTTCTGCAGATTGCGGACCCGTTTCAGGTCCCCTGCCTGCGATGCCGTGAAGATCCTCTGCCTCAGCCGCCGTACTTCCCCCTCCGCCGACTGCCAGTCGATCGACAGCCAGTCGGTGGGGCCGTCCTCCGGTCCGTTCACCGCAGCCCGGTGGATCACGGCGGAGTCCGCCGTGGCTATCGGTGTTGCCTTGGTGTCCAACTTGTCCTTCGGTTCGGGCGTTGATGGTCATCGGGTCCTCACAGGCCCACCTGATCCACGTCAGCACCCTTTCGGGTCCGGGCAGGGCCCGTATCCGGCCAGTTGTGCGGGACGGCCGGCAAAGACACCGGCCACCGGTCCCGGTTTCCTGCTGCCTTTCGGCTGCCGGCCTTGGCTTCCTGGATCATCCTGTGCCCGCTGGGGAGTTGGGCCTTCCTTGCGGTCGGCTTACCGGAAAAAGCTGCCTCCGGACCCCATCGGGGTTACTCAGGTTGAACTCGCGGAGTCCGCCGGTCTGATCGCGTCGTCGTCGATGGTCAGACCGGTGGGTGGTAGACAGCCGTCGACCAGGTAGGGC
>NZ_JBEYWE010000065.1:0-5525 GCF_040644295.1 Streptomyces sp. NPDC047000
CCGCTACGAACGCAAGGCCGAACACTTCCTCGCCTTCGCCGGCATCGCCTGTACCCTCATCTGCTACCGCAGACTCACCAAATGAGATGATTTCTAAACGCAGGCCCCTGCAGGAACTCACCCCTACCGAGAAGACAGCCAACCGGGCCCTGGCCGCGGCACGGGCCCCGGTCGAACGCGGCGTCGCCCGTCTGAAGTCCTGGCAGATCTTCCGCAGGTCCCGGTGCAGCCCCAACCGCATGACGTCAATCATCAAGGCCATCCTCACCCTGGAGCGGCAACGCTGAAGAAGCTCACTGATCGCTTCAGGGTGAGGTTCGCAGGCGGCGGAGGCATATGAGGCTGCAGGCCAGTTCGAGCAAGCCCTGATGGAGATCGGCGCGTCGCTCGTAGCGGATGCGGAGCCGTTTGAACTGGTGCAGCCAGGCAAAGGTGCGCTCGACGACCCAGCGCACCTTGCCCAGTCCGGAGCCGTGGGCGACGCCACGTCGGGCGATCATCGGTTTGATGCCGCGCTTGCGCAGCAGGCGGCGGTACTTGTCGAAGTCGTAGCCCCGGTCGGCGTACAGGCGCCGGGGTTTGCGGCGGGGGCGTCCGCGCAGTCCCCGGATCGGCGGGACGGCGTCCAGCAGGGGCAGGAGTTGGGTGATGTCGTGCCGGTTGCCGCCGGTGAGCGTGACGGCGAGCGGGGTTCCGTGGCGGTCGACGATCAGGTGGTGCTTGGAGCCGGGACGGGCACGGTCGACGGGCGAGGGGCCGACATGGTCCCCCCTTTGAGGGCCCGGACGCGCGAGCCGTCCACGGCGCAGTCGTCCAGGTCCAACGAGTCCGCGCGGCGCAGCTCGGTCAGCAGGGCGGCGTGCAGGCGTGGCCACACGCCGGCCTCGGTCCAGTCCCGCAGCCGACGCCAGGCCGTGACTCCGGAGCAGCCCACGGTCTCGGCCGGGACGTCCCGCCAGGCGACACCGGCCCGCAGCACGAACAGGACGCCGGCGAGTGCTGTCCGGTCAGGAACACGCAACCGCCCGGGATGCCGGTGGCGTCGTTCGGGAGCGGGTGGCAGCAGCGGGGCCACCCGCTCCCACAGGTCGTCCGGAACAAGATCAGCATGCACCCGGACACCTTGCCCACCAAGATCGTCGAGCGCAAGACCCGCAGCTCAACTCATTCTGAAACGATCAGTTAGATGCCGATGTGGAGCCTGAGCTGGATAAATCGCTACAGGTGACGAGTGTCACTTTATGTTACTGCCGAATGTGGGACAGGGCCGCTCGTTTGACAGGCTCCCGTCCGCTCGCTCGCCCCCACAGCGGCCGCGACTTCGCGATTCGCCGCCGTGCCCACACCGCGACAACACCCATCGGGTCGATGAGTTGCGGGGTGGGGCGGCCGGGCGCACGTGCGGGCCGGCTCGCTCTCCGGCAGTGAGCGCTGGCGGATCGATCTGGCGCTTGCGCTGCCGGGCCGACCGTGGGTGTTGTTTTCCGACGGGCCGACGGCCGGGTCGATGCCCAGGGCGCGTAACGGTCCGGCGTCGGTACTCGGCTTGGATTGCTACTTGACTAAGCAAGGTACCTTTCCTAGTCTGAGCTTCATGAGTCCGACACACGATCCCCAACTGCTCAAAGGAGTCCTGTCACCGCTGCTGCTGCGGCTGCTCGCCGAACGCGAGTCGTACGGCTACGAACTGGTACAGCGGCTGCGGGCTGCCGGTCTGTCGGGAATCTCGGACGGCACGGTCTATCCGGCACTGTCACGGCTGGAGCGGGAGGGGCGCATCAGCTCCCGGCTGGTCGCATCGCGTTCGGGTCCGGCGCGCAAGTACTACCAGCCCACCGCCAGCGGCTACACGGCCCTGGCCGAGGCGACCGCGGACTGGCTGGCGCTGGCCGCCACGGTCAACGGCGTGCTGTCGCAGCCGGTCCCGCCCATGCCTGCCCCACCTGCCGAGGAGACATGAGATGCCCCGTACCCTGACGACGATCGACCGGCTGCGCATCGAGTACGCGGTGTGGCGCCTCGACGGCTTCCTCCACGACCTGCCCCGGCGCTCCCGCGTGGCCAAGCGCCGAGAGGTCCGCGTCAACCTGCACGCTGCCGCGGCCGACGTCGGCACCACCGACGCGCTGCGCCAGCTGGGCGGGCTACGGCGGCTCGCCGCCGAGTACCTGGCCGCCGAGTACGGCGACTGGGACCAGCGCCCCACCTGGACCACCGGGGCGGTGTGCATGCTCGTCGTCCAGTTCGGCAGCTACGCGCTGATCGAGGCCGGCCGGTCGGCCTTCACCGCCGGTGTTCTCGCCGCCGACCCGCACCCGCGGGGCACGTACCGCTGGGCCGGGATCCCGTACCTGAGCGACGACGCCACGGTCACCTTCACCGCCACCGGCCACTCCTCGCTGGGCGGCGCCTGCACGCCCCTGGTCTACCTGGGCATGCTCGCCGCCTTCACCGCCGGCGGCCGGCTGTGGCGCCTCCTGCCCCCGGGACGCCGCCACCACACCGCCACCACGTCCTACGAGCCCGCGGAGCGCACCCGATGAAGCGCCTCCTGCTCGCACTCATGCTCTCCACGGCGGTGCTCGCCTCGACCGCGGCCTCGAGCGGCCGGAGCGTGTCGCGCGGGTCGGCCGCGAGCGCGGGCGCAGCCGACCGTGCGACGGCGGGCCGTCATCAGCAACAACGACTTCCCCGAGTACTGGATCTTCCACACCGCGAGGGAGCGCGAACGCCTCTGTCCCCAGCCTGACCAGCACGCCTACGGCCTCTCAGCCTGATCGGCGATCTCACTCACGCAGAGCCGCACCCAAGCCGTACTACCGCGGCTGCCAGGTGGGTGGCGTCGATCAGCCGTAGATCGATCACAGGGGAGGACCGGCCATGAAGTGGAGCCCGACAGGGTGGGGAGCGAAGATCGTTGAGGGAGAGCGGGAGTATTCGCTGCCCGTGGAGAAGCGGGGGCCGAAGGACGAAGCGATGGTGGCGATGACGGACAGCCCCAAACTCGTCCCCGTCACGAAGGTGCCGGGGTTCAAGGAACTGGTGCCTTACCACCGCGTGGTCTCGGTCCTGCCGGCCGCTCCCGGGTGGAAGGTGCAGGCCGACCAGTTCGGGCCCTTCGCGCCATACACCGCGCCCATCGCCGCCTGGGTGATGGACGGTGAGGGCATCTTCTGGCCCGTGATCGGCGTGAGTGAGCCCGAGGACGGGGGACCGCACCGCCCGTCGCCGGACGGCGAGTACACGCTCCGCCCCCACCTCAGCAGCGGTAACAAGATCATCGCTCCGGAGGCCTGACCACGCGCGCGCACACCGGACGGGAGGCAGGAGCGACACCGTGGATCCACGCGGCGGGGACCATGAACGGCAGGCACGCTACTTCGCGCCGCTGGCCGTGCTGGACGGCGCGGAGCTCACCGAGGCGCAGGAACAGCTGGCGCGGGCCGCCCTCGAGGTCGTGCTGTTGATCGGTCTGCCGCCGTACAACCTCGAGGCGGCAGCGGACGGTGAGGAGACCGGGGTGGGCCTGGCCCCGGTCCCAGGGCGTCGTCATGCGCTGCGAGTGCTGTGGCGGCAGGATGTGACAGCTGCCCTCCACCTGCCCGCTGAGCTGGTCCATGCCCAGCAGGCCGCCATGCACCAGGCGCTGCGCACGATCCTGTCCGCTCACCGGTTCTGGGTCGAAGACGGACCCGCGGGGGAGGCCCCGGTCGTGCTCGGTCTCACCCGCCCCGGCGTCACATGAGGCCGGGGCGGGGCCGGCCGGGTCAGCGGTTGTTGTGGTAGGCGATGATGCCGTCGGCGACCAGGCCGCGGCCGCGGGCGGTACGGAACTCTTCCAGCCGCTTGGCGTCGGTGTACTGCTCGGTCGTGTTTCCCGGCGGGGTGCGCACCCCGAGCTGCGGGCCGTAGAAGCACAGCACGTACCGGTGGTGCAGGGCTGCCGAGTACCAGTGGGGTGAGGCGGGGACGGTGATGCGTGAGTAGATCCCGCCGTCCGGGGAGCGCAGCTCCAGCTGGTCGTCGGTCAGCCGGTGCAGTGTCCAGCCGGGGATGGTTCGCAGATCGGCGAAGCCGCGGGGGAAGCGCCGCAGTCCGGCCGTGATCGCGCCCTCCACCTGGATCTCCCGCGGCTCGCTCCCGGGGAGCTGGGACATCATGGCGCGCTCCGGCTCGAAGAGCGCCACCGGCATCGGGTCCTCGCCGTCGCTGGTCTGCAGCATGCCGGTGTCCGGGGCGATGCCGGTGGCGACCTGGCCCAGACCGAGGGCGGGGGAGTCCATGAACAGCAGCCGGCCCTGGTCGTCGACGTGGTCGCTCAGCTTCCTCTACGAGGGAGGCCGGCTCTTCGTGGTCCTCATCGAGGAGTCCGTCCTGCGCTTCCGCACCGCCGATCCCGACGCCATGCGCGGCCAGCTGCGCCGCCTCCTGGCCGTGATGCCGCTGGCATCCGTCTTGCTGGGGATCATCCCGTTCACCGCACAGCGCACCGTGTGGCCGCTGGAGGCGTTCTACCTGCACTACGAGCAGATCGGCCTCCAGCTGACCGGCCACGCCCACGCGGTCGCCTCCGACGTCAGGCGCCGCGCGAACCAACTGCCCAGGGGCAGCGGGCCCCGGGCGCTCGCCGACGTCGTCCTGCGCGAGGCGGAAGGCCGGCTGTCCGTGACGCTGGAGGGCACCGTGTGCGGCATCCAGAACCGCGCCCGCCTGGGGTCCGTGCCCTCTACGAACGGCTGGACCGGCTGGAGGCCGCGCTAGCCCCGGATAGGGTTGCATCGACCGTCGGCTGACCCGTGTTCCGGGCCGATGGCCGCGTGAGGGTTACAAAGTACCGGTATGGCGCGGGAGCGGATCCGGTGGCCGACGGTTGTCGACCGAGCCCGGGAAATCGTGGAAAGCTACGAGGGCGGCGTCACGCTACGCCAGGTGATGTACCGGCTGGTTCCCGAAGGCGCGCTGCCGCACACCGCGCCGACAAGGCCGAGTGCCGGAAGTTGTACGAGGCGAGCGGTGAGGCGACGGCGGCCGGCGGGAGCGCCGGCGTGCGTGCTTCCTGCCAGACGCGGAAGTAAGTGGACGAGCCGACCACTCCCCGCGCTCGTTGGTGAACAGCCGCCCGTCACGTGGGGGGCCGATCCCACACCCGGAGGTGCTCGGCAGCCCTCCCCGGATGCGCCCCGTTGCGCGAAGTGGTCGACTCGAAAACGACGGGAAGTCTCGGAGTCATCACGGAGAGGAGCCACAGCGATGCCAAGGGTTTCCAAACTGTCCGCGACGAACGTCCAGGAATTCGGGCCGGTGACCGACCGCCGCGAGGAGATGAACGGGTACACCGTCGAATTCGTGTCCTTCTCGGCCGACGCCGACCTTGACGGGCCGCTGCAGGCGCTGCCCGGTGGGGCGTGCCAGTGTCCGCACTGGGGCTACGTCATCGCCGGACGCGTGCGCTTCACCTCCGGGGACCGGGAGGAGGTGTACGAGGCCGGTGACGCGTTCTACCAGCCGCCGGGACACCGGCCGTA
>NZ_JBEYWE010000066.1:0-5231 GCF_040644295.1 Streptomyces sp. NPDC047000
GCGGCTGGATCAACGAGTGGAACAAGAACCCCAAGCCGTTCGTCTGGACGAAGACCGCCGACGACATCCTCGACACCCTCGCCGCATACTGCACATGAATTAACGACTCAGGACACTAGGATGGAGCATCGACCAGCAGTACTTCCTGGCGGCACTCGAGGAATGCCGCACCTTCCGCAACGGCCTGATGCACTTCAGCCCCGACCCGATCACCAACGACCAACTGCTGCCCGCGCAGGGCCTGCTGGAACTGCTGCGCTCGGTGGACCTGCAGGACTGACGGATTCGGTTCTCACCGTGAGTGCGCCGGCCGTCACCGGTTTTCCTGGTCCTCCACCGTGTTCGCGATGCGCACCTACAGGTCCCAAAGCTGTATGACCCCGCGCATGCGTGTCCCCTTGCACGGGGGAAGCCCCGGGTGTCAGGGCATGAGGAGCAGCCTCGTGTTCGGTACGAGCTTCCGGTTCACGCTGGTGCTCTGCACGAAGATCGTGTAACCGTCGTTGTGGTCGGGCTTGACGCGCACTTCCTCGCTCGGCAGGCCGAGCAGGGCCCGGGCTTCGGGGCCGGTGTATATACGGTCGGTCTTCTTCTCCAGGACCGCGATCTGCTTCCGCGCCTGGACCTTCTCCGTCTTGCTCAACTGGTAGAACGCGCCACCTGTGCGGTAGGTGTGCCCGCTGTCGATGACGCAGTCCCGGATGGCCCCGGCGCGGGCCACATCGATCAGCCGGTACGTGGACGGATCGACCGGGGTGAGGCCGGCCGCCTTGATGGTCTCCTGGTTGACCGCTTCCGCACCTGTGGAGAACACCGTCCGCGATCCCCGGATACCCTTGGTGCGGCCGATCATGAACTTCTCGGTGGCCTGCTGGATGACCTGCCCGGCCTCTTCCAGGCCCTGAGTGCTCGTGGCGTCCCAGACGGCGACGTTGTCCTTGGGGAAGCCGCAGTTCATGGCCTCGCGCTTGCCCATCTGGTCCGGCACCAGGACAGCCAGTGTCCAGTTGTCCTGCTGGGTCTCGATCATCTCGGTCACGGCCGCCACCAGTGCGCGCGGATCCGTGCTGGGCATATCCGGCAGGCGATGGCTCACGTTCTCCTGCCCGTCGGTCAGCACGAACGTCAGGAAGCTGTGGTCACCGTACAGTTGAGCGGTCTGCGCCAGTTCCCGCTGCGACTTCAGGGTCGCCGCCAGCAGCGCAGTCATCCCACCGGCCCGGTACAACTGCTTCAGCGAAGGCATCCGCAGTACGTCCTTGTCGTAGATGACACACTCCACCTTGCTGGAGAACACGTACACGGTGACCCGGGTCTCCTGGTCCAACTCCTGCGACCGGCGGGCAAGGTACGCGATCTGCTGGTCGGCGACCTCGACGACCTTCCGGCTCAGAGCCGACATGGACGAACTGGCATCCAGGACAAGGGCAACATGATTGATGTAATTCTGGCTGCCGGACATGGCATCTCCCCGTCTCTCTGGCTCGATGTTCCTACCGTCTCACCCACCACTGACAATCGCCCGAGCCCGGTGACGTCGCCCCGGCCGGCACGGGCGCACGACAACTGACGCTGCTCGACGCATTCATCGACGGAAACATGTGACGCACCGGATTTCGTGCACTGCCGGTGGGAGGCCCGGCGCGCTTCCAGGCAAACGGGGAGCGGGTCCTGAGCGCTCGGTGATCTCTTCGAACAGCGTCGAAGACCGACCGGGTCCGACGGGAATCCGGGACCCAGGGTTGCCCGGCTGTCATCACGGTTTCCCGTAGTCCCTGACCATACCGGCGATGAGTGAGAGCAGGGCGTCGGCGCGGTGCCTGTCCTCACGCTGGGCGCGGAGGGACTCGTCGGATGCCCGGAGCCGGGCCAGGGCGGCCGGCTCACCGTCCACTGAAGCCTGGCACCGTTCTACTCCAGTTCCGCCGCGCGCCTCTTGAGGTCCTGGGCGAACGTGTCCCAGTCGGGTCCGAAGCACAGCAGGTCCGCGGCCGCCTCCCGGAGCAGCCGCGGGTCGTCGGGACGTTGCAGGCAGGCCAGTCGGTAGGCGAGGTTGCGGGCCCAGGGCGGCAGGGCCATCCAGTCCTCGGCGAGGACGTCCCGGAGCATGGCGAGGATCTCGTCGGCTGTGGCGAAGGTGAGCTGTTCGACGAAGTCACGGGCCGCCTCGTTGACCTGTCGGCTGTCGGCGCCGTCGATCGCCTGGCTGAGGCTCCGGGCCGCTGAGGTCGGATCGGGCATCTCTTACTTCTCCTGACGAGTTTCTTCTGGTTCTTCCGGGGCTCCGGAGGGTCGGAGCCGTCGTGTGCGGTACGGGCGCCCAGACCCTAGCAGCCGGTCTCGGCGTCACCCGGGCAACCGGTGCGGTGCCGGGATCGGCTGACCGGTCGCTAGGGGTTGAGCCAGTAGGTCGAGAGTTGGTAGGCACCGTCGGGCCGCTGGATGACCCGGTAGCCGACATTGTGCCCGTCGATGTCCACCGACCGGTCGAGCGGGCCGCTGAATCCGGGTGTCCCGGCGCGGGGAACGACCCCGCCGTCCCTCATGTACGCGTACACGTCGGAGACGATCGCCTGTTCGATCTGATCGGGCTTCAAGTTGGTGGTTCGCAGGTCGTTCGCGGTTCCGCCCGGTCCGGTGTGGGCCCGGTCGTAGCCGTGGCCGGTGTTGAAGTGCCACTGGTCGTCACCCACCATGGCGGAACGCTTGAGGTCCTGTCCCTCGCCCTTGGAGGTGTACTCGCCGATGGTCGGACCGTCGCCGTTGGCGTACGGAGACAGACCGAAGGGGTCGCAGACGGTGTGGGGGTTGGTCACGTAGGCGACGGGGTTCGGCGCCGGTGCCAGTCCCAGCGGATCCGGGGACGCGTACCGGCCGGTCTCCGGGTCGTAGTGCCGGAAGAGGTTGTAGTGGAGGCCGGTCTCCGGGTCGTAATACTGGCCGGGGAAACGGAGCGGGGTGTAGGCCGTGCTGGAGCGGGACCAGGCGGTGGTTCCCCACAGGGTGGTGCGGGTGCGCCAGGCGATGTGCCCGGACTCGTCGACCAGTTCGGTGGGGGTGCCGATCAAGTCGGTGGCCACGGCGAAGAACCGTCTGTCGATCTCCTCCTGGCGGGCGTCCGGCGTGAGGATCCGCTCGGTCTGGGCGAGGGGTACGAGGCCGCGGTGCTCCCAGGTGAGCGTCACCGGACGGGGAAAATCGCCGGAGACGGTGGTTTGCTCGCAGAGGGTCGGTCCGTCCCAGGTGAAACGGGTCTCCTCCGCCACCGTCTCGCCGTCCGCCGCCAGGCGCTGCTTGGTGGTGCGCCGGCCCAGGGGGTCGTAGCGGTAGCGCCAGCGGGTACCGTCGGGTGTGACGACGCGCGTGAGGCGGCCCTCGGCATCCCATGTATAGCGCCAGGTGTCCGGTTTGCGAGAGATCCGGCTCTTCTGACGCAGAGTGACACGGCCGAGGGCATCGTGTTCGAAGCGGACGCCACCCGCACGCGTAATGGTGGTGCCGGTGTACACGCGAGGCCCGGTGGCCTCGTGGCCCGGGTGCGCGTCGGGCCAGACAGCGGAGGTCTGATTGCCGCTCGCGTCGTAGGCGTACCGCTCGCTCCAGCCGGGTGCGTGGACAGCGGTGACCCGGCCGACCTGGTCGAGGTCGAAGGTACGCGTCCCCGCCGTCCGGTCGGACACCGCAGTGAGACGGCCGTCGGCGCGGTAGGCGTATGTGCGCTCGTTGAGAGCACGGGAACCCGCGCTGAGGTGCTGGGCGGACAGCCGGCCGGCCTCGTCCCAGGCGGATTCCTGGGTGACGTTGCCTCCGAAGACGCGTTCCACTTCATGTCCGGCCGCGTCGTACGTGAAGGTGATGTCATGGCCGCCGGAGATCATCCGGCTGGGGCGGCCTGCGGCGTCGTAGGCATAGCTCGTGACCAGCCCGGTGGGGGTGGTCCGGCTGACCCGGCGGCCGAGGGCGTCGTAGGTGTGGTCGAGGACGCGACCGTCGACAAGCTCGGTCCTGAGGCGACCGCACCGGTCGTAGCGGCGCAGCAGTTCGCTGTCCGGACTCGATGCCTGGACCAGGCGTCCGGCACGGTCGTAGGCATAGCTCGTAACCCGGCCTGCGACCTCCTTGCTGATCAGTCGGCCGAGCTCGTCGTAGGCGTATGCGGCCACACCGCCGAGGGCGTCGGTGCGGGCGGTGAGCCGGCCGGCGGCGTCGTGGCGGTAGGTGAGGGTGCGGCCGTCGAAGTCGGTCTCGGAGACAAGCCGGCCTGCCGGGTCGTATCCATACGTCCAGGCGAGCCCATGGGGGTCGGTGACCTGGGTGAGCCGCAGGCCGGCGTCGTGCTCGAACTCGTACCGTGCGCCGTCGGGCAGCGTGCGGGCGGCGAGGAGGTCGAAGTGGGTGTACTCGAAACGGGCCACTCCGCCCGCCGCGTCGGTATGGGCGAGGCAGTTGCCCTCGCCGTCGTAGATCCATGACTCGACGGCTCCGCCGGGACCGGTACGCCGGGCGAGCTGCCCGTCGGCGTGCCACTCCAGGCGGGTGACGGCCCCTGCCGGGTCGGTGATACGGATGGCACGGCCGAGGGCGTCGCGCTCCAGCCGGGTGGTGCCACCGGCCGGGTCGGTCACCTCCACCGGGCGGCCGGCGGCGTCGCAGCGTACGACGGTCGTGCCTCCCAGTGCGTCGCTGACGGACGTCAGGAGACCGGCTTCGTCATACGTGTAGCGGGTGGTACAGCCGGCCGGATCGGTCGCCGCGGTACGGTTCCCCCGCTCGTCGAACTCCTGGAGCCACCGGGCGCCGTCCGGGTCGTGGCGTTCCGTGGCCAGCCCGAAGGGGCCGAGTACCGCCCGGAGCTCGGTGCCGTCGGGACGGGTGACCGTGACGAGTCGGCCCTCGTCGTCGTAGGTGAAGGCGGTGGTGGCGCCGAGGGGGTCGGTGCGTGTCAGGACGTTGCCGTGGGCGTCGTGGGTGTAGCGGGTGGTGTGGCCGAGGGCGTCGGTGGTGGCCAGGATCCGGCAGCGGGGGCCGATGAGGTGGCGGGTGACGGCCCCGTCGGGGGTGGTGAGGGTGGTGGTGCGGTGGCCGGTCTCAGGGTGGGGGTCGGTGTAGGTGAGGGTGATCTGGACGTGGCCGGCCTCGCCGCCCTCGGCGATCACGCGGTCGTGGTCGTCGTAGGTGTAGTCGTAGCGGCGGTCGTTGGAGTCGGTCCAGGCGGTGACGCGGTGGCGGTC
>NZ_JBEYWE010000067.1:0-4841 GCF_040644295.1 Streptomyces sp. NPDC047000
AGGCGCCTTCGGACTTCCCAGCCACGTACAGCCCCATGACCTGCATGTTCAGCTCCGCCAGACCTCTAGACCCCTCGAATTATGTCGAACCCGGGAAGGGGAAAGCCCGCCGGAGGGGGCCGGGAACGGCGGGTTGGGCTTGCCTGGTCCTGTGTGCTGAACAGCGGGGGTGAGTGCGGCGCGTCAGACCAAAGGCCCCCGCCACGCTGCGCGCGGTGTTGCTCCCGGTGCCGCGGGGGAGGGGCGCCGGGAGCGGGGGTGTCAGGTGGTGGGCCAGGTGCGCAGCAGAGTGGCGATCTTTCCGGCGGTGCAGGCCGGGTCGAGGAGGAGGTCCTTGAGGGCGACGGCGTCCTCGCGGGCGGGTTTGACGGAGATCCCGGCGGCTTCCAGGTACATGACGCCGCAGGCGGCGGCGACGGCCAGGTTGGAGCGCTCCAGCCAGCGGCACCGGCCCAGCGTGTGCACCAGGGCGGCGGCTTTGGCGTAGGGGCCGTCGTACACGGGCTGCTCGAACAGTTCGGCCTGGTGGCGGGCGACCGCCGCGAGGGGGACGCCGTAGTCGTCGGGGGCCGGATCGTTGGCTCCGGCGGCCTCGGCGACCTGCAGGATCCAGGGGACGTCGATGTGCAGGTTCATCAGGCGGCGCGCGCTCCGGGCGGGGTCTGCTGGGCCTGTTCGGCCTCGTCGAAGACGCTCTGGTGCTCGGCCAGGAAGCGGGCGGCGGCGTCCACCGCACGGGCGCGCAGGCCGCTGGCATCGTCCTGCACGAGCCGGGCGAGGTAGTCCCCGATGCTCAGCCCCAGGTCGGCGGCCCGCTTCTTCGCAAGTTCCGCGACGCCCTCGTCCACGCGGGCGCCCAGTTGTGTCTTCGCCATACCCGCATGGTAACAGCCGTTACCATCCTGTGGGGCGGCCACAGCCGGAGTGCCGATCCGTCCGCCCCCCACTGCCGGTCCTCCTCAGCACAGAATGTGCCGCCCGTAGCGCACCAGGGACTCGGCGAGCGGCCGGTGGCACACGTCGCACACCGGCTCCCCGCCCGCCGGCCGCGGCACCGGCCGCACGGGGGGGCAGCGGAGCGGGAACCCAGGGGCGCCTCGCCCGCCGGATGGCGGCCTCGCGCCGCCGGTGCTGGGCCTGTTCCTCCTGGCGGCGGGCCTGGTCGGCGTCCCGCCGTACGCGGGCGGCCTCTTGGGCCAGGCGCTCGGTCATCGCGGGCGGGAACGTCACCCCGCCTGCGTCCAGGCCGAGTTCGCTGAGCGGGAAGCGCTCGGAGACGACCGGGTCGCCGGCGCAGGGCGGATGGTGGAGCGCGTAGAGGCGAAGATCCTTCGTCCACCACCGCGGACCACGCTCGTGGGGCCGGCCGAGCCGGGCCTCGGCCGCCTCTTCGCGGTGATACAGCGTCCAGGCCGGAACACCCTCGTCGAACAGCACGTGCGGGATGCGGGTGTCCGGACGCATGAACCACACGTCCCGCACACCGGCGGCGGCGTAGTCGCGGTGCCGGGCCTGCCACCGCTCGTCGGTGATCAGCTCCCGCTGGGCCTCCAGCGCCAGGCGGCCGCCGTCGCCGAGGACCACGTGGACGTCCGCGCGCCGGTCGCGGTCGGGAGTCCACTGCTCCAGCCGCACCCGGGTGACGTTCGGCAGGGCAGCCGCCCAGCGGGCGAGCCGGTGCTTGGCATTGATGTGCCAGACCGTCTCGCGGCTGGGGCCACCGGGTGGCGCAGTTCCGGCCGGGTGCGCGAAGTGCGCCCGTACCCGGCCGCCGATCCGGCCGCGCGCCAGCAGCGGCACCTTCGTCCCCACGGGCGCGTCGATGCCGCGCCAGCAGTAGAAGCACACCACGGTCTCCCGCCGCCCGTAGCCGAGCGCACGCCACTGCTCCAAGGGCCGTTCGCCGATGTGGACCTCACGCCGGGTCTCCAGGTCGAACCCCACCACGAGCAGATCGTCCAGCACCCCACACTCCTCTCAACCCACCCGAACCATGAGCACAGAGCATCCCAACGGCCACTGACAGTCCCCTCCCCACGGGTCGTACAGCAGAACCGCATTCGGGCGGACACTCGATCACGCCCAACGGCGGTCCGTGCGCACGCCACGACGGCGGCGGGCGCACCGTCTGGAGGCCCCCTGACGGCTCCTGGGCCCGCGCCGAAGCAGACGGTCCCCACCAGGCCCCGACCGTCCACCAGGGCACCCCCCCCGCTGACGGGGCCCTGCAACCGCCTGACCGAGGGCCCGGCCACGCCGCGCGTGCCAGCCACCGGGCGGAGCCGGAGGCCACCGCAGCCCCCAGGGGCCGGCGGGCCGACGCGCTCGTCATCCTCTTCCACAGCCCGCCCAACCGCCCTGCGGCCGAACAGGCCCCTTCGCGCCCCGGCGGCGAGCGCAGGATCCTTGACCCCGGCCCGGGCTCAAGAGCGGGCAGAGCGATCACACCGGTGGCGACCTCGGCAGTGATCTGCCGACCGTCCTGGACCCTCTAGACGAATGAGTCCGGTGTCAGAGGCTCAGGAGCGGTTGCTGAGGCTGGCGGCCACGGCGGTCAGTCGGTCCATCGCGTGAGCCACACCGAGCCCGTCCATGTAGTCGCGGACATGCACGATCTGGCTGTTCCGGACCCGGATCACGAGCAGGCCGGGGAAGTCGAAGGACTGGCCGGTCGTGGTCACGGTCCCGGAGACGATCTGCTCGACGACGATCACCTCCGGGTCGGTGTTCTCATGCACGACAACTTCGCGGATCTCCTGCGGCTGCGCTGGGCTTGCACCCCAGGCCGCTCGATAGCCCGCGCGGACCTCTTCGCGTCCCCGGTAGCGCTCAGGCATGCCGGGGAAAAGGAAAGGAAACTCGTGCACGGCATCGACCGCGTACAGATCGGCCAGGTCGTCCGCGGACTTGTCGAGCATCGCCTGCTGATAGCGGGCCAAGACCTCACGAGGGCCGAGGTCGGCCGAGGTTGTGTCCGGCATGGCTGTTGGACTCCGTTCAGTCAACGTGTGGACGACATGCGAGCGCTGGGCCAGAACTTCAGGACTTTCGGCCTGCTGACCAGATGAGGGCCTCCAAGATCCGGTTGTGACGCCCGACTTGGAGACCCTCTTGACCGCACTCTATGTGAAGATCGACGACGAGATCGGAGGAACGCGATGGATGGGACGCCCGCCCCTTCTCAGCGACTCCGAACTCGTCTGCCTGGCGGTGGCCCAGGCACTGCTCGGCTACCGCTCCGAGGCACGGTGGCTGCGCTTCGCCGATAAGCGCCTGTCCGGCCTTTTCCCCTACCTGCCCCAGCAATCCGGGTACAACAAGCGCCTGCGGGCGGCTCTACCGCTGGTCAAGCGCATGATCCGGGAGCTGGCCATGGACAGTGGCTTCTGGACGGACACGGTATGGATCACCGATTCCACCCCGGTGCCGTGCGGTATGTCCCGCCCGACCGTCCAGCGCTCGAACCTGGCGGGCTGGGTCGGCTACGGCTACTTGCGCCTCCCACTCCCGGTTCTTCTGGGGCCTGCGCCTGTACCTGGTCTGCACGCCGACCGGCATGCCGATCCTGTGGGCGCTGGCCAATCCGAAGATCGGTGAGCGCGAAGTCCTGGCCGCGATGCTCGAAGTCGACGCCGAACTGATCGCCCAGCGCGAGGGCATCCTGCTCATCTCGGACAAGGGCTTCGCCTCGAAGGTGTTCGAGAAGGACCTCGCCGAGCTCGGCGTCGAGCTGCTGCGACCGTCGTTCAAGCGGGAAAAGGAGCGCTACGGCGAGCCGATGCTCAAGAAGGTCCGCCAGCTGATCGAGTCGGTCAACGACACCCTCAAAGGGCAGCTCGACCTGGAACAACACGGCGGGCGGACCTTCGAGGGCGTCGCGATCCGGGTCGCCCAGCGAGTCCTCGCGTTGGCCGCCGGTATCTGGCACAACAACAGGATCGGTGCACCTGTCACCCGCTCGCTAATCGCGTATGACCACTGATCACATGGGACTCACTCGTCTAGTACTCCAGCTGTAGATCGTGATCTTGTGTCTTGCGGCGGCGAAGGCTGAGCGCGTGCTCTCGACAACGGGAGCGCCTCGACTCAGCCGGAGGCGCCGTAGCACTACACCTTCTGGCAAGCCCTCGCTTTGAACTCCGCTATAGGGACAGTGACTGCCGATTCATCACCATTGTCCGAGATCTTGTCGTAGAGGACTTTCCCTGGGGTGAGCCGGTCCCGGTCTCTCGGGGTGAAGGAGACGCTCCTCGATGACCACGAGTTGTCCTTGGTCCAGCCGTAGAGGGCATACGTGGTCTTGGCTGTGAGTGGAGTGAGGGATCTGATCGCGGTCCAGCCGGCGGCAGGAGAATCGAGGGCCCAGGTGGTGAGACCAGCCCTGACGGGGCGGTCGGTGGTCCATGAACCGACCGTGACTGCCTTGTTGACGTCGTCGCTGTCCACGTAGAGGGTCGCGTTATTAATCTGATGTCCGCAGACCATCATGACGCCGAGCAGATGGCCGTCGCCGGTCACGGAGACGCCGGCGACGGCATCGACGGGAATCGTGCATCCTGAGGTCGTTGCCAGGGCCACGCCGACCGCGACGGCGCCGACGAAGCGCCCGAACACCGGCCGTGAAGTGATCGACCACATGCTTAGAGGTCATCTCATTTGGTGAGTCTGCGGTAGCAGATGAGGGTGCAGGCGATGCTGGTGAAGGCGAGGAAGTGGTCGGCCTCGCGTTCGTAGCGGCGGTGGAGTCGGCGGCAGCCGGCGAGCCAGGCCGTTGGGTCGGCCGCGCGGCGAGGTGCTCGCCGTGAGGGCGAGTCCTGTTCCGCGCGGCCTCCCGCCGAACC
>NZ_JBEYWE010000068.1:0-4366 GCF_040644295.1 Streptomyces sp. NPDC047000
TGGGCACACGCCCCCTCACCCCAGCCATGCCCGCTCCCGCAGCTCAACGCCATGATCACCAGCGCTTACATGCCCGCGAACTGTCGAACTCGGGTCATCCGGCATGTCCGTACCGAGACCGCTTAGAGGAGAGGGCACTGCGGTCCTGCTGGTGTTGGTGCAGCTACCAGCCGCGTTATGACGGCGGCAGTGCGCGGGCCGGCGCGGAGGTGCTGCTGAGCTCGGCGACCAGATCCCCGGCGGTCACGCGGACCAGGGTTTTTGAGGTGTCCCCGGGGCCGGGGAACAGTTGGTAGAAGGTGCCCGAGGCCCGCGTGGGCCCGACGGTCCCATGTACCGTCGCAAGGAACACTCGTGTGCCGGAAGCGAGTTCGGCCGCCGCCGCGTCGGGGTCCGGGTGCAGGAGCCGCTCCTCGGTCTCCTCCATGGAAGACACCCGGGCGGCGAACGCGGCTGCGTCCTCGTCCGGCCGCCGCCGATACTGCAGCAGTGCGGGCTCCGGCTCCCGGCACACCACGGCCACCTCGGGGGAGCGTGCCGCGGCCCGCCATACCGGGAGGTCCCAAAGGGTGGTCCGACTGCCGGAGCCGAACTGCTCCCACAGGTCCCGGGCCACGGTTGCCAGCCCGGCGCCGCCGTGCGAGCGGACGCTCTGGAAGCCGTCCGTGGACGGCAGATGGGTGTCCGTCCACAGCATCCGGCGCCGGCCCAGGTCCACGACCATCGGCAGGCACACCTGCGAATCGCCCGCCAGGTCGAAGCGCTGGCGGACCGTGCGCGGGTCGTAGGAGGCATCCCGCGGGCCCTGTGCAGGCAGCGCCATGAAACCCGCGAAGGCGTCCTGCAACTCCTCGAACGGCACGTTGTTGTAGCTGAAGACCAGCGGGACGGCATAAACGTCCCCCCGTTCCGCCAGCCGCTCCAGGTCCAGGTCCACGTACTCGGTGGCGCCCCGCGGCGCCGGGGCAGAGGTGAGGTCGCCGGAGTGGACCGCGGCCTCCGCGCCGTGCACCAGGCTCGTGTAGTCGCACAGGCCGGTGAATTTCCACTCGGCGTCGAAGAACGCGACCGACAGGTCCAGGTCGGTGCGGTTGCCCTGTGGTTCGGTCCAGTGCAGGAACAGCCGCAGCACCGCGCCCTCGGGCAGCGTCTGCATACTGCCCCTGGGCACCGTCACCAGGGCCTTCGCGGTGGACCGCTCGGTGAACGGCACGGTGAGGTCGGCCAGGCCCGCGTCCAGCACCGACAGCGCGTACGGCTCCCCGGCGGCGGCGAACCGGTGCAGCAGCTCGGCCTGCAGCAGCGTGACCGCCGCTGTGACCAGCTCGGCGGGCAGTGGAGCCCGCCGCTCCGGAACGGACAGGGCCCGGGTGACTTCGCCGCGTGGGAAGAACACCCGGCGGCGGCCGGTGCGGTCCTCGGCGCGGACCCGCAGCGCCCCGAGCGCCGACAGCAGCGGCCCCGGCCCCACCTTCGGCAGCCCGCGCAGCAGGGCCTTCTCCAGTTCCGGCTCGAGGTCGTCGGAGGTGTGCAGGCGCAGCAGCAGGTCCAGACGGCGCACCAGTTCGCCGGGGCGTTCTCCGGCGAGGACCGCGGCCCGGCCCGCATCGCCCTCGGCCACCGCCTGTTCCAGTCGTCCGGCCCAGGTGGCCGGGCGGATCCGGACACCGTCCACGCGGACGGCGTCCGGGTGTGCGGCGGCCGTCTCCAGCAGGGCGGCGCCGAAGGCGGTGCCGGGGTCCACCGGGGTCCCGCGCAGCACGGCGAAGGCGAGGGCGGCGCGCGGATGCCGGGCGTGCCGTTCGAAGGGGTGCAGGACCTCTGCGGCCCGCTTCCATGCCGTGGGGTGCCGCAGCACGTCCTCCACCAGGTACGGCATTGGCAAGCCGTCGAGGACCGCGAGGAGCTCACGGCGCAGCGGGCGCGGCAGGCTGGTGAAGCGCGACGGCGTCACCAGCCCGGCGTCGCCGCCGGAGAGCACGGCGAGCAGCCGCAACACGTCGGTGGCGGTGGTGAGCCGCTCGGTCAGCAGCTTCCGTACCGGGAGGCCGTCCGGCGCCTCGCCTACCAGCGCGCCCAGCACCATCGCCTTGGTCTCCCGGACCGGGATCTCCTCCGGCAGCAGGCCCTGGCTGACCGGAGTGAGCGGCAGCAGCGTGAGCAGGTCGTCGCGGTCTTGCGGGGAGAGAGGAGTGCGACGGGCCAGCAGGGAATCCACCACGGTGGTGGCGTCGGCGGCCCGGTCGGTGCCCAGGCGCAGCAGCCGCAGCGGGCCGGGCACTGGTGCCTTGGCGGCGCCGACGGCACGCACCGGCCGCAGGAAGGGGTCATCCGCGTCGATCCGGCGGTGGCAGACCGGGCAGCCCGCATAGTCGGATCTGTCCCAGCACAGCCGGCACACCAGGTGTGCGCAGGGCGAGACGGGGAACACCGTGCGCGCCTCGCCGCACAGCACGCAGGGTTGGTCCGGCTGCTGCAGCAGGAAGGCGAAGACCCGGTCCACGTACAGTGCCTCGGTGTCCCGGGGCACGGTGCGCGGGAAGCGGCGGAAGAGCGGGATGTGGGTGCGGTTGGAGCCGAGCAGGTCATCGGCCAGCCCGACCAGCCGGGCGTGCGCGGCCGCCAGCTCCTCGGGGGCCAGAGAGCCGAGCGCCGCGTGCAGCGCGGGGGAGAGAACGTGACCGCGGCCGAGTAGCTCGGCCTCGAGCCGACGCAGTGCCGGTCCTGTTCCGCCGCCGGACGCGGGCGCCCTGTCCACGTACACGCTCTGGATACGGCGCAGCAGTACGGACTCGGCAGCGAGCAACAGGGGATTCCCCTCCACGACGACCCGGGACAGAAGAACGGGGACGGAGAGTGGGCGCGCTGAGTCTTTTCGGAAGGTGAGAAGGATGCGCGCCGGGGAGCCGCCCCCGTTGCCCCTGATCCCATCACAACCCCTCGCGAGCGCCAAACGAATTAACGGCGGGGTGCCACAAGAGCGTCCACCAGGGCCGTACAGCACACACCGGCTGAACTACGCACCGCACCGGGTGCGCACCCGGTCCCGCGCTCTTGGAGCGCGCAAAAAAGGGGATCTCCAGAAGGAGTCTCCCGGAGGCGTCGACACCGAGCCCGACGACCACGGCCTCGGGCGCTCGCGTGGCGGGCTGACCACCAAGCTCCACTTGGCGGTCGAGCAGGGACAGAAGCCGCTGCCCCTGCTCGTCACCGCTGGTCAGCGGCACGACAGTCCCCAGTCCCAGCCGGTTCTCGCCGGCATTCGGGTACCGCGGATCGGACCCGGCCGTCCGCGCACGAAGCCGGACAGGGTCCGCGCGGACAAGGCGTACGGGTCCCGCGCGAACCGCGTCTACCTGCGTCGACGCGGCGTGAAGTGCACCATCCCGGAGAAGGCGGACCAGATCCGCAACCGCCGGAAGCTCGGCACCCGAGGCGGCCGCCCGCCCAAGTTCGACAAGGACGACTACAAGCAGCGACACGCCGTCGAGTGCGGGATCAACCGGCTCAAGCGCCACCGTGCGGTCGCCACGAGGTACGACAAACTCGCCGTCCAATACCACGCGACTGTGCTGGTCGCAGCCATCAACGAGTGGCTATGACCAGCACCTTCGCAACAGACCCTGTCTACGCCAAGCTCGGTCTCCGGTCCCGCAGCGAGCTGGCCGCCCGATTCCGCGAGCCGCCGGAGAGCGCGTCGCCGTGACACCGGGCTCCGTCTTCGCATGGATCTTCTGGGCAGCCACGAAGCGGCCGCGCTACGGCCTGTTGCGCATGTTCGTCCGGGGAGGGCGCCCCACCCTGCTTTACACGGTGGCGTCCGAATCTTGAGCGGGAACGCGTAGGTGCCTACTGGATCCCTGTCCGTGGTAACGCGAACCGGGCCCGAGATCTGATCCACTACGTCGATTCCGCCCCTGCCAGCAATCGTGGGCATGGCGGGTAACAGCGTGGTGCGGGTGTGTCCAGCGAGTGGCCCTGGCTCACATTCGGTGGTAACCGTGTGTCACGCCCGCCCCGGCCCTGACAGCGCAGTTCACGGACGGGTGCTGTCGCCGTATCCGGAACGGGAACGCAGCCTGACAACCCTGTATATGCCCCGTCGACCTGAGCCTCTTGCCGTCAGTAACCATTGCCACAGTGCGTTACCACCGAATGTGGGCCAGAGTCTTGATTAGACCCCCCACCCACCTTGCACCGTGCGGCCAGGGCTGACTTTCTCAGGCCCCAGCCGTTCCCCGCACTCACCCGGGGGCGCGATCCGCAGCAAGGGCCCGCGTTCGACATAATTCGGCGGGCTGGAGGGGCGAATCTGAGCTTTGACCTGGGCAGATATGGGTGGGACCGCCTGGAGGGCGTTTCTCTA
>NZ_JBEYWE010000069.1:0-4264 GCF_040644295.1 Streptomyces sp. NPDC047000
AGCACGATGTCCGGGATCAGCCGGCCGAAACCCTCGGCCGGGTCCTTCATGAAGTCCTTCACCATCTGCGTCCCGGTGCCGACCGGGTCGTTGGCCGCGACCACCAGACCGGCGGCCAGACTGTTCAGCGAGGTCAGGTACTCGGCCGGATGCGTGAGGTTGTACGGGTCCATCGGATCGACACCGCGGACGAAGTTCACGATCCCCGCGGTGCCCTTGACCAGACCGCCCGCCACATGATCCTGCATCACCTGGAGTTCGTCGTAGCCGTCGCGCAGCTGCTCGGCGTACGACGGCTTCTTCGGCGCCGTGTCACGGGCCGCACGGATCACCGAACGCGCGCTCTCCGCCGCCGTGTTCCGCTGCTTGCGCGCGGCGGCGAGGATGTCCTGCGCCTCCTGCATCAGCGTCCTGCCCGGATCCTCGAACGTCGCCGCGGGTTTCGGCGGCAGGGAGGCGGGGTCACGCCGGTCGGCCGGCCGGGCGTTGTAGAGGTCGACGGCCTTGTTGTAGTCGTCGATCTTCCGGCGGTGGGCGTCGGCGGCATCCTGGGACGCCTTCACCCCCGCCTTCCACTTGTCGATCGCCGTCTGCGCCTGGGCCTGCGCCCAGGTGACGGTGCCCGAGAACGCCTCCAGCGCACCGACCGCACTGGTGCACGCGTCGGCGGCGGTGTACCACTTGGGCGGCTGGGTGCTCACCGCGGTGCGCAGCGCCTCGGCCGTCTCGCCCTTGAGACGGGAGGAGTCCAGACCCTTCAGCCCGCCCCCGGTGGTGTCGAACGCCACCTGGAAGGAGCCGAGTTGCTTTACGACAGCGTCGATCCTGGCCGGGCTGCCGTAGATGAGCTTGGTCTTGTCCTCGGTCTGCCCGAGGTCCATCTCGTCGACCTCGGCGCCGAGGCGGTTGGCGACCGAACGGGACTGCTCACGCACCCAGTCGGCGCCGGACTTCCAGCCCACGTCCTGAAGCCGGTCGGCGGTCCAGTCACCCGCGTCCTCGACCTTGCCGCCCACCCACTCGACACCGTCCTCGACCGCGTCCTCGACCGCATCCGGCGTGACGTCACTGATGAAGTCACCGATACCCACGCCCAGTTACCCCCATCGGCTCTGCCGTCACCCTGCCGCTGCGCGCTCCTCCGGCGACGGGTCGAAGGTGTCGTCCAGCTCCCCGACGACCGTACGCGGATCGTCGCCGGATTCCGCCCGCCGCCCCTCCGCGGTCATGGGTGACGGATGGTGCCGTTGCAGGAGACGCGTGCGAGGTGCGGGTGGTTCTCCGGGGCACGGAGACGACGCTGCGGCGGGTCCCACCCGTACGGGGCTGCCGAACCCGTGCTGCCGACGAGCGAGTTCCTCGTCTCCCGCGCACACGCGGCGATCTCCATCCACCGGATGGATGGCGGTGGCGATCTGCTCCTGCCCCTCCTCCGCCGCCCGAGGACCGTCCAGGGGACCGGGCGGGCGTGAGCCGGTGACGGCGCCCGTGGCCGAGGCATGCGCCTCGGATACCGGGTGGCTGCACCGTTCTTTACCCGGGGTGGGTCGGTGGCCGCAAGTGGGGTTCCGCCGAATGGGTACTCATTCGGCTTTTCCCGGCATCTGTCAGTACGGGAGGTGTGTAGCGGGTACCTCATCATCGTGCAGATTCGGCCCGTGGCCGTCTGTCCGCCGGTCCGGCCACCAGCGCTGCGACCGGAGCCCGCCGTCGCCGCCTCTCTGCCCCGACGTCATCCGCGCCCCGGTCGCCCCGCCGTGAAAGCGGCGCCGCATGTCCGGGCACGGCAAGCACCGAAGGAGGAATCATGGGATCGATCTCGGGCGTCATCGAAAGCCTGGACACTTCGGGAAAGCAGATGGAAGACGCAAAGGAGGCCCTCGAAGCTCTCGAAGCCCTCGCCCAGACAAAGGCCGAGTACTTCCAGATGGACATCGAGAAAGCGCTCATCACCGCCGGCAGCGACCAGGACCGGAAGGTCCCCATCGAAGCGGTGCTTGACAGCACCTCACAGACGCACGCCATGTCGTCCGACAATGTGCAGAACGTGGGCGCGCCCGTCGCCAAGGCCCTCAAGTCCTTCTGCCGCGGATCGGCCGACGAGATCATAGACGGCGTGGCGAACCTGGTCACCGACATCCTCGCCGACTTCCTCGGCGAGTCGGAGGCCGCCGAGGACACGCTCCACCGTTACGTCGTACTGACCGAGGAGTACTCGATCATCCGCATCGATCTGCGGGCCTGGCAGCGCGCCGTCACCTCCAGCGGCATCCGGAAGAAGGCCGAGAAGGTCAGCGCGTTCGTGATGGTCAAATCCGCGGTGGACCTCGAGAAGATCGGTTTCAACACCTTCCTCTACCTCTACCGCGCGCAGCTGAACGCGATGCACATGGACCCGTACGACGTCGAGGCTGCCCTGGACCGGGCCGCGCTGATCTACCGGAAGTTCCACCATGAAGTGGCGGAGCTGAGTGTCTGATCGCCCGTTCTGATCGGAACTCCGGCGCGCATCACTGGCCGCAACGCTTCCGTGCGTCAGGAGAACCGGGAAGCAGCGAGGTGGGAGCAGGGCATCGGGCGGGATGAGCGATCCGTGTGCCGACGATGCCGAGTCGGTGGCCCTGGGCAGTGCAGGACTCGGACGGGCTCAGGCCGCGACGGGGAAGGAGCCGGGGCAGGGCTGCGAAGGCTGTGCGCCGACTGCGGGCGGAGGCGGTGCGGGGGCGTCGCCCGCCACCCCTTCGCCACCCCTTCGCCGCGACGACCACTGGACCGCATGTACTGCAATCCAAGATGTCGTCTCGTCTATTGACTCGCCTACCACCCCCTTTTAGGGTGAAGGCACTTCTTGAAAGGACGGGACCGCATGAAGCCAGTCGCCCTGATCGGCGCCTTGCTCGTGTCGTGTGCCGGCCGCCGGACCTACGACGAACCGCTCAGGTACTCCCCGCCCAGGGAAGGACTGCGCCCCGGCACGGCTGTCGGCGTACCTCAGACCCCCTTCTGAGGTGCCGCGCGTCGCCCCCCGCGACGCATCGCCGCCGCGCCGACGTCGTCTTCCGCGTCCGCGCGTCGTGGCCGACCGACATCAGACAGGGCCTTCCATCACCTTCGCGAGGAGTGCACCACCGTGACCACCACCGCCCCCGTAGAGCAGGTTCCCGGGCCGTCCGCCTGGCGTGGCGACGAGCTGTCCAAGTCCACCGAGTGGATCTACGTCCTCAGTGACGCCGAGCGCACCGAGCTGGAGGAGCTGGGCCGCCGCTTCGTCGCCGACGACCCCGACCTGCGCACCGTCACCGCCGCCGACTACCCCTTCGACGCCTGCCGCGCCCTCAACGACGAGTGCGCCCGGCAGATGGACGCCGGCCGGGGGTTCATCCTGGTGCGCGGACTGCGCACCGAGGAGTACGGCGACACCATGGCCGGGGCCATCTTCTACGTGATGAGCCTCCACCTCGGCCAGCCCATCGGGCAGAACCAGCGCGGCGACCTGCTCGACCACGTCATCGCCACGTCGAACAAGACGCTCGACGACGACGGCGCGCTGCCCTCCCGCGTCCGGGACCGGCTGCCGTTCCACTCCGACAGCTCCGACGTCGTCGCCCTCATGTGCCTGCACGGCGCCAAGGAGGGCGGGGCCTCCAGCCTGGTCAGCGGTACCACCATCTACAACGAGATGCTGCGCCGCCGCCCGGAGCTCGCCCCGCGGCTCTTCGACACCTACCACTGGGACTGGCGCCGTCAGGACCCGGACTCCCCCGAGCTGACGTACACCTCGCCGATCATCAGCTACGTCGACGGTGTCTTCAGCACCTACGCCGGCAGCACGATGATCTTCAGTGCCCAGGAGTACCCGGGTGTTCCGCAGCTCACGCCCGAGCAGATCGAGGCGATCAACCTCTTCGAGGAGATCTCCCAGGAGTCCGGTCTGCCGATCGACATGGACTTCCAGCCGGGCGACGTGCAGTGGCTGCTCAACTACGCCGCCCTGCACTCCCGTACCAGCTTCGTCGACTTCCCGGAGCCGGAGCGCCGCCGTCACCTGCTGCGCATGTGGCTCAAGCGCGATGTGGGCCGTCCGCTGACCCCCAAGTTCGGCAAGCACGTCGTCGTCCTCGGTGAGTCGACCAAGCCGCTGCTGCCCGGCGGCCGGTTCCGTATCGCCGCCGGAGTGGTCGCGCCCAGCGTGGACAGCCTCGTCGACACCGGCGCGAGCATGCACGAGAAACCGATCGCCTCGGTGTTCGCGTTCGACCGCACG
>NZ_JBEYWE010000070.1:0-3414 GCF_040644295.1 Streptomyces sp. NPDC047000
CGCACTATCAACCGGTCTGGACCAGTCTCAACTCGCTCAGCAGCAAAGACGCTCGATCAGACCCGAACGTGTGCCCACCAACTGTCGAAGCCGGGTGAAGCTTCCCCATCAGCTCGGAGGCCCTGCGGTGGCTGCGGAAGCTGACCGCCGAGCAGGCGAAGACGATCGAGATCCTGAAAAAGCGACTGTCTTCTTCGCGGAAGAGAGCGACCGGTGCGCGCTGTATGCCGGTTCATCCGCGGGGAGAGGGTCGCCTACCCGGTCACCCTGCTGTGCCGGGTATGAAGACGGCCCGCTCCACGTACTACGCCTGGGTGGCCGGCATCGAGGCCCGTGAGGAACGTCGGCGGTAGGTCATGTGCGAGCATCGCATCGCCGGGCACAGCCGCCGCACCGGCCGCCGCAGCCTGACCCGGGCCGACACCACCGCCCCGACCTCGTCGTCGACGTACTCGACATGGCCGTCCGGCTGGAACGGCTGGAGGCCGGCTGTGTGATCCACAGCAACCGCGGATCGGAATACACCTCCAGCCAACTCCGCGCAAAGATAGCTGAGTCAGGAGGTAGGCAGAGCATGGGCAGGACCTGGAACTGCTTCGACCACGCCGCCGCCTGCACCACCTGGTGGGACACCATCACGTGTTGGTGCCGGAAGAGGGAGCCCGGGTCATGGCTTCTGTGGTCTCGGCTGTGTTGCACAGGCGTTTACGGGCGGGTGGTTGTTACTCACTTTCGAGTGATGGCGGGAAACGGGCTGGGGTGGCGCGGTGGTGGCGATCGGACTTCGGGGGCCGGTATGCGGTGGGCGACAAGGATGACGAGGCGTCAATCTGACGTCACACGCATGTTGTTGCGGGGTACATGCAAGGGTCACGGTGACATGAGCGGTATGTAACAGACGTCTTGGTGTGGCATGGTTTCGATCTTTTGGAGGGATGGTGTGGGTGTGCGGTCGACCGGCCGCCGTATCACCCCTCGCACTGCCGGTGACCTGCGCATTCAATGCGGGGTTGTCGGGGGACGCAGTGCACTGTGAAGGAGGAATCGTGTCCGTTTCCGTTTCTGCGAGCGTCTGTCGTCTGAGTGCTGCGGCTGTTGCGACGGCGGCTGTGGTGGGGGCGGTGGCGCTGCCGGCATCGGCTGCCGACCACTCCCCGGTGCGTGACGGCCGCTCCCGGGTGGTCATCAGCGCTGTGAGAGCCGACTCCCCGCGCCGCGACGGCCGTTCCGAGCGCCGCGACGGCCGTTCCGACCGCAGCCTGAACAGGAACTGGGTCGAGGTCAGCAACACCGGCCGCCGGGAGGTGAACCTCGACAGGTGGACGTTGTCGGACAGGGACGGCCATGTCTTCACCTTCCATCACTTCCGGTTGGAGGGTCGTTCCACTGTTCGTATCCATTCCGGGGAGGGCCGTGGCAGCCGCACGGACCTGTACCAGGGCCGCCGCACCTACGTGTGGGACAGCGGCTCCGACACGGCGACCCTGCGCGACAGCCACGGCCGGTTCGTCGACGACGCCTCCTGGGGGCGTGACCGCCGTGACGGCGACCGCCGACACGGGGACGACCGTGACCATCGCGATGACATGCGCCGCTGATTCTCCGGCAGACCTGAGGAGCAGGATCCTGCTGCAGGGCAAGCGTCCGATCAGGACTGCCCCCTGCAACGTCCGGATCCACGGTTTCCAGGACGCCGGCGTCCGGACATGACAGTGCACGCAGATCGCTGTCAAGGCTGCCGTTTTCTGCCCAATTCGCGAGGTACTGGGAGCCTGCGCCGGCGGTCTGCTACTTGGCCACCGGCCGGGCTCGCCACTGCTTGCTTCACGGCTGTCTCGGAGAGCCAGGCCGTGTTTTAGGTAGCGCGGGCGGCCAGCCATTTGATGAGGTCGCCCGCGATCTGGTCGATGTTTGTCTCCACGGTGACGTCGTGCTCGCGGCGGCTGGTGTCACGCCGGACGATCTCGTAGCCGCCCGTCTCCAGGACGGCGACGGACGCGAACCAGGCGGGATCGTCCTCATCGGGCTGGATGACGACGAAGGTGTTGTCTGCGCCGTTCAGGTCGCTGACCAGCTCGAACAGGGCGTCTTCGGACGGGTCGTCGACGTGGTCGCCGTTCTCGCTGTCCGCGCAGTGGTGATCAGCGGCCACCGGACCTCCCCCTGCGTGTGCTGCTCGAATTGCCGGTGGCCAGCATGGCACGGCTGCCCGGCCGCCCGACGGCTCACCACCACTGGTGGATCGCCGCGACGTGAACCGTCGCCTCCTACCGGATCGCGAGCTTGTCGAATCGGGTGGCCACTGCCCGGTGCTGCTTGAGACGGCTGATCCCGCACTCGACCGCGTGGCGCTCGCGGTAGTCGATCTTGTCGAACTTCGGCGGCCGACCGCCTCGTGAACCACGCCTCTTACGGTTGCGGACTTGATCGGCCTTCTCCGGGATCGTGCATCCGATGCCGCGTCTGCGCAGGTAGGCGCGTTTCGCGCGGGAGCCGTAGGCCTTGTCCGCCCGTACCTTGTCCGGCCGGGAGATGGTGTCCCGCTTGGTGGTGTATCCGATCAAGGTTGGGGCGTAAGCCCGGGGGCGTGTGCTGACAGTGATTCCGCTCCATGCCCATGAGGCGGGCCACCTGTAAGTCTCCTTGGTGAACGGCCGGTTCAACCCGGGAGGTGCATGGTGGCCCTGTCCCAGTCTGACCTACTACGCCTGCTGGAGTCACTGCGCTCGGCGGACGGGCTCGAACTCGTCCGCTCGGTGGCCGAGCGGACGCTCCAGGAACTGATCGAGGCGCCGACGAGCGCGAGGATCGGCGCGGAGTGGAACGAGCACACCGACACGCGCACCGCGCTGCGCAACGGGCACCGCGACAAGACACTGACCACGCAGGCCGGCGACCTGGAACTGGGCATACCCGAACTGCGCTCGGGCAGCTTCTTCCCCAGCCTGCTGGAGCGGCGCCGCCGTATCGACCAGGCTCTGTTCGCCGTGGTCATGGAGGCCTACGTCCACGGGGTGTCCACCCTTCCCCAAGCTCTCGGCTTCGCTCGAGCAGGGGAGACCCCATTGGTCGACGAGCTGGTCAAGGCCCTCGGGGCGGACAGCGGGATCTCCAAGAGCGAGGTCTCGCGGATCTGCGCCGATCTGGACATCCAGCTGACGGCGTTCCGCACCCGGTCCCTGGACCACGTCCGGTTCCCCTACATGTACCTGGATGCGACGTACTGCAAGGCCAGGGTCGCGCACCAGATCGTCTCCCGGGCCGTGGTGATCGCCACCGGCATCACCGAGGACGGGGGCCGCGAAGTGCTGGGGGTGATGGTCGGCTAATGCTGGGTGGGGGGTTTGTTGGTGTATCGAGTGTGTGCTGGCCTGGGGTGTTGTGGGTGTGTTGAGAGGCGGGGTGGGCGGGGTG
>NZ_JBEYWE010000071.1:0-3031 GCF_040644295.1 Streptomyces sp. NPDC047000
GCTTGGTGCTGGTCATGAGGGGGTGGTTCTCCTGTCGTGCCCTCTCAGGCTAACCCGACGAAGCGGGATGTCTCACCCAAGGCTGACAGAGAGGGCCGCAAGGATGGGGACGTATCTCTGTACCTCGCTGGCCGTGTTCGGGTGTACGCCGACAGCCCAGTGCGATCTGTGGTTCCCGCCGGTGGACATCCCGCTGGGCTTCGGGCAGACAGGGCGCCCGCCGGTGCTGGTGATGGTGGCCGGCTACTCGAGGGTGATCACCGCGCGGATGCTGCCGTCGAGACAGGCCGCCGATCTCGTGAGCGGGCACTGGGACCTGCTGTCCGGGTGGAGGGCGGTGCCCCGGGCCCTGGTCTGGGACAACGAGGCGGCGATCGGACGCCGCCGCGAGGGCCGGGTCGTGCTCGGCCATGAGTTCGCCGCGCTGGCCGGGCTGCTGGCCTGCAGGGTGATCCTGTGCCGGCCCCGCGATCCGGAGGCCAAGGGACTGGTCGAACGGGCCAACGGCTATCTGGAGACGTCGTTCCTGCCCGGCAGGGTGTTCACCTCCCCGGCCGACTTCAACACGCAGCTGGCCGGATGGCTCGAGGTCGCCAACCGGCGGGTGCACCGCACCCTGGAAGCCCGTCCGGCCGAGCGGTGGGAGGCCGACCGGGCCGCGATGCTGCCGCTGCCGCCGACCGCACCGCCGCGCTGGTGGCAGACCTCGGTGCGGATCGGCCGGGACCACTACATCCGCCTGGACACCTGCGACTACTCCGTCCACCCGGCCGCGATCGGGCGGATCGTGCAGGTCGAGGCGGACACCGAAACGGTGCGGGCCCGTCTGGACGGCCGCCTGGTCGCCGAGCACGCACGCTGCTGGGCCCGCCACCAGACGCTGACCGACCCGGACCACGCCGATGCCGCCACCGTGATGCGGCACCGCCATCGCCCGGGCGGGGCGGTCGCTGCCGCGGCGGTGGAGGTCCAGCAGCCGGATCTGCCGGCCTACGACCGCGTCTTCCACCTGATCGAGGGCGGCGCAGGACAGGAGTGACACCATGGCCACCCGCACCACCACCTCCCGGGACATCACCGCGGAACTGGCCTTCCTCACCCGCGCGTTGAAAGCACCGGCCCTGCTGGACGCCGCCGACCGGCTCGCCGAACGCGCCGCCGCGGAGTCCTGGTCACATCAGGAGTACCTGGCCGCCTGCCTGCAGCGCGAGGTCGCCGCCCGCGAGACCCACGGCGGCGAGGGCCGCATCCGCGCCGCCCGCTTCCCCGCCCGCAAGACACTGGAGGAGTTCGACTTCGCCCACCTGCGCGGGCTGAAACGGGAGGCGGTGGCCCATCTGGGCACCCTGGACTTCATCACCGGCAAGGAGAACGTGGTCTTCCTCGGCCCGCCCGGCACCGGCAAGACCCACCTGGCCATCGCCCTGGGCATCCGTGCCTGCCAGGCCGGACACCGCGTCGCGTTCGCCACCGCCTCCCAGTGGGTCGACCGCCTGGCCGCCGCCCACACCGCCGGAAAGCTCCAGGACGAGCTCCTGCGCCTCGCCCGCGTCCCCGTCCTGGTGATAGACGAGGTCGGCTACATCCCCTTCGAGCCGGAAGCGGCGAACCTGTTCTTCCAGCTGATCTCCGGCCGCTACGAACGCGCGTCCGTGATCGTGACCAGCAACAAACCGTTCGGACGCTGGGGAGAGGTGTTCGGCGACGACACCGTGGCCGCCGCCATGATCGACCGCCTCGTCCATCACGCCGATGTGCTCTCCTTGAAGGGAGAGTCCTACCGCCTCAAAGACCGCGACATCGGTCGCACCCCGAGCGCGGCAAACGGGTGAACAACTGCACACACGGGGTCAAAAGTCATCGACCCCAAAGGGGTCCAGGTTCAGAGACCGCCGACATCACCGGTACGCCATCAGAGCTGCAGCGTCGCGGTGTGCCTCTCCTGAGGTTCTCATCCCGAGACAGCCACAGAGTGCTTCGAAGCGTGCCCTTTGGCAGCGGCTCGATCCAGGACCTGTGTGCAGCCGGTTCAGGTCTGCTGCCGACTGTCTTGAGGAAAACGCGGTGGAGTGAGACAAGAAGGGCAGTAGAGATCCCGCTCTTCCCGGTGCTGACACCCGACAAGAAGGGATGGGCGACGAGGTGCTGGTAGTAGATCGACTGTGTCTTCTGCGCCGTCCGTTCCCCGCCGTTGGACGCTTCGAGGCAGCTGTCAGCCTCGTCGTATTGCATCGATCGCGAGTTGCCGACTACTAGAGCAAGGGTCACTTCCCGCTCTTGGACGGCTTGCACCATGCGGCGCCGGGCCGTAGCGGGAATGTCGCCGGTCTCGGCGACAACATGTGGGGCTCCCAGGCTGGAGGCGTCGAGCAGCGCGTCGAATTCCTCGTCCGTCGCAGTGAGGTGATCCATGGGTTCGCCCTTCCGGACGGTCATCGTTCTCCCCCTTCTCCGAGGTCGGGGTGCTTGGCCAGGTCGGTGAGGATGCGGGCGCGGAGTCGGCCGATGCGGCCTTCGAGCGCCTTCTCTGTCAGGCCGACCTCTGCGGCCGCCTGCTGCTGGGTGTAGCCCAGTGCGCGCAGGGCGAGCCCTCTGCGGACCTTGGTGTCGGTGACGTACGGAAGGATGCGCTTGATCTCGTCATGGGTGGCTGCGGCGTAGAAGGGGTCGGTGGCGCGCTGGTCGGGGATGTCCCAGTCGCTGGACGCACCGTCGAGGTCACTGAAGGGCGAGTCCAGTTCAGCCTGCCCCGTTTGCGTGCTGCGGAACCAGCGGGAATAGACGGTTTTGAAGGAGCGGATAGAGGCGCCGACGAAGTAGGTGGCCAAGCTGGCACCGCCGTTCGGGTTCCACTTTCCGCGGACGAGGCCGTACTCGTGGAACAGGTTCAGGCCAGCGACGACGGTCTCGGTGGCTACCTCGGAGCGGGCATCCAGGTCCGGGTCTGTCCAGCGAGTGGTGTAACTCGTGGGTTGGTTGTTACCGCTGGGACGCGGTGAGGCGGCCGTCGAAGGCGATGTCGAAAGCCTGG
>NZ_JBEYWE010000072.1:0-2844 GCF_040644295.1 Streptomyces sp. NPDC047000
TACGGCCGGTGTCCCGGCGGCTGGTAGAACGCGTCACCGGCCTCGTACACCTCCTCCCGGTCCCCGGAGGTGAAGCGCACGCGTCCGGCGATGACATAGCCCCAGTGCGGACACTGGCACGCCCCACCGGGCAGCGCCTGCAGCGGCCCGTCAAGGTCGACGTCGGCTGAGAAGGACACGAATTCGACGGTGTACCCGTTCATGTCCTCGCGGCGGTCGGTCACCGGCCCGAATTCCTGGACGTTCGTCGCAGACAGTTTGGAAACCCTTGGCATCGCTGTGGCTCCTCTCCGTGATGACTCCGAGACTTCCCGTCGTCTTCGAGTCGACCACTTCGCGCAACGGGGCGCATCCGGGGAGGACGGCCGAGCCCTCTCTGTCAAAGTAGATCGAGTCAGGCATACTGAATGAATCATTGAGTCGAGGGCGGAGAAGGAGTAGTGCCCGGGTGGCCGGCACGAATGACCACGGGACCCCTGATCCGCAGGTGGAAGCCCGTTCGACCGGTCCGCGCCGGTATACCGCGGAGTACAAGGCGAGGGTCCTCGCGGAGTACGAGACGTTGGACAAGAAGGGCAAGGGCGCTCTGCTGCGGCGGGAGGGCCTGTACTCGTCGTTGATCACGACGTGGCGGCAGCAGCGGGACAAGGGTGCCCTGGACGCGCTCGCCGCGCCGGCGGGGCACCCGAAGGCGGACCCGAGAGACAGGGAGATCGCGAAGCTGAAGGCGGAGAAGGCCCGCCTGGAAGCCGACCTCGCGAAGGCCCGCACCGTCATCGAGATCCAGGGAAAACTCTCCGCGCTGCTCGACCAGTTCGCCACGGACAGCGCCCCGACCCGCAACGGCGAGAAGAACCAGTGAACGGGGTCCAGTGTGCGGCCGCGGCGTTCGACACCGCCCGCGACCAGGCTCTCGAAGAGCTGACCGGGCTGGTCGGACGGGTCCAGGCCTGCGCCGCGCTCGGCGTGAGCCGTGCCACCTACTACCGCCGGCACCGCCGAAGCCCCGCCCCGGCCAGGCCGCGGCCAGAACGGCGCCGACACCCCCGCGCTCTCGCGCCCGGAGAGGAGATACGGGTCCTCGAGGTGCTCCATTCCCCGGAGTTCGCCGACATGGCGCCCGCCGAGATCTACGCGGTCCTCCTGGACCGGGGTGTCTGCCGGTGCCCGGAGTCGACGATGTACCGGCTCCTGCGACGGCACGGCGAGGTCCGTGAACGCCGTCGCCAGGCCGTCCACCCGCCCCGGACCGTTCCGGAGCTGGTCGCCGAGGGCCCGAACCGGGTATGGAGCTGGGACATCACGAAGCTGAAGGGGCCGGTCAAGGGCGTCTACTACGGCCTCTACACGATCATCGACATCTTCAGCCGCTACACGGTCGGCTGGATGATCGCCGGCCGGGAGAACAAGGACCTCGCCGAGTGGTTCCTGTCCGAGTCGATCGCCAAGTACGGCATCGAACCAGGTCAGTTGACGATCCACTCGGACCGCGGGTCCCCGATGGTCGCGCAGAACGTCGCCCGGATGACGGCCGGTCTCGGCGTCACCACGTCGCATTCGCGGCCGAAGACGTCGAACGACAACCCGTACAGCGAGAGCCAGTACAAGACCCTGAAATACCGGCACGACTTTCCCGAGCGTTTCGGATCCCTCGAAGACGCCCGCGCGTGGTGCACCCAGTTCTTCACCTGGTACAACGAGGAGCACCGGCACTCCGGAATCGGCCCGCACACGCCCTACGACGTGCACTTCGGCCTCTCCGAGCAGCTCCGTGACATGCATGCCGACGTCCTCCGGGCGGTCTACGCGAAGCACCCCGAACGCTTCGTCCGCAAACCACCCGAGCCCCCGAAGGTCCCCGCAGCGGCCTGGATCAACCAGCCGGCACCGGACGGCCCACTGATCCCGGCACAGCGTTAGAACGATCTACCTGCCTTCATCGCTTTGACAGGTTCCGGAGCACCTCCGGGTGTGGGATCGGCCCCCCACACACACATGACGGGCGGCTGTTCACCAACGAGCGCGGGGAGCGGTCGGCTCGTCCACTTAGAAGTCATCTCATTTGGCTCGGTAGGCTGCCGCTCATGGCAGGGATCGTTGAGCGGCTGGTGCCGGACGAGTTGTGGGAGTTGTTCCAGCGGGTGGTGCCGGAAGCACCGTCACGGCCTCAGGGTGGCGGCCGGCGTCGCCACGGTGACCGGGAGGTACTGGCTGCGATCGTGTTCGTCGCGACGTCGGGCTGCACGTGGCAGCAGCTTCCCGCGGCGCCGTTCGGGCCGTCCGGTGCGACGGCCCACCGCAGGTTCACCGAGTGGACGAAGGCCCGCGTGTGGGCCAAGCTGCACCGCCTGGTCCTCGACGAACTCGGCTCCCGCGGCGAGCTGGACTGGTCGAGGTGCGCGATCGACTCGGTGAACATGCGGGCCCTGAAAAGGGGGACCTGACGGGTCCGAATCCTGTCGACCGGGGCAAGTATGGGTCGAAGATCCACCTGGTCACTGAGCGGACCGGTCTGCCCCTGTCCGTCGGCATCTCCGGGGCCAACCTCCACGACAGCCAGGCCCTGATCCCCCTCGTGAAAGGCATACCCCCGATCAGGTCCCGCCGCGGTCCCCGCCGGCGCAAGCCCGGCAAGCTGCACGCGGACAAGGGCTACGACTACCGCCACCTGCGGCAATGGCTGTCCCGGCGCGGCATCCGGCACCGCATCGCCCGCAAAGGCATCGAGTCGTCCACACGCCTGGGCCGACACCGCTGGACCATCGAACGCACCATGTGCGCCACGAGGCGCTCTGTTTGTATCCCCGGCTGAGCCGGGAGGAACTCGGAAGGAGGTTCCTGGGC
>NZ_JBEYWE010000073.1:0-2559 GCF_040644295.1 Streptomyces sp. NPDC047000
CAGCGGGCGGCCAGCCGGGACACCAGCAGCAGGCCGCGGCCCGCCTCACCGGTCCCGGCGGCCTCCGGGGTCCCGGGGCGGCGCGGGAGGCGTTCGGCGCGGGTGTCGGTGACCTCGGCACGGGCGGCGCCGGCACGGGGATCGAGCGCCATGCGGACATGGAAGTCCCGGCCGGGGACGTGGCCGTGCCGGACGGCGTTCCCGGCCAGCTCCGCGACGATCAGCACCAGGTCGTCGTGGGGTTCGGTGCCGTACCCGATGCCCCAGTCGTCCAGGCGGAGCGCGGCCAGGCGACGGGCCAGGCGGGCGCCCCGGGGCGTGGAGCTGAACCGCATCTCGAAGGTGTGGGACGCCTCCGGTGACAAGGAGGCGGTGGGGCAGCCGGGTTGGGTGGTGCCGGTGAGAGCGGTGGTGCCGGATGGGCTGCCGGGTTTGTTCGTCATGCCGAACGCCATGTCGTCAGTCGCGTAGCGTTACGCGTAGTGACGCACTGACGCCGGGCTGTTGTAAGCGTGGTGCGCCGACGAGTGCGAAGCGCACGGCGTGACGGCGTCCCTCTGCGGGGCGTTGGCCGGGGGAGGCGGTGGTGACATGTCAGAACGTACGAGTGCGGCCGCGGAGGCCGCAGCGGCTGCGGACGGCAGCGGAACGACGGTTCTGGGCGTCGGGGACGAGTGGGAGAACGACGACGGCAGCGGGCGACGGCCCGAGAAGAACGCCGGTCGGGGCGTGATGGTGGCCTTCGGCCTGACCATGAAGACCCTCCGGCTCCGAGCGGGCCTGGACCGCGTCGAGTTCGGCCGCCGGATCGGCTACTCGCCGTCCACGGTCGCCGCGTTCGAGCAGGGACGGAGGATTCCGTCACCGACGGCCATCGACCACGCCGACGAGGCGGTGGACGCGGACGGGCTGCTGCGCCTGTGGAAGGAGGAACTGGAGAAGGCGCAGTATCCGGTGTTCTTCCAGGGGATGGCGGTGTTGGAGAAGGAGGCCATCGAGTTGATCGCGTACGACACGCTGGTCGTCAAGGGGTTGCTGCAGACCGAGGAATACATGCGGGCGGTGCTCGCGATGCGGCGTCCGCCCCTGGACCAGGAGACCGTCGAGCAGCGGGTGACAGCCAGGTTGGCTCGGCAGGACATCTTCGACCGTCGTCCCGCCCCGCTGCTGAGCTTCGTGTTGGACGAGTCGGTGCTGCGGCGTCCATACGGTGGGAACGGCGTGCTACGAGGGCAATTGGAGCAACTGCTCCTGATCGGCCAGAAGCCGAACGTCGAGATTCAGGTCATGCCGGTCAGAGCAGAGGACAACGCCGGTGTGAACGGGCCGTTCACCGTCGTCACACGCAAGGACGGCAAGAGGTTCCTGTACGCCGAGGCTCAGGGCATCGGCTCTCTGCAGACCGACCCGGAACAGGCGACTCTCGCGCAGGCACGCTATGGGATTATCCGGTCACAGGCTCTCGCTCCGAGAGAGTCACTGGAGCTCATCGAAGGGGTGCTGGGATCGCTATGAACAACGCTGAGTCCTCGTCCGTCGCCTCCGGCCTCGCTTGGTACAAGAGCAGTTACAGCGGTACCGAGGGCGGTGATTGCGTAGAGGTCGCCGCCGACAGGGCAGTTGTGAACGTCCGGGACTCCAAGGATGTCACCGGTCCCGTCCTCACGGTGTCGCATGCGACGTGGGTGGGATTCGTCGGGCTGGCGTCGTCGGAGCGGGGCGCCTGACGCTCGAACGGTCGCGAGAGCCCTGCCGGTTCCGTTGGGACGGCAGGGCTCTCGCATCGGTCAGCTCTCCGGCTCGGCCGGAGGTCGGGTGTCACCGGGTTCCCAGCCGGCCGCACGCAGGCGGCGGGTGAACTCGGCGTGGGCGGTGCACAACTCACCCTTGCGGTGGGCCCGGTGGAGAGGGCCGGTGTAACCCTCCGGCACCTGGTACTCCTCCGGGAAGCCGCCAGCCGAACTGAGCTGTTTCCAGGCGTCCTTGGGCTGGCCGTACCCGTGCTGCTGATGCGCCTTGGCGATACGGCGGCCGGTCGCGTCGAACAACATGTTCTCCTCGTACTGCTGGAGCACAGGGAAGCGGGCGTCGTACAAGGCCACCAACTCGTGGGCGCTGATACCGAGCCAGACGGCGACGAGGGCGTCGATCTCGACAAGGGCGGCACGACGGGAGAACTCCGTACGGAGGGGTGTGTCACGGGTCCAGGTGCGCGTCACGCCGTGGGCGAGCGGCGGTGTGGTGTCCGGCCAGGTGACGGAGGCGGCCCAGGTGTCCTGCTGCCAGGCGGGGTCGTACAGCTCCTCCCAGAGGGGGGCTACGTCGTGTGGTCGACCGCTGCATCCCCCTGGACCGCATCCGGGCGACGGTCCCCAGGGGGCGTGCCGCCGCGGTGCACTCCGCCGCCAATCTCACCTTCGGGACGTACAAACACCTGCTCAACGTCCCGGAGAACTGGGCGGCTCTAGTGTCCTGAGTCGGAAGTTTGCGGGCGGTTGTAGGGTGGGGTGATGCCGGGTCCGAAGCCGTTGCTGCTCGAGTTGTCCGATCACGAACGCA
>NZ_JBEYWE010000074.1:0-2476 GCF_040644295.1 Streptomyces sp. NPDC047000
CACCGCTGGACCATCGAACGCACCATGTGCGCCACGAGGCGCTCTGTTTGTATCCCCGGCTGAGCCGGGAGGAACTCGGAAGGAGGTTCCTGGGCCGGATGACTTACCTGGATCCGAAAGGTGAAGGGGACAACAGCATGTCAGAAAACCAGTGACCGGGCTCAGTTGTCGGAGATGGTGTGCTGGGCGGCCCGCGCGATATGGCGAAGACTGGATTGTTTGAAGCCCAATCTCCAGAAGATGCAAGTTCCCATCCGCCGGAAATGACAGCTGTAACCGGCGCCGCATTCTGCACGGGGTTTCATTGTTACCCGGTGTACCTCCGGGGTGCGGAGCGATGTCCAACGAGGATATTCAAGGAGATGAGTGGGACGCCTGTGTCGCGCTAGAACGTACAGACAGAGACGAACGTGGGATCGCCTACGGGATGAGAATCCTATGGCGACGGAGGCCCCGTAGTAGTCGCCGGAGTCACGACCGGCCAGGGAGGACGGGAAAGCCGTCCGCATCGGGCGAAGGGGGCCAGGTGATTCGGACACTCGAAGCCGGGAGGTATGCGGAATGCAGAACGCCAAAACGGTGCTGGGTGTCCTGCGTGCACGCGGCAGGCGTGGCCTGCCGTGTGATGAACTGTATCGACAGCTGTTCAACCCGCAGTTGTATCTGCTGGCCTACGGCCGTATCTACGCCAACCATGGCGCGATGACGCCCGGGGTCACATCGGAAACCGTGGACGGCATGTCGCAGCGGAAGATCGATCGGATCATTGAGGCGATGCGCCACGAGCGTTACCGCTTCCGTCCGGTTCGACGTGTCCATATCCCGAAGAAGAATGGGAAGACACGCCCGTTGGGACTGCCGACCTGGTCGGACAAGCTCGTTGGTGAAGTGGTCCGCCTGTTGCTTGAGGCGTATTACGAGCCGATGTTCTCCGACCGCTCTCATGGGTTCCGTCCCCGCCGTGGCTGCCACACCGCATTGCGGGAGGTGGACCACACCTGGACCGGGACGTCCTGGTTCATCGAGGGGGACATCGCCGACTGCTTCGGCAGCCTGGACCACCAGGTCCTGCTGTCGATCCTCGGCGAGAAGATCCATGACCAGCGGTTTCTGCGGCTGGTGCGCAACATGCTGACAGCCGGATACCTGGAGGACTGGAGATGGGGCGCCACGCTCTCCGGAGCACCGCAAGGCGGAGTGGCATCCCCGGTCCTGTCCAACATCTACCTGCACAAACTGGACGAGTTCGTCGATACAGTTCTGATTCCGGAGTACACCCGAGGAGACCGCCGGGCCCGCAACCCGGCTTACCTGGAGTTGCAAAATCTGCTGGCCAAAGCCCGCCGGCGCGGCGACCGGGTCCAAGCCCGAGCGTTGCGTCAGCGGATGGTCAGCCTACCGAGTTCGGATCCGAATGATCCGGGATACCGTAGGCTGCGCTATGTCCGCTACGCAGACGATCACCTCCTTGGTTTCACCGGACCCAAAGCCGAGGCCGAGCAGATCAAACAACGCTTGGCTCAGTTCCTGCGTGACGAACTCAAGCTGGAACTGTCCCAGGAGAAGACACTGATCACTCATGCCCGCACCCGGGCAGCAAGGTTTCTCGGCTATGAGATCACGATCCAGCACAACGACACGAAGAAAACCGGCCGTTACCGTCGGGTCAACGGTCAGATAGCACTCCGTGTCCCGCGGGATGTGATCAAAGCCAAATGCGCCCCCTATATCACCCGCGGAAAACCCGCGAAGAGGACAGCCCTGATCAACAGCAGCGATCACGCGATCGTGGCGACTTTCGGGACCGTCTACCGGGGCGTTGTCCAGTACTACCTGCTTGCCGGAGACGTCTTCCGGCTGCACCGGCTGCAATGGGTCATGGAGACGTCCATGCTCAAGACTCTCGCGGCCAAGCACCGCTCGTCAGTGTCGAAGATGGCCGCCAAGCACAAGGCCAGAATCGAATCTCCCAACGGGCCCCGAGTGTGTTTCGAGGCCCGTATCGAGCGGAAGAACAGGAAACCACTGGTGGCACGATTCGGTGGGATTCCTCTCCAACGGCAGCGGACGGCGGAACTCGCCGACCGTGAGCCAGTCAGGGTGGACTATCCGCAAAAGGAACTCATCGCGAGACTCCTGGCGGACACCTGCGAGATCTGCGGAAGCAAGGGCAACGTGCAAGTGCATCACGTCCGTGCCCTCGCCGACCTCGCACATGCCGGATGGCAGCCTTCCGACTGGGCGCGCGTCATGCTTCACCGGCGACGTAAAACTGTCGTGGCCTGCGACACCTGCCACGACCGCATCCATTCGGAACAGCCAGCCAGACCACTCACGCCGTAGTCACTGGAGAGCCGGATGACCGGGAAACCGTCATGTCCGGTTCGGCGGGAGGCCGCGCGGAACAGGACTCGCCCTCACGGCGAGCACCTCGCCGCGCGGCCGACCCAACGGCCTGGCTCGCCGGCTGCCGCCG
>NZ_JBEYWE010000075.1:0-2425 GCF_040644295.1 Streptomyces sp. NPDC047000
AACGAGGTGCGCCACGAGGCGCTCTGTCGTATCCCCGGCTCAGCCGGGAAGAACTCGGAAGGAGGTTCTTGGGCTCGATGGCTTACCCCGAAGCGAAAGCCGACGGGAACCAGAGCATGCCATGAAAACTTGTGGCTGTGTCCAGAGATCAGGAACAGTGCACAAGGGAGCCCGCGTGATACGGCGAAAGCTGGATTGCCTGAATCCCAATCTCCAGTGATGCAACTCTTCATCCACCGGAAAGGATCTCTGAAACCGGTGCCGCGCTCTGCGTCTGATTGTCTCGTTGGTGACGCAACTTCCGGAGCGCTGGGCGATGTCCAGTGAGGACATTCAAGGAGATGAGTGGGGCGCCTACGTCACGCTGCAAACGTATGACAGAGACGAACGTGGGATCGCCTACAGGTCGCGAGGCCCAGGGCGACGGAGTGCTCGTAGTAGTCGCCGGAGTCACGACCGGCCAGGGAGGACGGGAGAACCGTCCGCAGGGCGAAGGGGCACAGATGATCGGACACACATGCCTGGGAAGTATGCGAAATGCAGAGTGCTGAAACGGTGCTGGGTGTCCTACGTGAACGCGGCCGGCGTGGCCAGCCGCTGGAGGAGCTGTATCGACAGATGTTCAACCCGCAGTTGTATCTGCTGGCTTACGGGCGTATCTACTCCAACCACGGAGCGATGACACCTGGAGCATCAGGGGAGACCGCAGACGGCATGTCCACCAGGAAGATCGATCGCATCATCGATGCGATGCGCCACGAGCGCTTCCGATTCAGCCCTGTGAGGCGCACCTACATTCCCAAAAAGAATGGGGCGATGCGCCCTCTGGGACTGCCGTCATGGACGGACAAACTGGTTGGAGAGGTTATGCGTCTGCTGTTGGAGGCGTACTACGAACCGACCTTTTCCGCCCGCTCTCACGGTTTCCGCCCCGGACGTGGCTGCCACACGGCACTAACCGAGGTGGCCAACACATGGACCGGGACAACATGGTTCATCGAGGGAGACATCGCTGACTGCTTCGGATCTTTCGACCACGAGGTCATGGTCACGATTCTGTCGGAGAAGATCCACGACAACCGGTTCCTGCTGCTGGTGCGCAACATGCTCGCAGCCGGATACATGGAGGACTGGGTCTGGCACGCAACACTGTCCGGCTCGCCGCAAGGTGGCGTCCTCTCGCCCCTGCTGTCCTCGATCTACCTGCACAAGTTGGACATGTTCATCGAACAGACACTGATCCCCGAACACACCCAAGGAGAGAAGCGGCGGCACAACTCGGCCTACGTCAAGCTGTCCGGCATCATCGAACGCGGGCGCCGACGCGGCGACCGCGCACTCGTACGGGAAACGCGCAAGCGGCGGCGCTTGCTGCCAAGCATGGATCCCTACTATTCGGGATATCGGCGATTGAGGTACTGCCGTTACGCCGACGACCACCTCCTCGGCTTCACCGGACCGAAAGCCGAGGCTGAGCAGATCAAGGCACGTCTGGCGACGTTCCTGCGCGAGGAACTCAAGCTCGAACTGTCTCCCGACAAAACCTTGATCACCCATGCCCGCTCACAAGCGGCACGCTTCCTCGGCTACGAGATCACCGCCCACCACGATCACCGCAAGGGAGCCCGAGGCCGCAGGTGGACCGACGGCTTCATCAAGCTGAACGTGCCACGATCGGTGATCAAGGCGAAATGCGCCCAATACACGCAGCGAGGCAAACCCGCCCACCGCCGCGATTTGGTCAACGAGAGCGACCACACCATCGTCGCGACATTCGGGGCCGAATACAGAGGGCTCGTCCAGTACTACCTGCTCGCCGGAGACGTCTACAAACTGAACCGGCTCGAATGGGTCATGCGAACCGCGATGCTGCGGACCCTGGCCGCAAAGCACCGCTCGTCGGTGTCGAATATGACGGCCCGCCACAGGGTCAAAACCGAGACACCATACGGGCTCCGCACGTGCTTCGAGGCCACACAACTGCGGCAGGGCAGGAAACCACTGATCGCCAGGTTCGGAGGGATTCCCCTCCGGCGCAACAAGAACGCAGTGCCCTATGACCGCGTCCCCAGCCCCACACCTCACCGTCACCGGGAAGTCGTCCGACGCCTTCTCCGAAGCGAGTGTGAGATCTGCCATCGACGAACCGAAGTGGAAACCCACCAGGTCCGTACACTGGCCGACCTCATCGGAGTTGGACCCGCCACACCGGAATGGAAGAAGCTCATGGCCGACAAGCGCCGCAAAACCCTGATTGTCTGCGGCGACTGCCATGGCTCCATCCACCCCGGAACACCGGCATGACGATCACGGACATGGTCATCGGAGAGCTCACTGCGGGGAAACTCGCACGGTGAGTTCGGAGGGAGGCCGCGCGGAAAAGGACCAGATCACCTGGGCACCTCGCCGCGCGGCCGACCCTACA
>NZ_JBEYWE010000076.1:0-2207 GCF_040644295.1 Streptomyces sp. NPDC047000
GTCATCGCCGGACGCGTGCGCTTCACCTCCGGGGACCGGGAGGAGGTGTACGAGGCCGGTGACGCGTTCTACCAGCCGCCGGGACACCGGCCGTACGTGGACTCCGGCACCGAGCTGCTGCAGTTCAGCCCGACCGAGGAACTTGCCAGGACCGAGCGGGCTGTCGAGGAGTGGATGAGCCGTCAGCAGGGCGGTACGCCGTAGGCCCGGCCGCAGCCGTATGCGGGTGAGCACAGAAGGGGTCGGCAGGCCGGCCGGACGACGAGACGGCCTGCTGCGCCTGCTACGATTGATCTTGAGCTGGTCAGCGGAAGTCATGCTGATCCGCGATGCGTTGGTGGTCCAAGGAAAGACGTCCCGCTTCCTGCGGGGAGATGCAGGTGCAAGGCCTGCCCGGCGCTCCGTGAAGACCCTGTCCCGCCTGGTGCGGGACAGGGTCTTTTTGCTGTCCGGAGGGGGTCCCGGCCATGTGGCCGTTGACACCCCCGGTCCTTGCAGAGAGAGACGTCCGTCTGCCGGCCCGGCCGACTGCGCCCGGGCCGTGCTCCTGCGTGCCCTGCTGTGCTGCACGCGGGGCTGGCAGGACCGAGTGGCTGTTACTCACGTTCGGGTGATGGCGGGAGCTGCGCCGGGGTGGCGCGGTGGGTGGCGGTCGGCAGGGCGGACATGGCGTCAATCTGACGTTACGTCAAAGTCGTTTCGAGGTGCATGCGAGGGTCGCGGCAATATGGGTGGTATGTAATCGGAAGCGCTCACGCTGATACCAGGGAACGCGACGCGACGGTGGTTTCCCGGGTGCTGTCGAAGGCGGTGGCGGGGCGTCGCCGTCAGGCGCGCCGCCCCTTGCCGGGGATCATGTCGACGAGCGTGTCGATGAGCCCGTCGGCGGAGACCTCGCCCCATTTCTCGTTGGGCAGCTGGCCGCTCGCCTCCATGCCGGCGATTCCGTTCGCGGCGCTGATGAGCAGGGCGCCGTATCGCCGGGCATCCTGCTCGCCGACCAGGTCGGCGACGATCGCGAGGAACTCGGTCTGGCTGCGCTCGGCCGCACGGGCCAGTGCCGTGGGATCACCGGGCGGGTTGCTGAACATCAGCTTGTAGAGGTGCGGCTGGGAGCGGCCGATGCCGATGAGCGCGATGATCCCGTTGCGCAGTTTCTCGGCGGTCGGCAAGCCGGGATTTGCGCGGAGGGCCTGCATCTGATCCCCGAGCCGGTCCCATGCCCGGGTGCCGATCGCGATCAGCAGACTCTCTTTGTCGGGGAAGTGGCGATAGGGCGCGCCGCGGGTCACTCCGGCTTTCGCCCCGACGGCGCGCAGCGTCACCGCTTCCAGGCCGCCGAGGTCGAGCAGGTCGGCTGCGGCGTCGAGCAGAGCGCGGCGGGTGGCGGCGGCGGTTTCGGCGCGGCTGGGCATGCCGGAAATCCTAGCGCTGCCGGGATGACAGGGTCACTCGAATCAGTTGACAACGTCATCCAGGCGCGGCAGGATCGCAAAGGTGACAACGTCATCTGAAACCCAGGAACTCGTCATCGTCACCGGCGCATCGACCGGCATGGGCGCGGCCACCGCGCGGGAGATGGCCCGCCGCGGATTCCACGTCCTCGCCGGCGTGCGACGCGACAGCGACGGCAAGGCCCTTCTCGCCGCCGGCATCGAACCGGTGATCCTCGACATCACCGACCAGGACCACATCAAGGCGCTGGTGGCACGTGTCGACGGCGACCCGCAGGGACGCGCCCTGCGGGCGCTGGTCAACAATGCCGGCCTCCCCATGGCCGGTCCCGTCGAAGCGGTGCCGCTCGAGGAATGGCGGCGCCTGTTCGAGGTGAACGTCTTCGGCCAGGTCGCGCTCATACAGGCTCTGCTTCCCGCGCTGGTGCGCAGCAAGGGCCGCATCGTCAACATCAGCTCACTGAACGGCAAGGTCTCCATGGCCGGCTACGGTGCGTACGCCGCCAGCAAGTTCGCCATGGAGGCGGTGAGCGACGCCCTGCGCAACGAACTCGCCCCGCACGGCGTGCAAGTGGTGATCGTCGAGCCGGGCGGCGTCCAGACCGAGATGGCCGGCACCGGCTTGGCGAACCTGAGCCACCTCAGCGCCCGAATGACCCCCGACCAGAACGCCCGCTACGGCGCCTTGACGCAGGCGCTGCCCTCCCACGTCGCCGCCTTCACCAAGGCCGGCGTGACCTCCGACACCGCGGC
>NZ_JBEYWE010000077.1:0-1985 GCF_040644295.1 Streptomyces sp. NPDC047000
CCCGGGTTCGACATAATTCGAGGGGTCTAGAGGTCTGGCGGAGCTGAACATGCAGGTCATGGGGCTGTACGTGGCTGGGAAGTCCGAAGGCGCCTAGAGACGCGATTTTCTGGATTCGCCTGCGGTGACCTGGGCATGGCTCGTAGGGTCTGGAGTCGTGTATGTGAAGACGACGAAGCGGGAGAACAAGTCCGGCACGGTCCGGTACCTGCATCTGGCCCACAACGAGTGGGATCCGGTGAAGGGGCGGGCGGTGCCGAAGGTGCTGTTCACCTTCGGCCGGGAGGACGACCTGGACCGCGACGCGGTCAGGCGCCTGGTCGCGTCTCTATCGCGCCTGTTGGAGCCGGGTGACGCGCTGGCCTCGACCGCCGCGTCGGATCTGGAGTTCACCTCCTCGGTGCCGTTCGGCGGCGCCTACGTGCTCGACCATCTGTGGCGCCGGCTGCGGATCGACCAGATCGTGGGCCGGGTCGGGCAGTCCAAGCGGGGCCGCCGCCGGGACATGACCGCGACCGAGCGGGTGCTGTTCGCCCTGGTCGCCAACCGTGCGCTGGCCCCGTCCTCGAAGCTCGCGGCAGCGGAGTGGATCACGAACGACGTGCACATCGACGGGCTGACCGAGGCCGGCGAACAATCCTGCTACCGGGCGATGGACTGGCTCCACGAGGTCAAGGACGACCTGGAGAAGCAGGTGTTCGACGAGGTCGCCAATCTGCTGAACCTCGAGGTCGATCTGCTGTTCTTCGACACCACCAGCACCTACTTCGAGTTGGAGGAGCCCGACGGACCGGTCGCCCGCGACAGCACCGGCCGCAAGCTGGAGGGCGACCAGGCGGACGGCGACGCGAAGCAGGACGGGTTCCGGACCTACGGCAAGTCGAAGGACTCCCGCGACGACCTGCCTCAGATCGTGATCGGCATGGCGGTCACCCGGGACGGGATCCCGGTCCGCTGCTGGTGCTGGCCGGGCAACGCCTCCGACCAGACCCTGATCCGCCAGGTCAAGGACGAGATGCGGGACTGGACCCTCTCCAAGATCGTGTGGGTGGCCGACCGCGGCTTCTCCTCCGCCGAGAACCGCCGCTACCTGCGCAAGGGCGATCACGCCTACATCATCGGCGAGAAACTCCGCTCCGGGAGTCCCGAGGTGCAGGCCGCCTTGTCCCGGCAGGGCCGCTACCAGGACGTCGGCGAGAACATGCGCGTCAAGGAGGTACGGATATCAGACACCGACCGGTTCGTCATCTGCCACAACCCCGAAGCGGCCGAGCGTGACCGGCACATGCGCGAACAACTCGCCGCCCAGCTGGCCGACTTGATCGCCGACACCGACAGGCTCAGCGACTTCAAGCGGGGCGAACTGCGCGGGCGGATCGCCGACAAGCCCGGCCTGAACCGCTACCTTCGCGCCACCCCGGCCGGCAAGCTCCGCATCGACCAGGCGAAGATCAAGGCGGAGGAGAACCTCGACGGCAAGTACCTCCTGCGCTGCTCGGACCCCCGTCTCAGCGCCGAGGACATCGCCCTGGGCTACAAGCAACTGCTCGAAGTCGAGCGCGGCTGGCGCGACATGAAACAGGTCATCGACCTGCGGCCCGTCTACCACCGCCTCGAAGAACGCATCCGCGCCCACGTCATCCTGTGCTGGCTCGCCCTCCTGCTCATCAGGATCACCGAGACCACCGCCGGCGGCACCTGGCCGCAGATCCGACGCGAGCTCGACCGCCTCCACCGGGGCACCTTCACAGGCCCCACCGGAACGTTCCAGCAGGTCACCGCCCTGACCAAGCCCCAGCGAGACCTACTCACCAAGCTGAAGATCCCCATCCCCAAGCAGGTTGTCACGCTCCAGCCCGCACCCCGCTGACCAGCACGAACTCCACCGCCTAGAGAAACGCCCTCCAGGCGGTCCCACCCATATCTGCCCAGGTCAAAGCTCAGATTCGCCCCTCCAGCCCGCCGAATTATGTCGAACGCGGGCC
>NZ_JBEYWE010000078.1:0-1970 GCF_040644295.1 Streptomyces sp. NPDC047000
CCCGAGTTCGACAGTTCGCGGGCATGTAAGCGCTGGTGATCATGGCGTTGAGCTGCGGGAGCGGGCATGGCTGGGGTGAGGGGGCGTGTGCCCACGCTCCCGGAGTTTCTTTGGCCTGGTCAGCGCGTTGTCGCTGGTTCCAGGGCGTCCATCTTTGGCGGCAGTGGCACGCCGCATTCCTTGAAGATCTGCACCTGCGTGTCGGTGGGTTCGGTGAGCTGTCGCAGGCTGCCTGCGGGGCCGGTGAGGGTGACCTGGTGGAGGCGGCCGAGTTCGGTCCTGAGGGTGCGCCAGGTGGTTGCGGTGCGGCGTTCGGCGACGCGGATCAGCAGCAGGGCCAGCCAGCACAGGAGCACGTGCGCGCGGATCCGGTCGTCGATGCGGTGGTAGACGGGCCGGAGGTTGAGGGTGTTCTTCATGGTGCGGAAGGCGCGCTCGGCTTCCAGGAGGTTCTTGTAGCCCAGTGCGACGTCTTCGGCGGTCAGGTCCGGGTCGGAGGTGGCCAGCAGGTACTTGCCGTCCAGGTTGGCCTCGGCCTTCGCCTTGGCCCGGTCGATCGACAGTCGGCCGGTGGCAGGGTGCTGCTTGAGCCAGCGTCCCAGGCTGGGGTGGTCGCGCAGGGCGCACTCGGCCTTGCGGTGCACCGTGTCCGGCGGCTTCGGCGCGCGCTTGTGCCCGGCCTTGGCGGCGCGGGTGCGGGCTGCGGCGGCGTCGGCGGCGCGGGCGGTCTTGATCCGGGCGAGTTCTTCTTCGATGGCGGCGAGTTGTTCGGTGCGGCGGGTGGCGTCGCGTTCGGCCTCCACGGGGTTGTGGCAGATGACCCACCGCCGGTTGGGGTCGGAGTCCAGGCGGACCTCCTTGACCCGCAGGTTGTCCCGGACCTGCTGGTAGCGGCCCTGGCGGGCCAGGGCCTCGGCCGCCTTCGCGGACCCCTCGCGCATCTTGATCCCGGCGATGTAGTGGCCGCCGGCGCGGGTCAGGCAGGCCAGGTTTGCCTCCGAGCTGAAGCCGGAGTCGACCACGGTGACCACCCGCCCGAGCCGCCAGGAGCGCAGGTCGGCGCGGACCTGCTCGATGACGGTCTGGTCGCTGGTCTGCCCGGGCCAGACCCAGCAGCGCACCGGGATGCCCTCGCGGGTGACCGCCAGCCCGATCACGATCTGCGGCAGGTCGCCGCGGTGGTCCTTGGAGTGCCCGAACCGGCGAAGCGCCCCGTCGGCGGTGTCGGCGGTGTCGCGTTCGAAGTAGGTGCTGGTGGTGTCGAAGAAGACGACGTCGACCTCGAGGTCGAGCAGGTTGGCGGCGGCGAAGAACACCGCTTCTTGCACCGCGGCCTGCGCCGTGGCGTCCACCAGCAGGTCCATGGCGCGGTAGGCGTGCTGCTCGGCGACCTTCCCGGCGCCGGGGATCACCACGTCGCAGCCGGCCCACTCCACAGCGGCCCGTTTGGAGTCCGGTGCGATGGCCCGGTTGGCGACCAGCGTGAACAGCGCGCGTTCGACATCGGTGCGAAAGCGCCGCGTGTCCAGCACCTTGGCCAGGGCTGTGTCGATGCCCAGCCGTTTCCACAGGCCGTCCAGCAGCCAGGTCGCGCCGATCGCGCGGGAGGCGGTCACGTGCAGCGGGTCGCCCTCGGCGGCCAGCGGCGCGGCGGCGTCCTGGTGGGCGTCACCGAGGTACCGGTTGATCGAAGCCACCAGCCGGCGCAACGAACCCGCGTCGAGCCGGTCCTCGCGGCCCAGACTCAGCAGGACCTCGGCCCTGGTGGTGCCGTCAGCACGGTAGTTGGTGGCCAGCTGCACGTAGCGCACCACACTGCCGTCCTTGTTCCGGCGCTGGATCTTCCGCACGTACATGCCCGCAGAATGCAGCAAGTCCCGAGATCACCGATGCCGAACCCCGCGAATGCGCGTGCCCGCACTATCAACCGGTCTGGACCAGTCTCAACTCGCTCAGCAGCAAAGACGCTC
>NZ_JBEYWE010000079.1:0-1794 GCF_040644295.1 Streptomyces sp. NPDC047000
GTCCGGGTCTGTCCAGCGAGTGGTGTAACTCGTGGGTTGGTTGTTACCGCTGGGACGCGGTGAGGCGGCCGTCGAAGGCGATGTCGAAAGCCTGGAGGGCGGGCTTCCATCGCCTGGTCCAGCGTTTCGCGCCGTTCCCGGTCGGGTCGAGGCTCATGACCGCGAGGTAGACGCACTTGAGAGCGGCCTGCTCGTTGGGGAAATGCCCGCGGGCTCGGACGGCCTTACGGATCCGGGCGTTCACGCTCTCGATGGCGTTCGTCGTGCACACGATCTTGCGGATCTCCACGTCGAACTGGAGGAAGGGGACGAACTCCGCCCAGGCACGTTCCCACAACCGCACGATCGCCGGGTACTTGGCTCCCCATTCCTCGGAGAACTCCAGGAACCGCTCCATGGCCGCGTCCTCGGTCGGCGCCGTGTAAACCGGTTTGAGGGCCTTCGCGATCTTCTCCCAGTCCTGGCGGCCCGCGTATTTGAAGCTGTTACGGAGGAGGTGAAGCCGTCAAGAATCAACACGTTGCTTCGCAGGGGCGGTCTCGTTGATGCGGTATGCGAATATCCGACGAGGTTTGCGGCCAGCTGGCGCGACGGTTCGAGGTCTTGCTCCCACACCTGAACGAGCGTCAGAAGCGGTTGGCGCTGGCGACCGAGGCCCGACTGCTCGGCCATGGAGGCGTACGGCTGGTCGCGCGCATGGCTGGCGTCAGCGAGACGACCGTCCGCAAAGGCGTGTTCGAGCTCGAGGCCGGGGACGAGCCGCTGTCCGAGGGGCGCGTCCGGCGCCCCGGTGGCGGGCGGATGCGGGCCGAGGCCGTTGACCGGCAGCTGGTTCCGGCGCTGATGGCGCTGGTCGAGCCGGACGAGCGCGGTGATCCGATGTCGCCGCTGCGCTGGACGACAAAGTCGCTGCGGCGGCTGGCCGCCGAATTGTCCCGGCAGGGGCATCGTGTGACCGCGCCCACGGTAGGGCGGCTGCTGAAGGAACACGGGTTCAGCCTGCAGGGCACAGCCAAGACCCTGGAAGGTGATCAGCATCCTGACCGGGACGCACAGTTCCGCTACATCAACGAGCAGGTCAAAGAGCACCAGGCCGCCGGCGAGCCGGTGGTCAGCGTGGACGCGAAGAAGAAGGAACAGCTGGGGCTGCTGCCGATGGCCGGACGCGAGTGGCGGCCGGCCGGGCAGCCCGTCGAGGTCGAGGACCACAGCTTCTTCGCCGGTCCGAGCGTCGAGACGGTGATTCCGTACGGGATCTACGATATGACCGCGAACACCGGCTGGGTGAACGTCGGGATCGACCACGACACGGCCTCGTTCGCGGTCTCCTCGATCCGCCGCTGGTGGCAGGCTCGCGGCCGGCATGACTACCCGGCGGCCTCCCGGCTGCTGATCACCGCGGACGCCGGCGGGTCCAACAGTTACCGGTACCGGCTCTGGAAGGCCGAACTGGCCACGTTCGCCGCCAAGTCCGGACTGACGGTCACGGTCTGTCACTTCCCGCCGGGTACTTCAAAGTGGAACAAGATCGAGCACCGGCTGTTCTCGCACATCACCACGAACTGGCGCGGTCGACCCTTGACCAGCCACGAAGTCGTCCTCAACACGATCGCCGCGACCACCACCCGGACCGGACTGCGCGTCGAAGCCGTCCTCGACCACGGCTCCTACCCGACCGGCATCGCAATCAGCCGCGAACAGCTGCAGACCCTGCCGATCACCGCACACGCCGACCACGGCAAATGGAACTACAGCATCGCCCCGGTCGGCGGCACGGCCCCCGCACCACGCGCC
>NZ_JBEYWE010000080.1:0-1523 GCF_040644295.1 Streptomyces sp. NPDC047000
CCCTCTCTGTCAGCCTTGGGTGAGACATCCCGCTTCGTCGGGTTAGCCTGAGAGGGCACGACAGGAGAACCACCCCCTCATGACCAGCACCAAGCCCGCCGGGTCCGATCCGGCTCCCCGGCCGAAGCGCCGCACTTTCAGTCCCGAGTACAAGCTGCGGATCGTGGCCGAGTACGACGCCGCGCCCAAGAACGAGAAAGGCGCGGTCCTGCGCCGCGAGCGGCTGTACCACTCGCACGTCAAGGAATGGCGGGCCGCGCGGGATGCCGGGGCCCTGGAGAAACTGGTCGACCAGCGGACCAGCCCGGCGAGGCCGAAGAAGCCGGCTGCCGAGGCGGAGAACGAGAAACTGCGCCGCCAGGTGGAACGGCTGGAGAAGGAACTGGCCCGGAACAAGGCCGCGTTGGAGGTCATGGGAAAAGCTTCCGCGCTCTTGGAAATGATCTCCGAGGGCGCGGACTGAACGCTGCCGCCGACCCGGTGGTCGACGACGCGTTCACCGGCGTCGAGGGCGAGCTCGGTATCACGACCGCCTGCCGGCTGACCGGCCGCTCCCGGGCCACCCACTACCGCCGGCTGCATCCGGCGCCGCCGCACAGGCCCCGCCGGCGGCAGGTCCAGCCCTCGGCCCTGACGGCACAGGAGCGGGCTGCGGTCCTGGAACTGATGAACTCGGGCGAGTACGCCGAGCTGCCGCCCGCGCAGATCTGGGCCCGTGAGCTGGATGCCGGGCGCTACCACTGCTCCGTCTCCACGATGTACCGGATCCTGCGGGAGAAGGGGCAGTCCGGCGAGCGCCGCCGCCAGGCCACCCACCCGGCGAAGACGGTGCCCGAGCTGGTCGCCACCGCACCCTCGCAGGTGTTCACCTGGGACATCACCAAGGCGGCCGGACCGGTCAAGGGCGTCTGGTACCACGCCTACGTCATCATCGACATCTTCAGCCGCTACATCGTCGGCCATACCGTCGAGCGGGCCGAATCAGCGGTGCGGGCCGAGGAGTTGATCCGCGAGGCCATCGCCCGCAACGGCATCGTGCCCGAGACCGTGCACGCGGACCGTGGCACGTCGATGACCTCGAAGAAGGTCTCCCAGCTGCTGATCGACCTCGGCGTCACCCGGTCACACTCACGGCCGAAGACCTCCAACGACAACCCCTACAGCGAGGCCCAGTTCAAGACCACGAAGTACATGTCCGACTATCCCCAGCGGTTCGACTCGCTGGCCCACGCCCGCGAGTGGTTCGACGCGTTCATCGCGTACTACAACCACGAGCACCGGCATTCGGGCATCGGCTGGCACACACCGGCCAGCGTGCACTTCGGCACCGCCGAGGAGGTCCGCGACCAGCGCGCCGTCACCCTCGCCGAGGCATACGCCCGCCACCCCGAACGCTTCGGCCGCCGCCCCCGGCCACCCCGGATACCCCAGCAGGCATGGATCAACGACCCGGCCAAGCGCAGGGAACCCGCACCACAAACCTCATAGCGTCACGACCGTCTCACTGGACTTGAAATCTTCCG
>NZ_JBEYWE010000081.1:0-1521 GCF_040644295.1 Streptomyces sp. NPDC047000
CAGGAGCTGACCGACTATCTGACCGAACTGTCGGATGAGACGGCCGCGTACATGCGGCCGAATCTCTTCGTCAACACCCCGGACATCCTGCACGCCTGCCTTCAGCACGGCGGACGGCCCGCGTTCGAGGTGCGTGCCGTGCTGGCCGCCACCCTCTCCCCCACCTGGGGCATCTACAGCGGCTACGAACTCTGCGAGAACACCCCGGCCCGGGAGGGCAGCGAGGAGTACCTGGACTCGGAGAAGTACCAGCTGCGCCCCCGTGACTGGGAGGCCGCCGAGCGCGAGGGACGCAGCATCGCGCCCCTCATCGAGCGCCTCAACACCGTCCGGCGCCGCCATCCCGCGCTCCGCCGGCTGCGGAACCTGCGTTTCCACCACACGGACAACGACGCCGTCATCGCGTACAGCAAACGCGCCGGTCAGGACACCGTCCTGGTGGTCGCGAACCTCGATCCCCACCGCATCCAGGAGGCGACGATCTCGTTGGACATGACGCACCTCGGCCTTGACCGGCACGACGTCGTGCCGGTGCACGACGAACTGACGGATGAGACCTATCGATGGGGCAGCACCAACTACGTGCGTCTGGAGCCCGGCCGGGCTCCGGCGCATGTGCTCCATGTCGGGCATCCGTCCGCCGCCGCGCCGCAGAACGGAGGATCGACCGCGTCATGACCGTCAACGAGCCCGTGCACGACACGTTCCAGGACACACCGGTGAAGGACCGGCACCCGGACTGGTTCAAGCGTGCCGTCTTCTACGAGGTCCTCGTCCGCTCCTTCCAGGACAGCGACGGCGACGGTGTCGGCGACCTCAAGGGCCTCACCGCCCGGCTGGACTACCTCCAGTGGCTGGGCGTGGACTGCCTGTGGCTGCCGCCGTTCTTCAAGTCCCCGCTGCGGGACGGCGGCTACGACGTCTCCGACTACACCGCGGTCCTCCCGGAGTTCGGCGACCTCGCCGACTTCGTGGAGTTCGTCGACGCCGCCCACCAGCGCGGCATGCGCGTCATCATCGACTTCGTCATGAACCACACCAGCGACCAGCACCCGTGGTTCCAGGAGTCCCGCAAGAACCCCGACGGGCCCTACGGCGACTACTACATGTGGGCCGACGACGACACCGGTTACCCCGAGGCGCGCATCATCTTCGTCGACACGGAGACCTCCAACTGGACCTACGACCCGGTGCGCGGCCAGTACTACTTCCATCGCTTCTTCTCCCACCAGCCGGATCTCAACTACGAGAACCCGGCGGTGCAGGAGGAGATCCTCGCCGCGCTGAAGTTCTGGCTCGACCTCGGCATCGACGGGTTCCGGCTGGACGCGGTGCCGTACCTGTACGCGGCCGAGGGCACCAACTGCGAGAACCTGCCCGCCACCCACGCCTTCCTGCGCCGCGTCCGGCGCGAGATCGACGCCCTGTACCCGGACACGGTGCTGCTGGCCGAGGCGAACCAGTGGCCGGAGGACGTGGTCGACTACTTCGGCGACTACGCCGCCGGCGGCGACGAGTGCC
>NZ_JBEYWE010000082.1:0-1405 GCF_040644295.1 Streptomyces sp. NPDC047000
AGCCGCATCTCACAGGGCGGCCGACACGAGGCTTACCGGAACGCGTCGAGCAAGGTCGCTTACACCACGAGGCGGGACACGACCCGTCACAGGCTCCCATGGCGCGGAAGTCCCGGCGCGCCTCTGGGAGACTCAGTCAGCCGTTCGGGCCACCTCGAACCCGGTCGGCATCGTGGTCGTCCTGCCCGTCGTCCGGGCGGCACCACCGACATCCTCACCGTCAGGCATGGCCGTCAGCCTGCCGCTCGATGCCCGCGGTTGCTCGTCATACCCGTTCGGGTGCGTACCTCGTGCACGTTCCGGCCCAGGTGTCCAGGCTTGACCTCAGTATGTGTCTTCTCGTGGAGGTGAAAGAACATGCCGACGTACGTCACCTTGCTGAACTGGACCGATCAAGGGCTCCGAAACTACAAGGACACCGCGAAGCGCGCCGAGACCTTCGATGCGGAGCTACAGAAGCTCGGGGTAAGGCTCCTGAACCTCTACTGGACCCTCGGTCCGTACGACGTCGTGGCCGTCGTCGAGGCGCCTGACGACGAAACTGCCACCGCAGCACTCCTGCAACGCGGCGGGATGGGCAACATCCGTTCCACGACTCTGCGGGCCTTCGGCCGAGAGGAGGTGGAACGCATCATCGCCAAGACGGCTGGCTGACGACCACCACATGGCGCAGGCGATGGCGCTCGGCGAGCCGGCTCCGACCTCCTCGTCCCGAGGCAACTGCGGTGGGTCCTCGACCTGAGGCTGGCGCGCCCCTCACCCGGTGCGATGGTCCGCAGACGTCCGCGCTTGTCAGCCGCTGTTCGTGGGCGTTGTCACGCAGTGAGACACGCACCGGGCGTCGCTTCGCGGGCGCGGCAAACACCGGTGCGGGTGCAGGAGCATTGCCCTACGATCATCCTGCCTGCGTCGGCCGGCCCGCTGTAGACCCGCAGCACCGGCCCGTTGTGGAGGGGGCCAGCCCGTTCAAGCCGGGCCAGGTGGGCTGACATCTGCTGAGTGATCCGATGAGGAATTTGCCTGGACCTCAGTCGACGACAGTCAGCCACGACTGCGAGAGTGCCGCCCGATCAGGCGCGCGTGTGCCTGCTGTACCCCCACCGGGGTCAGCCACGCTGCCATGCCGTCGACCGGAGCAAGCCGCGCCGGCCGGACCGTAGAACGCCTCCGGAGCCGCCAGGACGGGGGCCCTCAGTTTGGGAAGCTGCGATCATTTGCGGCAGGCGCGAGCGTTGACCTGGGGGAACGGCCAAGATGGGGCCTCGTCGGGCCGGGCCGCGTTCACCGTGGTTCCCCCTTGTTCCTCGCTCGATCCGGTGCGCTTGTGGTGCGTCCATGGTGCGCATATCACAACACACCTTTTGATCCGTCTCTCTGTGGATCGGTCATCGACGGGTGTACAGAC
>NZ_JBEYWE010000083.1:0-1293 GCF_040644295.1 Streptomyces sp. NPDC047000
GGCACTCGTCGCCGCCGGCGGCGTAGTCGCCGAAGTAGTCGACCACGTCCTCCGGCCACTGGTTCGCCTCGGCCAGCAGCACCGTGTCCGGGTACTGCGTGTCGATCTCCTTGCGCACCCGCTTCAGGAACTCGTGCGTGGCGGGCAGGTTCTCGCAGTTGGTGCCCTCCTCCTGGTACAGGTACGGCACCGCGTCCAGCCGGAACCCGTCGATGCCGAGGTCGAGCCAGAACTTCAGCGCGGAGAGGATCTCCTCCTGCACCGCCGGGTTCTCGTAGTTGAGGTCCGGCTGGTGGGAGAAGAACCGGTGCCAGTAGTACTGCTTGCGGACCGGGTCGTAGGTCCAGTTGGACACCTCGGTGTCGACGAAGATGATCCGGGCGTCCTGGAACTGCTTGTCGTCGTCGGCCCACACGTAGTAGTCGCCGTAGGGCCCGTCGGGGTCGCGTCTCGACTCCTGGAACCACGGGTGCTGGTCGCTGGTGTGGTTCATGACGAAGTCGATGATGACGCGCATGCCGCGCTGGTGGGCGGCGTCGACGAACTCCACGAAGTCGGCGAGGTCGCCGAACTCCGGGAGGACCGCGGTGTAGTCGGAGACGTCGTAGCCGCCGTCCCGCAGCGGGGACTTGAAGAACGGCGGCAGCCACAGGCAGTCCACGCCCAGCCACTGGAGGTAGTCCAGCCGGGCGGTGAGGCCCTTGAGGTCGCCGACACCGTCCCCGTTGCTGTCCTGGAAGGAACGGACGAGGACCTCGTAGAAGACGGCACGCTTGAACCAGTCGGGGTCCCGGTCCTTGGCAGGGGTGTCCTCGAAGGTGTCCGGGACGGGCTCGTTGACGATCATGTTGTGGGGGACCCTCCGATCTGCGGGGTGGACGGTCGCAGGACGGTGAACACGTGTGCCGGCCGGGTACCCGGTTCCAGGCGTACGTAGTTCGCCCTGCCCCAGTGGTAGGTCTCACCGGTGAGCTCGTCGCGCACCGGCAATGACTCGTGCCAGTCGAGGCCCAGGTGCGGCAGGTCCAGGAACACCGTGGCCTCCTGGGTGTGATGAGGATCGAGGTTCGCGACGACCAGAACCGTGTTCGAGCCGCTGTGCCGCGAGTACGCGATCACCGCTTCCTGGTCCGCGCCGTGGAAGTGGGTCCCGCGCAGCTGCCGCAGCGCCGGGCTCTGCCGCCGGATGGTGTTGAGACGCTCGATGAGGGGCGCGATGCTGCGTCCCTCGCGCTCGGCGGCCTCCCAGTCACGGGGGCGCAGCTGGTACTTCTCCGAGTCCAGGTACTCCTC
>NZ_JBEYWE010000084.1:0-1286 GCF_040644295.1 Streptomyces sp. NPDC047000
AGTAGCATGCTCAAGACCCGAAGCGGAGTGATCTAGCCATGGGCAGGTTGAAGCGGAGGTAAGACTTCGTGGAGGACCGAACCCACCAGGGTTGAAAACCTGGGGGATGACCTGTGGTTAGGGGTGAAAGGCCAATCAAACTCCGTGATAGCTGGTTCTCCCCGAAATGCATTTAGGTGCAGCGTCGTGTGTTTCTTGCCGGAGGTAGAGCACTGGATAGGCGATGGGCCCTACCGGGTTACTGACCTTAGCCAAACTCCGAATGCCGGTAAGTGAGAGCGCGGCAGTGAGACTGTGGGGGATAAGCTCCATGGTCGAGAGGGAAACAGCCCAGAGCATCGACTAAGGCCCCTAAGCGTACGCTAAGTGGGAAAGGATGTGGAGTCGCACAGACAACCAGGAGGTTGGCTTAGAAGCAGCCACCCTTGAAAGAGTGCGTAATAGCTCACTGGTCTAGTGATTCCGCGCCGACAATGTAGCGGGGCTCAAGCGTACCGCCGAAGTCGTGTCATTGCAGCTATAGGGCCAACGCCCGCTGTGATGGGTAGGGGAGCGTCGTCTGCCGGGTGAAGCAGCCGCGTAAGCGAGTTGTGGACGGTTGACGAGTGAGAATGCAGGCATGAGTAGCGATTCACACGTGGGAAACGTGTGCGCCGATTGACCAAGGGTTCCTGGGTCAAGCTGATCTGCCCAGGGTAAGTCGGGACCTAAGGCGAGGCCGACAGGCGTAGTCGATGGATAACCGGTTGATATTCCGGTACCCGCTGTGGAGCGACAGACATCGAGCATCGTGATGCTAAGGCCGTGAAGCCGCCCTGATCTCTTCGGAGTTGAGGGGAGTGGTGGAGCCGCCGGCCCAAGCGGTTAGTAGGTGAGTGATGGGGTGACGCAGGAAGGTAGTCCATCCCGGGCGGTGGTTGTCCCGGGGTAAGGGTGTAGGCCGGTGTGCAGGCAAATCCGCACACCTTGTGGCTGAGACCTGATGCCGAGCCGATTGTGGCGAAGTGGATGATCCTATGCTGTCGAGAAAAGCCTCTAGCGAGTTGCACGGCGGCCCGTACCCTAAACCGACTCAGGTGGTCTGGTAGAGAATACCGAGGCGTTCGGGTGAACTATGGTTAAGGAACTCGGCAAAATGCCCCCGTAACTTCGGGAGAAGGGGGGCCACGTCCGGTGATCCGTTTTACACGGTGAGCTGGGGGTGGCCGCAGAGACCAGCGAGAAGCGACTGTTTACTAAAAACACAGGTCCGTGCGAAGCCGTAAGGCGATGTATACGGACTGACG
>NZ_JBEYWE010000085.1:0-1096 GCF_040644295.1 Streptomyces sp. NPDC047000
GAACGCCTCCCGCGCCGCCCCGGGACCCCGGAGGCCGCCGGGACCGGTGAGGCGGGCCGCGGCCTGCTGCTGGTGTCCCGGCTGGCCGCCCGCTGGGACTGGCACCCCCGCCCGGACGGCCCCGGCAAGACCGTCTGGGCGGAGTACCCCCTCCCGCCCATCTCCTGGCGGCTGCCGTACGAGGAAGTGCGCATCCCCGACGCCCCCGGCTCCGCCCCGGCCGAGGTCTGTGACCGGCTCGCCCCGGAGGAGCGCGCGGAACGGGCTGAGTCCGCCCGTGCCGCCCTGCTGCGGTGGATCGGGTGCGACCCGACGGCCACGGAACAGGCAGTGCCGGACGCCGGGCTGGACCGGCGTCCGAGCCCGTCGGCATGAAGAAGCGCCGTCAAGCCATCAAGATGTACATCTGCTACGTTCGTGACATGAGTGAGCCGGTAGTCGAGTCCATGGCCGAAGTCCGCAATCACCTCGCCGACGTCATAGACCGCGCCCACCGGGAGGAGACGCCGACGATCATCACCCGGCGCGGCAGGCAGGAAGCCGTGGTGATCGACATCGAGGAGTACCAGCGCCTGCGGCGGCTCGCGGAGGACGCGGAGGAGGCGTGGCTCAACCGGTTGGCGGACGAGGCGGAGTCCGAGGGCACGGAAGGGTCGGTCTCGCTGGAGGGGATGGCTGCTCTTCTCCGCGATCGTGAGAGCTGAGCCGATGGGATACGTCACGCGGTTCACGCCGCACGCCCAGAGGGACATGCTCAAGATCCCCCGTCCGGACGCCCTGCGGATCCTCCACCGCCTGGCCGAACTCCAGAAGGCGATGGACCGGGACGACATCGGGGCGTTCGACATCAAGGCCCTCCAAGGGCACAACGCCCGGTGGCGTCTCAGGGTCGGCGATCACCGGATCGTCTACACGGTCGAGGACGGCAAGCTGATCGTATGGGTCCTGGCCGCCGGGAACCGCCGCGAGATCTACCGTCACGTCCCCTGAGCCGTCTGCCACCTCCCCGCCGGATACCCGGGAACCGGGGGCTCTGTCGGTGGCCGGTCGTAGAGTGGGCGTGATCACCTGCGGGCGGTCCGGTACCGGGCGCCGG
>NZ_JBEYWE010000087.1:0-1028 GCF_040644295.1 Streptomyces sp. NPDC047000
TCCGACGCTCCCACGGCTTGTAGGCACACGGTTTCAGGTACTATTTCACTCCCCTCCCGGGGTACTTTTCACCATTCCCTCACGGTACTATCCGCTATCGGTCACCAGGGAATATTTAGGCTTAGCGGGTGGTCCCGCCAGATTCACACGGGATTTCTCGGGCCCCGTGCTACTTGGGTGTCTCTCAAACGAGCCGTTGACGTTTCGACTACGGGGGTCTTACCCTCTACGCCGGACCTTTCGCATGTCCTTCGCCTACATCAACGGTTTCTGACTCGCCCTGCCGCCGGCAGACGACAGAAGAGAGATCCCACAACCCCGTATACGCAACCCCTGCCGGGTCTCACACGCATACGGTTTGGCCTCATCCGGTTTCGCTCGCCACTACTCCCGGAATCACGGTTGTTTTCTCTTCCTGCGGGTACTGAGATGTTTCACTTCCCCGCGTTCCCTCCACATACCCTATGTGTTCAGGTATGGGTGACAGCCCATGACGACTGCCGGGTTTCCCCATTCGGAAACCCCCGGATCAAAGCCTGGTTGACGACTCCCCGGGGACTATCGTGGCCTCCCACGTCCTTCATCGGTTCCTGGTGCCAAGGCATCCACCGTGCGCCCTTAAAAACTTGGCCACAGATGCTCGCGTCCACTGTGCAGTTCTCAAACAACGACCAGCCACCCGTCACCCCGAACCCTCACAGGTCCGAGTACACCGGGGCCGGCACTGAAGGAAGATCACTCATTCCCTCAGACACCCAACAGCGTGCCCGACACCCCCAGACCCCCACCGATCACGTTCCACGCCGAAGCAGTACTGGTGACCAGAGCAGGCCGAGTGTGCCGAATAATCAACGTTCCACCCATGAGCAACCAGCACCGGGCGTTCGCCGGTGTACTGGCCTCTGACCGTGCCCCGAAGGACCCGGTGAGAAGTGCTCCTTAGAAAGGAGGTGATCCAGCCGCACCTTCCGGTACGGCTACCTTGTTACGACTTCGTCCCAATCGCCAGTCCCACCTTCGACAGCTCC
>NZ_JBEYWE010000088.1:0-1011 GCF_040644295.1 Streptomyces sp. NPDC047000
GCCGACTCGGTGATGATCAGTCCGGCCGACGCGCGCTGGGCGTAGTACTGCGCCATGACGGGCTGGGGAACGCCGTCCTCGTTGGCGCGCTTGCGGGTCATGGGCGCCATCACGAGGCGGTTGGGCAGCTCCAGGGCGCCGACCCGCACGGGGGTGAGCAGGTTGTCGGTCGTGGCAGGGCTTTGGCCCTGTGAAGTAATATGCATGTCTGAAACTTACGTATGACTCCAGGCAATCGCAAGTGTCAAACTTGCATATCCGCCGGGAAGGGTGGGCTCGCGTGTTCGACCTGAGGTTCCCCACGACGCTGATCATGATGATGCTGATCGCCGACGCCGCCGAGTCGGGAAGGCCGACGGTCAGCTCGACCGAGCTGGCATCCAAGCTGGACAACAACCCGAGCTTCGTACGCGCACTGGCCGTGCCGCTCGTGCATGACGGACTGGTGACCTCCGTCCGCGGCCGCACCGGCGGGCTCGGTCTGGGGCGGTCGGCATCGGAGATCACGCTGAGCGAGGTCTACCGCTCAGCTGTCGCAGGCAAGCTGATCTGGGATCAGCGTGACGAGGTGCCGCATGTCTGCGAGGTCACGACCAAGGCGTGCCGCTATTTCAGAGGGCTCACGGACGAAATCGAGGACGTCGTCGTCGCTATGCTGGGGAGCAAGACGCTGGCCGACAGCCTGGCTGATCTGAGGAAGCTCCCAGCGGAGGCCGCCTGAGGATCGCCAGGCCGGTCGCTGCCGCATCCGGGTCCGGCCCTTCGGCGCGCTCGCCGCCACCCTGCGTCGAGCTTTGGGCCTCCACCGAAGGAGAGCGCGCCGAGACCGACCGGCTGCACGCCTGGGCTTGCTCCCAGCACTGGCCGTCAGGCTCAGACTCGCCGGAGCGCGGTCAGCTGCTCAGCGGGGCGACGCCGGCCAGCCGCAGTGGCCGGTAGCCGTCGGTGTCGAGCTGGGCGAGTTCTCCGTCGATGTCGACGGAGTGGGTGCCGTAGAAGTGCACGTTCTCG